>JBKOUQ010000282.1:0-7372 GCA_046723475.1 Candidatus Methylomirabilota bacterium
GGTGTACGAGGCCGTGCCGCTGGAGGCGACCTGTGTGCCGTCGATGGCGAGCGTGTAGGTGTAGGGCGCGGTGCCGCCGGAGGCGGTCATGCCGACGCTGACACTGCCGCTGACGGTGGCGCCGTCAGCGGGCGCGGAGAATCCGGCCGTCAACGATATGCCGCCATTCTGGACGATCACCGCACGCGTCGCGGCCGCCGTCGCCCCCTTGCTGTCCCGTACGGTGAGCCCGAGCGTGTGGCTCGCATTGCTGTAGCCGGCCGTGTTCCACGAATAGCTCGCCGAGGCTCCCGAGACGACCTGGGTGCCGTCGATGGTGAGCGTGTAGGTGTACGGTCCCGTGCCGCCGCTCGCGACCATCCCGACGGTGACGGTGCCGCTCACCGTCGCGCCGTCGGCCGGGCTCGAGAACGACGCGCTCAGCGTCCCGGCGTTCTGCACGTTCACGGAAATCGTGGTGCTGCCCGTGGCCCCGCCCGGGTCACGCACGGTCGCCTTCAGCGCTTGCGTGCCGTTCGAGACCTTCGTGCTGTCCCACGGTATCGTCACCGGACCGCTCGACGTATCCGTGCCGCTCCCCACCGTCTGTCCGCCGATGCTGAGCGTGTACGTCTTCGTCCCGGCGGCGGCGCCATTGACCCACATCGTCGTCCACACGGCGCCACCGCTCACGGTCGCGCCGTCACTCGGCTGGCTGATGAACACCTGCAGCGCGCTGGCGTTCTGCACCTGCACGTACACGAAGCCGCTGCCGGTGTTGCCGGTCGCGTCCTGCACGCTCGCCGTGATCGTGCGTGAGCCGTTGCCGACGGTCGTCGTATCCCAGTTCCAGGTGACGGTCGTCGCGTTGCTCGCGATCACGGTCTGCTGGACGCCGTCCACGAGGATCGTGAACCGGTTGTTCGTGCCGCTCGCACCGGCGACCGCGATCTGTACGGGCACCGTGCCCTGCACGGTCTGGCCCGGTGAGAGATTCGGGAACGTCACCTTCAGCGTTCCAGGTGCATTGTTGTTGACCGTGACGGACCGTGTGGCCGTCGCCACGGTGCCGGTGGCATCGCGCACGGTGAGGTTGAGCGTGTGCGTGCCGTCCGCGACTCCGGTCGTGTTCCAGCTGTAGCTCTGCGTGGTATCCGCGGTCGTGTTGTTGAAGACGGTTGTGCCGTCGACGGCGAGCGTGAACGTGGTGGAGCTGCCCGAGGCCCCACTGGCCGCCATGCCGACGGTGACGTTGCCACTGACGGTTGCGCTGTCCGCCGGGCTCGTGAACGACGCGGTGAGCGTCCCGGTCTGTACGGTGACGACGCGAACGGGCGGACTCGGATCCGTCGTGCCCTGGTTGTCGGTCACCGTGAGCGAGACGTAGTACGTGCCCGGCGTGTTGAACGTGACGCTCCCGGGCGTCGGCGATGTGCTCGTAGCCGGCGAGCCACCCGGGAAGATCCACCGGTAGGCGGAGACCGAGCCGTCGGGATCGCTGCCCGAGCCGGAGAACGTGACCGAATCGCCCGCGCGGATCGTCACGTCACCCGACGGTAAGCTGATCGTTCCTTTCGGCGGCTGATTTCCGGGGTTTGCGCTGACGCGCACGAACGGCGCAACCGACGGCACGCCGTTCGTGTCGACGATGAAGAGCATGTAATACCCGGGCGGGGCGATGTTCGCGTTCGGTGGAGCGCTGACCGTGAGCTGCCCCGCGCCCTTGGTGAACGCCAGCGAGACCATCCGCTGATCCATGTCGAACGCGTGGGTGTTGGCGCCGTTGCGAATGAGCGCGACGGAGGCGATGTTCGCCGCGTTCGGTGTGCTGACCTGAAAGCTGCCGCCGTAGCCGATGCTCGAGGGCGCGCCCGTGATCGTCGGCCGCGTCGCGGCACCGCCGCTGGCGTTGAACAGATACGCGGGTCTGTAGATCTCCATCCGGTTTTCCCAGGTGCCCTGGGCCGGATTGCTGCCCGCCGACCAGACGGTGCCGTCGGGCAGGAGCAGCGCGACCGAGTGGTAGAGCCGGGCCATGTTCATCGTCCCGGCCGGCGTCCAGGTCTCGGTGGCGGGGTCGAACAGATCCGCATTCAAGGTGGCGGTGTTCTCGGTCTTGTCGAGCGCAGAGCCGCCGAGCGCCAGGATCTTGCCGGTGGGCAGGATGACGGCGTCCATGTCGATGCGGGGTCCGGACATCGGATTCGTCGTGCGCCACTGCGGATTGGGCTGCGACAGGTCGATGATTTCCGCGGTGTCCGTGGCCGGGTTGTCGCCGCCCATGATGATGACCCGCGCGCGCCAGTTGTCGGCCGCCGACAGCGGCAGCAGCACGGACGACCCGTACGTGCGCTCGTTGGGATAGTTCATCGTGGCGACGCTGCTCTGCCAACTGCCCGTCGCTGGATTGAAGATGTTCGACGACAGACTCGCGCCGGACATGAAGATGCGTCCGTCAGGCAGCAGGTGAAGCCAGGGATAGAGCGCTGGGATGAACGGCGCGTAGTTCTCCGGGCTCCAGCCGTCGGGGTTCGTATAGATCTCGACCGCGTTGTTGGTGCCGCCGCCCTCGAGCCAGCCGGAGAACGTCATCATGCGCCCGTCGGCCAACCCCGACACCGTGGGATACCAGCGCCCGCGCGCCATGTCCTGCACCTGGATGAACTTTTCGGTGATCGGATCGAACACGGTGGCGGTCTTGATGCCGCGGAAGGGGTTGTACTGGAGGTTGCCGCCGGCGATGAGCGCGCGCCCGTCCTGCATCCATGACAGGCCATTGCAGAACAGATCCCACGGGATCGTCTGCACGTTGATCACGCCCGTCGTCGGGTCGTAGACGGCCGCGCTGTTCGTCGTCACGCTCGGATCGTTCTGCGTGCCGCTGACGACCAAGATCTTGCCCGTCCGCATGAGACCGACGTGGATCGGGTTGATCGGCATGGTGTAGGGAAGTACAGACCATTGGCCAGTGACGTTCGGTTGCGCATCGGCCGGGTGCAGCGTGACAAGCGTCAGGATCGTCGCCAGGGCGCAGGCGAGGGCATAGCTTCGTCGCATCGTCCCCGGTCCAGTCCACGAACCGTGCCAGATTGGTTCCGCCTGTCATGACGCGGTCCACGCGGGCACTTCTGCATCGCATTTCCAAATGCGCGCGACGAAATATGAGAAGTATGCAGCGTATCTCGATGCCCGCGCGACCTCCCGGAGGCCGCTGCGCGCGGCTCTGGTACGCGTCCTGCACCCCTGACGCCACGTGTCCAGCCTGGAGTCCGTTCCGCGCTGCTCGGTAATCATTCCGACGTATAACCGCGCACATTCCGTCGCCGAAGCCGTCGCGAGCGTCTTACGACAGACGATGGCGGAGCTCGAGTGCATCGTGGTCAACGATGGCTCGACCGACGCGACGGCGACCGTGCTCGCGTCGATCCCCGATCCGCGGCTGCGCGTGATCCACGGCCGCCACGCCGTCGTCGCCGGCGCGCGCAACCTGGGTGTTACGCACGCCCGCGCTCCACTCATCGCCTTTCTCGACTCCGACGATCTGTGGCGGCCTGACAAGCTCGCGCACGAGGTCGGCTACCTCGATCGCCACCCGGAGATCGAGGCGGTGTTCAGCGACCTCGAGAAGGAGGATCGCGGCCGCGTGTACCGCTCGTTCATGCGCGAGACCGCGGTGTTCTCGCGGCTACTCGGCGAGCGCGACTATTCGGACGGCGTGGTGCTCGGCCGGCGCGAGATGTTCCTCGTGCTGCTCGAGGAAGTTCCCATCAAGCCCTCCGCGCTCGTCGTCCGCCGCAGCACGTTCGAGAGGGTCGGGCGCTTCGACGAGACGTGGTCGTCGTCGGAAGACTGGGACTTCCTGCTTCGGTTCGCCCGATTACATCGCTTCGGGTACATCGATCTGCCTCTCGCGGTGCTCCGTGTGGGCGACGATTCGCTGCATCGGACCGATCAAGCGGCCGGCGACAGTGCGATGATCCGGCAGCTGATTCGCGAGCGCCGGTCATTGCGGGGCGACCGCCAGGCGCGCGGCGCGGTGCGGCGCGGCCTCGTGTCGCGGGTGAAACACTTCGGCTGGCACCATACCGACGCCGGACGGCGACGCGAGGCGGCCGCGGTGTTCCTCCGCGGCTTCCTCGTCACACGCGACCTCGGACTTCTCGTGCGCGCCATCGTCGCGCTGGCGGGGCTCACGTCACGGGGGCGAGCGGCGCGCGCGGCACGCATCGCGGCCGAGGGCGGCACGGTCGACACGTCGTCCCGCCGCGCCGCCTGAGCGCAACAACCTCGCCGTAGCACCGCCCGCAGCGGGTCCTGTCGCCGGTTTGGTGCCGGTCCGGCGGGCTCCGTCACCCACTCGACCCACACGCCGTTCTTCGAACGGCGAGGATCGAGGGGGGTCCGACTAAATCAGACGGGAGCGGACGTGACGCATGATCCGCGCGGCGATCGACGGTCGCAGCGCGCGGATGCGGCGCAGACGGCGCGCGGTCTCGCTGGACATCGGCCGGCGTGTCTGCAGGGCCTGCGCTCGTCCGGCCACCGCGTCCGCCACGCCACGCGCCCAAGCGGTGAGCTCACCGGCCCGCGCGGCCGCGAACGCCATCAGCGCCAGGTCGCGGGCGATCGACACACCCGCCGCGGCGGGCGGGTAATTCCGCAGCGCGACCCAGACGGCGTTGCGCGTGAACGTGTAGTAGATGCGGCTCGACGGCCGCACCGACTGATCGACCATGTGACGGACGCGCACCTCGGGCGTGTAGAGGAGATCGTGCCCGGCATCGAGGAGTCGCAGGGCCAGGTCCCAGCCCTCATGCCCGATGAACAGCGGAGGCCAGTAGCCGCCCGCATCCAGAAACGCGTCGCGCCGGCACGCCGAGGCGCCTTCGAGAACGTAGTCGGTCGCGAACTCGGCGCCGGCCCAGCGAGCAGGATCGCGCGGATGACACCAGTCGCGGCGCGACAGCACGCCGTCGGGGCCGACGATCGTGAAGTTCACCACCGCCGCGCGCGGCCGGCGCTGGAACACGGCGACGCCGCGCGCGACGTCGTCGGGCGTCGTGAACAGCACGTCGTTGTCGAGCGTGAAGACGATCTCGCCCTTCGCCGCGCGCACCCCCTCGTTGCGCGCCGCCGCGGCGATGTTTTCCGGCAGCGCGACCAGGTGGACGTCAGGGAAGTCGCGGCGGACCATCTCCTGCGAGCCGTCGGTGGAGGCGTTGTCGACAGCGAGAATCTCCAGCGGCGCGTACCGCTGCGCGCGCGCGGCCTCGAGCGCGCGTCGCAGCGCCTCGCGCCGCTGGTAGTTCAAGACCGCGATAGTGACCGGCGTGCTCATGGCGTCAGTTCGGCACCTGACCGCGGATCCACGGCCCGAGCGCGTTCGCGACGGGGACGGGCACGCGCTTCCAGGCCGCGATGAACGGCGCGAAGCGGCTGGCGTCACGATCGACGGACGGCGGACCGCCGGGCACCGTGTCGATGGAGATCCACGGCAGCGTGTGGTCCACGGCGCCCCACTGGCGCTTGAACTCGTACGTGCCCGCGCTCCGGAACGAACGCCCGAGATCCAGCGTCCGGTAGCCGTTGTCGCACCCGTACCGAATGACCTCCCAGTACAGGACGAAGTTCGGGCACAGCGAGAACGCCTCGCGCAGCGAGGACACCCACGGGACCATGATCGTGTCGCGGAAGAACAGACAGACGGCGGCACCGACCACACGGCGGTCGCGGTCGTGCACCAGCAGGATGCGCGCCGTGCCGGGCAGCTCTTCGAGCATCAAGCGGAAGAACGTGCGGCTGTGCACCGGTGAGCCAAGGTCGCGCATGTTGACCGCGAACACACGATAGAAGTCGTCCAGCGCCTCCGGCCCGCACCAGCTGGCCGTCAGCCCGTTCTTCTCGCCCTTCCGGACGCGATTACGACGCTCGGAGGGCAGTGCCTTCCACACCGCGTCCTTCGTCGTCAGCGTCAGCAGCATCGTGACGCGGTCGGCCGCCGTTGGGTACCGAAGCGGGCCGCGCGTGAACTGCCGCAAGCCGAGCGTGGCCGCGCGACGGTCGCGGGCGACCTGCAGCGCGGCGTCCACGAGCGCTTGCTCCACGCCGCCAGGCGGAGCATCGGGTGCCGCGAGCACGCCGCCATAGTCGAGAAACGGCATCGAGACGAGACGCCGACCAAAGATGCGACTCGTAACGAGAATGAGTGGCAGGACGCCGAGGGTGTCGCCCTCGTCGTCGATCGACAAGTACACGCTTTGATGACCGTACGCGCCGGCGACGATCCGGCCCCACGCGGACAGGTGCGCCACCGTGGCGGCCGGATGTTGCTCGACGAAACGGTCCCAGGATTTCGTGGCGGATTCGTCATGGGCAAGGCTGAGCATGCCGTGACGAAGCGCAAGCGTCGTACCACACCGTGTCTCGCTCTTTGCACGCGAAATCGGCCGAGTCGGCGACGCGCGCGCCCATGAGGCCCGCAGCGAGTTCGCGCGATTCGCGCTCCGCCTTCATACAGCGGCCTCCGTCCGCCTGACGTCGGCTGACTGTCGTCGTCGAAGCGTCACTGTCAGCATGTCGGCGGTGCCAGCTTCAGCGTAGAAGTTGTAACTCACGCCTTTTCGCGCACATCACTCCACATTTCGGTTTGGCGCCGCCCTTGCCCTTCGCCCGCCGACTGGGAAATCCGTTTCCTAGCGATGTAAGAGCGACACGACAACAGCGGGTGGGAGGGAACTCGATGCGACGTTGGATAGCTGGAGTTCTGGTCACGGTGCTGACGCTGTCGTGCACTGTGCCATCGGTGCGCGCGCAGTCGGCGCCTCTGGTCGGCGGCGGGCTCACGCAGCTCGCGAGCCCGATCTATTCCGATCTCCTGCAGAACGGCGGGTTCGAGACCGTTGCAGGCAGCGTCCCGAGCAGCTGGTCGCCCGCAGGCACGTGGGGCATCGACCAGCTCGTGAAGCATTCGGGCAACTACAGCTACCGGTTGTCGAGCGCCGGCGCGCAGGCCATGCAGAAGCTCCAGGTCAAAGCCGGCGTGTACCGCCTCAGCGGCTGGATCAAGACGCAGTCGGGCGGCAGCGGCAGTGCCCGGTTCACCCTCGACTCGCGTCCCGGCGGCATCAGCGAGTGGTCGTCGTCGGCCGACATGTCGGGCACGAATGACTGGACGTATCAGGAGATCCTCGTGACGATCGCGACCGATCGAACGGTCGGCGTCACGCTCGACGGTTATTACGCCGCCGCCGGATTCACCGCCTGGTACGACGACGTGAAGCTCGAGATGCAGCAGCCCTACCCCGTCAGCGTGTTCATGCTCTACCCGAACTACCGCGGCATGCTGTTCGACGACGGACCGTCGACGATGAAGTTCGACGTCACGGTGACCCCG
>JBKOUQ010000215.1:0-13984 GCA_046723475.1 Candidatus Methylomirabilota bacterium
CATGTTCGCCGACGAGGATCTGAACGTTCGCCCGCACCCGCGCCTCGACCGCGACCGGACGCCGCGCGAGCACATGGTTCATCAGTGCATGAGCGAGGACAAATGGTTCTGCGGGATGTTCGGCATCGACGTCGCGGCGCCGCCGTTGCCGACCGACGAGAGCCGGCTGGCGTTCATCCAGCGATACGCGGAGGACTCCGGCAAGCGCCTCGCGCAACTCGAGAAGAAGGACGACGTGTGGTGGGCGACTGACGTTGCGTTCTTCGACGTCCGTCACAGTCGCGCGTGGATCATGGTGCGGCGCATCGCCCACACGGCGCATCACCGCGCCGAGCAGACCACGCTGCTTCGCCTGCTCGGACGCCAGGTCTACAGCGTGTACGGCCCGTCGATCGATACCGGCGGACTTCCCGTCAACAATGCGCCGACGATCTATCCGTATCCCGATATTCCGTCGCTGATCACGGGGGAACTGCGCGGCGGAGCGAAAGCAAAACTTCCCGGTCCCGGCGAGAAGCCGAGCACGGAACGCACGAGCTGACTATCGCCCCGTGACGAGCACGGTGATCGGATAGAGGCAGCCGGATCCCTCAGTACGAACGCCGGCGTGCAGCGCTATGCCGTCGGCACCGTCGACGCGCGTGCGCGTCGCTTCGAGCGCGCCAGGGAGGCGTTCATGTGGGCGTGCGACGCGCACGCCAGCTGGTGCGCGCGCGCCGTGCAGGAGCCGGTCGGCTGAACGCCCGAGCAGCGAAGCCGGCTCACGCGGTCGCGCACGTGATGCTCACGGTGCTGTTCGCGGCTCTCGCCTTCGCAGCAGGCGGCGCCGCCGCGGAGCTCGACGGCTCATGGACGGTCGCCCGCATCGTCTTCGAGGGCAGCCCGCGGGCCGACGGCAAGCTGCTCAACGCCACGTGGACGTTCCGCGGCTCCGAGCTTCTCGCGCAGAGCGCGAACGGCGAGCGGCTCCGCGCGCAGCTCTCGTTCGACTCGACGACTCAGCCACCGGCGGTATACGTCTCGCCGATCGACGACCCGCAGCAGCGGCCGCTCTGGATGATCTGGGCGCGCCAGGGCGACGAGCTGCGCGTGGCGTTCTATGACGGCCTCGACGGCCGCCCCGTCGACTTCGGCCCGCGGCGCATGCTGGTCGTGCTCACGCTCGTGCCGGCACGCGGCGCGCCCGTCGCGCTCGATCCCTGCCACATTCTGCGCGCGGCCGACGTCAATGGCCTGCTCGGTGGCTCGACGCAGCCGCGGTCCACGCCTTCCGTGGCGTCCGACCCCGGTTCGACGTGCGCGCTCGATCGCACCGATGGCTCTCGCGCAATCTCCCTCACGCTCATCGCGGCGCCAGCGGGAGCGGCTTCGTCGACGCTGCCCGGCGGGAAGCTGCAGACGAGGCGTGGGATGCAAATCGAAGAGGAGCGCGCGCTCGGTGCCGGCGCCTTCTCGGCCGCCAGCGGCTGGACGGTGATCGTGGTCGCCGAACGCCGCGGGGCGGCGATGGTTCACCAGACGAAGTGATGTCCGTCGAGATGCCGGCGGACGAGCCCCCCGGCGTTGACGCCGCTATCTCGGCGGGCTACTGTCGGCTGCCGTGGTCCGCCCCGGCCGATTTCGAGGAGGCTCGGCATTGAAGTGTCCCGGGTGTCAGCACGACAACCCTTCGCCTACCAAGTTCTGTCGTGAGTGTGGGACGCCCACCGGCGCCGTCACTCCTGCGGCCTCGTACGCGGATCTGCAGGCAGAGATTGAAGGGCTGCGGCAGGCACTTGGCGAATCGCTCGAGCAGCAGACCGCCACGAGCAACATCCTCAAGGCGATCAGCATGTCGCCGACAGACGTGCAGCCGGTGTTCGACATGATCGCCGAGCGCGCCGTGAAACTGTGTGACGCGGAGCTGAGCATCGTTACCACGCTCAAAGGCGATCATTTGGAGCTGGCCGCCGTGTACGGCCTGACTTCCCAGGGCACCGAGGCCACTCGGGGCGCTTTCCCTATGCCGCTTGACGCTGAGTCGACGAGCGCCCGGGCGATCCGCAGCCGTGCGGTCGTCCACTTCGAAGACGTGATGGCTGACGCCCACTATCAGTACAAGCACACGGCAGAGATTGGGCGCTGGCGTGGAACCTTGGGCGTCCCGATGCTTCGGAAGACGCAAGTGATCGGCGCGATCATGGTCGCGCGGACAACCCCCGGCCGCTTTTCGGACACACAGATTGCCTTGCTCCAGACCTTCGCGGACCAGGCCGTCATCGCCATCGAGAACGCGAGGCTGTTCAAGGAGTTGGACGCGCGCAACCGAGACCTGACACAGGCCCTCGATCAGCAGACCGCAACGGCCGATGTACTGGCCGTGATCGGAACCTCACCCACCGATGTGCAGCCCGTATTCGACGCTATCGTGGAGAGCGCGCGGCGCCTTCTCGGCGGCTTCTCCAGCGGTGTGTTCCTTGTGGTTGGAGACGAGCTCCACCTGGTTGCCCTCACGTCGACAACCCCGTCCGGCGACGCGGCGCTTAGCAGGAACTTTCCCCGACCCCTTTCCGCCTATTCCACAGCGGGTGAAGTAATTCGCACCCGAACTCGCGTGGTGCTGACCGATATCGAGACCGACGCGCGCGTTCCGGAGGACTACCGAAGGAACATGCGCGAACGGGGTTTCCGCAGTGGGGTGTGGGTGCCCATGCTGAGGGAGGGGCAAGCGATCGGCGCGATCGGCGTCACCCGAAGCGAAGCGGGAGGCTTCGGGGATGAGCACATCGCGCTGCTCAAGACCTTCGCCGACCAGGCCGTTATCGCCATTGAGAACGTGCGCTTGTTCACGGAGCTCGAAGGTCGCAACCGCGATCTGACGGCAACCAGTGAGATCCTGCGGGTGATCGCCAGATCGCCGACAGATGTGGGACCGGTCTTCGACACGATTGCCGAGAGCGCCACGCGATTGTGCGAAGGATCCTTCGGCTTCGTCACTCGATTCGATGGCAGGATGGTTCACTTCATCGCGGGTCACAACCTCGGGTCCGCTGCGCTCCACGAGATTCGCCGATCATATCCGTTGGCGGCGGATCGAGACACGATCAATGGCCTGGCGCTCGTCGACCGACGGGTAGTTCACGTGACGGACGTCGAGCACGATCCTGACGTGCCTCCCCGAGGCCGCGAGCTTGCGCGGATCTTCGGCTTCAGGAGCGTGGTGGCGGTGCCCATGGTCCGCGACGCTGAGAGCATCGGGTCGATCTCAGTTGCGCGAGGCCAGGCCAAGCCGTTCACCGATAGTCAGGTCGAGCTCCTAAAGACGTTCGCCCACCAAGCGGTCATCGCGATAGAAAACGTTCGTCTGTTCACCGAGCTTCAGACGAGTAATCGCGAGCTGACGACGGCGCTGGATACGCAGACGGCGACCAGCGACATCCTGCGTGTCATCAGCCGCTCGCAGACGGATGTTCAGCCGGTTTTCGACGCCATCGTGGGCAGCGCTGTCCGCTTGCTAGGAGGTCACTCGGGGACGCTGACTCGGCTGGTCGGCGACCGGATCGAGCTCGTTGCCCTCACGAGCACCGACCTTGCGGGCGACGCAACGTTGAAGGCGGCCTACCCACGCTCGGTCCATGGGGACGATCCACACGCCCAGGCCGTTCGTAATCGTGCGCCGCTCAATATCGCCGACGCTCACACTGATTCCCGATTACCCGAAGCCACGCACACGTACGCTCGGGCACGTGGCTGGCGAAGCGCGGGTGTCGTGCCCATGCTCCACCATAACGAGGCGATCGGGGCGATCGGTATCACGCGCCGCGAGGCCGGCGGGTTCACGGACGACGAGATCGCTCTGCTCCAGACTTTCGGCGATCAGGCGGTGATTGCGATTGAGAACGCGCGCCTGCTCATCGAGCTACAGGCGCGAACGCAAGACCTGACCCGTTCGGTGGAGCAGCTCACGGCCCTCGGCGATGTCGGACGTGCCGTCAATTCATCGCTCGATCTCGACACCGTCCTCACCACGATCGTCGGCCGGGCCGTCCAGCTTTCGGATGCGGATGGCGGCACCATCTTCGAGTACGACGAAGGCGCGGAAGAATTTTCGGCGCGCGCCACGCTCAACGCCGACGAGGGTCAGTCCGCACTGGTCCGCGCGACGCGTCTGCGCCGGGGTGAGGGTGCGGTCGGTCAGATGGCGGAGACTCGGAAGCCGCTCCAGATCTCGGACATCGCGGCCGAGGGCGCCTACGAGGGGCGGCTACGCGGCGCGTTGCTTGCGGCCGGGACGCGCTCGGTGCTCGCGATCCCGCTGCTCCACGAGGATCGGCTCGTTGGCGGCCTCGTCGTGACGCGCAACAGGCCTGGAGAATTCACGGTGGACGTCGTCCAGCTCCTGCGGACCTTCGCCACCCAGTCCGCCCTCGCCATCCAGAACGCGCGGCTCTTTCGAGAAATCGAAGTGAAGAGTCGGGAGCTGGAGGCGGCGAGTCGCCATAAATCGGAGTTCCTGGCCAACATGTCGCACGAACTGCGCACGCCACTGAACGCTATCATCGGCTTCTCAGAAGTGCTGTCGGAGCGGATGTTCGGTGAGCTGAACGAGAAGCAGGAAGAGTATCTGAAGGACATCCACGCCTCCGGCCAGCACCTCCTGTCGCTCATCAACGACATCCTCGACCTCTCGAAGATCGAGGCCGGACGGATGGAGCTCGAGCTGTCGGACTTCGACCTGCCCATGACCATCGACAATGCGCTCACGCTGGTGCGTGAGCGGGCGGGCCGGCGAAGCATCGCGCTGCATACGGCCGTCGACCAGCGGGTCGGACACATCCAGGCAGACGAGCGGAAAATCCGCCAGGTCCTTCTCAACCTCCTGTCGAATGCCATCAAGTTCACGCCGGAGGGCGGTCGCATCGATGTCGAAGCGAAACCGGTAGAGGGCTCCGTTGGAGTATCGGTGAGCGACACCGGCGTAGGGATTGCCGCAGAAGATCAGGAAGCGGTGTTCGAGGAGTTCCGGCAGGTCGGGACGGCGGACAAGAAAGTCGAGGGCACCGGCCTTGGGTTGGCGCTCTCACGCAAGTTCATCGAGCTCCACGGCGGCAAGATCTGGGTCAAGAGCCAGGTCGGCCAAGGCTCGACGTTCACGTTTACGATCCCGGTGCGTCGTGGCGGATGAGCTCACGCGGTCGCGCACGTGATGCTCACCCTGGCGCGGAAGTCAGACCACCACCTCCCGGGACCGGCGGTCACTCCGGGGTCATGACCGCCATACCTCCGGCGACCTGAATCGCGCCGGCGAGATCATCGACGACCAGCACGAGGTGACCACGCGTGGTGACGTAGATCGAATCGATGTTGATACCGGCCTTCGCCATGACCAGCCCAACGTCGCCCAGCGTCCCGGGCTCATCCAGCACCCTGACAACGAGCACGTCGCGAGTGGTGTACGCGATGCCCGCGGCCTGCAGATGCTGCGCGGCGCGATCCGGCGCGTTACAGACGAACTGGACGCGAGTCGTTCCCTCACGACTGCTGCCCGCGATCGCCTCGATGTTGATGCCGGCGTCGCCGAGGACGGCGCCGAGTCGGCCCAGCGTCCCGGGGTGGTCTTTGAGGCTAACTCTGAACTCGGTTGGCATGGGCGGCCCTCCCTCAATGCCCGATACAGCATTGGAGGCGAGCGTCAGACGTCGGATCGTCGGAACTGCCGAATTTCCTCATCGGACAAGAGACGGCAGCGCTGCGCGCAGCCCTTGCGCCGCGGCCAGAACGTGCAGTCCGAAATCCGCCGGAGCGAACGGCGGCCAAATGCCTCCGCCAACCCCGCCCGGCCGATGATCACACCGGCGCCGAGGCCGATGACAGGACAGCGAACGAGCTTGTGGCTGCGGAAGTGCCCGCGCGCGGCGAACCCCACGGGAACGATGATGTAGACCACTGCCACGAACGCCACCGCACCGAGGATGAGCCACCCATTCATCACGCACCTCCTACCAGCACCGCGCTGGTCACATCTCCTCGCTCCGGATCACCTGCAGACGAGCGTTGGAATCGTGGTGTGCGTCAACACCTTCGTCGTCTCGCTACCGAGCAAGAGCGCCGAGACGCCCCTCCGACCGTGAGAGGCCATGACGATCAGATCGCAGCCGCGCGTCTTGGCGGTTTCCACGATCGCTGCCCAGGGATGCTCGGCAACCATGTGGACGTCTTCGTAAACCACCCCGGCCACCCTCGCCGCGTCTCGCGGAAACGCGAGACGCCGCTCCGCGATCGTCACGACTTCTTTGTCATACTGCTCGCGCGTATCCGTCAGCATGGTCGGCTCGACCGCAACGACGTGGAAGGGCGGCACGGTGGTGAGGACAGTTACCTTGGCGTTCACGGTCTTCGCGAGCCGAAGGCCCTGCTTGATGGCGTCTTCCGAAAGTGGCGAGCCATCCGTCGGGATCAGGATGTGCTTGTACATGGTCTTCTCCCCCGTTTCGATGTGTCTCTGTTTACGGGACCTGATGCGATGATTGCGCGCTCGTCCCGGGCGGCGCCGCGAGCACGGCTCCGAGGCCTGTGATGAAAGCGCGACGGTTCATCATCCGACTCGCAAGCCGATCACGAACGCGTTCGGGTCCATCAGTCGATGCGAAGAGACTGGTGCGTGCGGCTCCCGCAGACAGCGTTTTCTACATCTGACGACGGCCGCAGGCTGAAATGCCGAGCACCAATTCACGCCGAGAAAGTTCGACTCCGTTGCGTCTACCTGAAACTCTGCTCTTACTGCTCGTCGACTGACCGGGCACCAGAAGTAATAAGTCGCTGTCGGTCGCCGCGTCACGGGAATCCGGACGATTCTCCAGAGCAAGAAGAGGATGAGAGTCGTCCCGAGCGTGATCACGACTACCGTCAGCATGTCCGCGCCCGCGATCGCGGTGCCGGCATGCAGGTCGGGGCCTACAAACGGCGCGCGGCTTTCGGCTCCGTTGGCTGTAGGAACGGCGTCCGTTGTTTGACGGAGAGCAAGAGCGTCCATATAACCCACTCCGCTCGCGAGGTTGCTGACAACTAGTCCATGATGACAACCTACGCTTGGCTGGATAGATTCGGCATCAGCCGTTTGCCCAAAAAACGTGATTCAAGCGCGCTATTCGGATGCAACATGTCCCGAGGAAGCACGGCTTCTCATGCAAGCGAGGTTCATTCAATGCTCGGCATCTTCAATATCTAGGGTCCGCCGGTGCCCTCCACCGCAACTAATAGTTCTTTCCCGGGCCGGGGCGCCTGATATCGTCGAGCTGGTCGCTGTTCGACTTGGCGAAGGAGGGCCCTACCGACCTAGAAGAAGGGAGGAACGCGGACGATGCGGACGATCGCCGTCGTGAACCAGAAGGGTGGATGCGGCAAGACGACCACATCCATAAACCTTTCGGCATTCCTCGCGAGCTCGCAGCGCAGGGTGCTGCTGGTGGATATGGACCCTCAGGGCCATGCCACCCTCGGTCTCCGCACCGGCCATGCTCCCCCGCCTTCGAAGACGATGTACGAGGTGCTCTCACGGCGCCCGGGCGAGCAGCCCGGCCGCCTTCGTGACGTCATCCTCCCGGTTGTCGATAACCTCGACGTGGCTCCTGCCGACATTCTGTTGAGCGCAATTCCGGAGAAGCTGGCCGGGCTCGCCGGGCGGGAGGATATCTTGTCGGACGCCCTTGCCGGGGTCAGAGGCGACTACGACTACGTCATCGTCGATTGCCCCCCGAACGTTGGCCTCCTGACGTTCAATGCACTGAAGGCCTGCTCAGAAGCCATCGTGCCGATGGATCCGAGCTTCTTCTCATTGCACGGGATCGGCAAGCTCCTGGAGACGGTCGACGTGCTGGCGCGGAAGTCGGATCACCATATCGAGGCCCGTGTGCTCGTCACGCTCTATCCGGGCCGGTCGCCGTTCGTGAAGGCGGTCGTCGATGAGCTCCATCGTCACCTCGACGGTCAGTACTTCGAAACGATCATCCGGTACAGCATCAAGCTCGCCGAGGCGGCCAGTCACGGCGTGCCGATCGTCCAGTATTGCCGCGACTGTGTCGGGTTCGACGATTACCAGTCACTGCTCACCGAAGTGTTGCGACACGAGAGCGAGGATCCGCGTGTCACCTTGAACGGCGATGCGACCGGCGCGCGTCGTCGCGACTGTCGGGCTGTGCCATTGTCCCCGATGGTGAACTCCCGGGAAGTCACGTTCGCTTTCGAAGCTCCCGAGGCCGAACACGTTCTGCTGGTGGGAGACTTCAACGAGTGGACGCTTGACGGAAGCGACATGGAGCCAATCGGCGGGGTTTGGACGAAGGTCATCAAGCTCGCGCCGGGTCGGTATCGATATCGTTACGTGGTCGATGGCCAATGGCAGAACGATCCGTCGAATGCCGCCATCGAGCCGAATCCTTACGGCGGACACGACTCCATACTCGTCATGGACGATGCCGCGACTGCCTGGTCGCCTCTCGGCGACAGGCCGCTCATGACGCCGATCGAGACCGGGGTCGGCTCCTAGGACTGCGCGACATGGACCAGAACGACAACGCCGATGAGAACGGCTTACACGGCGGCCCGCTTGGGCGGGGACTGGAGCATGTCTCTCACCTGTTCCTGTCACGCAAAGCGCCTGCCTCTTCGCCCGAAGAGTCGTTTGCGCCCGGCGGTCCCGGCGGAAACGTCGTCGTGCTTCGACCGGTGCAGGTCACCAGAGATCGGCTGGCCGCCATCCTTCCGCTGGACTGGAGTGGGGCTCTCGAGACAGGGCTGCGTACGATCGACGCCAGGATACCGTGTGACCCGTGCGGCGAGATCGACGTGCTCGCCGTCGATCGTACGAGCAGGGTGACGATCATCGACTTCGACACGACCGCCAACGACGGGTTACTCCTTCGCGGCCTCGGTCATTTCGACTGGGCCCTGCGCAACGCGCAGACCATCCAGCGCATGTGTCCGGCCGAAACTATCGACTTTGCGTTACCGCCTAAACTGGTGCTCCTCGCCCCTCAATTCTCCGCCCTGCTCCGGCGGGTGATGCGGCAGTTCACGTTTCCACAAATCCAGTGGGTCAGATATCACACCGTCGACACGCCGGGTGGAGTCGGGATACTGTTCGAGCCCGTCACTGGCGAATGAGTTGAACCGGCCGCCAATTCCCCCCGAGGATCAACAGCTTCGTTCGTATCCCGCGACTAGAAGGAGAAGGAAACGCTGCCGCTGACCTTCGCGAAGAACGTTGTGCAGCGCCCCAGATACAGGGCGCGGAAGTGCGTGAGCGTTACTATGAAGTTGCCGGTGCCATTGGCCGTCGTTGGCGTGGTCACATCGGTAAGTGTTCCGACCACGCTGAACACCTGAAGGCCGCACCCGGGCGCCTCGCTAACGAGCGTGATCGAGCCGGACGAGAACGTGCCGTTGATCGCTTCGACGTCTTGGTTGGCGAGCGAGAACGTTCCTCCCGTGATCGCACAGCCTGACGCGCTGGACTCGCAGCCCGGCGAAAGCTTCTTGTGATTGACGACGGCTTGCCAAACCGCCTCGTCGCCGCGGTCTCCCGTTCCAGTGCCGACAAACGTGCCTTGTGTCGACGTGGCCGCGATCTCGACGCCCTCGATGGAGTAGCTCGTCGAGAGCGAGGCGGCTGCGACGGTCGGAAAGGTAAGTGCGATAAGAAGAACGACGATCGTTCCATACGCGCGCGATGACAGGACCATCATGTTCCTCTCCTCCAGAAACGTGTGCTGCTCTCGGTGTCGCTCGAGCCGTGCGGTATTGCTAATACCGGTGCGTCATCATGTCAAGGCGCGGTAATGGGATCGCGTCCCAATGGGGATCGAACTACGACCACACGTCGAACAATATTTATCGATAGGCGGTGACCACCGTCCTCGATCGCGTCGCCAGGCACCGCTCGAGGTGCTCGCTGGCCCGGGCGCGGCGGCCGGGCTAGCATCAAGGCGATGCCCGGGTTCGAGACGGCACCTGCCGACGTCAAGCCGCTGCTTTCCCAGCGGATCAGCGAGCTTGGCCTCAAGCTCGAGGGATCCCCGGTCGAGCAGTACGTCACCGACCTCTATCGCGAGCTGGAAGCCAAGGGTCTCAAACGGTTTCGGCCGCCCACGTATCTGACCGATGAGTGGGGCTGTCCCGATCAGGAGCCCATCATCGGCATTCCGTTCTATCTGGCCGACGCCAAGCTGGCGCAGCTGGAGAAAGCGATCGACGACGTCGAGGGCGCGCGCGAGATCCGAATGTACCTCCGTCACGAGGCGGGGCACGCCTTCAACTACGCCTACAGGCTGTACAAGACGCCCGAATGGCGCGCCCGGTTCGGCCCCTTCAACCGCCCGTACCGCGACCGCTACAAGCCGGTGCCGTTCGACCGCAGATTCGTGCGTCACATGGAAGGTTGGTACGCGCAGAAGCATCCCGACGAGGACTTCGCGGAGACGTTCGCCGTCTGGCTGACCCCGCGCTCGCAGTGGCGCCAGCGCTACAGAGGTTGGCCTGCCATGCGAAAGCTGCGCTACGTCGACCGCACGGTGCGTCGCCTCGGCGAGACCGAGCCCCTCGTACGTCTGGCCTCCACCGACATCACGGTGGAGGAAATGAACATGACCGTCGAAGAGTTCTTCCGGGCGCAGGAGCCCGCGCCGGAGCCCGTCGACGTGGCCCTCGAGCACGACCTGCCGGACTTCCTCGTGCGCCAGCGGCAGGGCGCGCGCCCCGCCGCCGATTTTCTGCGCGAGCACCGCGCCGTTCTCGTAAACCGCATCGAGTACTGGACCGGCGTGCGCCGAAGCGTCATCCGGGCGCTGGTCATGAAGATGGAGGAAACGTCCGCCCGGCTGAATCTCGCGGTGCCGGCGACCGAGGCGGCCACGCTGGTAGAGCTGACGACGTACGCGACCACGCTCGTGATGAACTTCCTCACTCACGGCCGGTTCATCCCCCGCGCACGCGGCTCGCGCCGTGGCCACCGGGGCCACAAGGGCAACGCCCACCATGCGGATCATCGTCGCCCACGGCGCTGACGAATCCATCGACGGCCCGAAGGGCCGGCGCAAGAGCGACGTGCAGGAGGTCGCGGCTGTCCTGCGCCGCGCCGGGCACGAGGTCGTGGGTCTGGCGGTGGACGGCACGCCGGAGTGCCTCCGACACCTCGCCCAGGCTCAGGCGGACCTCGTCTTCAATCTGGTGGAGTCCTTCGGCGGCGACGACACGAAGGAGCCGCACGTGGCGGCGTACTACGATCTGCTGGGCCTTCGCTACACCGGCTCCGGAGCCCGTGGCCTCACACTGGCCATGGACAAGGCGCTGGCCAAGAAGGTCTTCAGCTTCCACGGCGTGGACACCCCCCGCTGGGCCGTCGTATGGCGAGGGCGGCTCGAGTCCGCGCAGGAGATCGAGTTCCCCGTCATCGTGAAGCCTTCTCGGGAGGACGGCTCGATCGGCATCGGGTTCGATTCGATCGCCGGCAGCATCAAGGAGCTGATGGAGCGCATCGATCAGCTGCACGCCGAGTTCGATCACCCCGTGCTCATCGAGCAGTACATCGAGGGCCGCGAGATCTACATGGGCGTGCTCGGCAATCATCAGGCGCAAGCCTTGCCGGCCGTCGAGCTCGATCTCTCGCACTTGCCCCGGGGCACGCCGCGCATCGCCGGCAGCGAGGTGAAATGGGCGGAAGGCACGCGCGCCTACCGCGGCAGTAAGGTCCTGGTGCCGAAGCTTCCAGACGAGGTGACGGAGACGATGCGGCGCGCCGCGGTCACCGCGTTTCACGCGCTCGGCTTGCGTGACTATGCCCGAGTCGACTTCCGGTTGGCCCGCGACGGCAAGGTCTACCTCATCGAGGCGAATCCCAATCCCTACCTGTCCTCCGGCGCCGAGTTCATCAAGGGCGCCCGCGCCTCCGGCAGGACCTACGCGCAGACGATCCTGGAAATCGTCGACCTCGCCCTCGCCCGCTACGCGGCATCCTCGCCCGCGCGCTGACGAGCCGACGCGCGAGCGTCAACCGCGGCAGCGCCGCGGATGTGATCGGCAGCTCACCACTTGCACGCCCAGCACATCCTCCACCGCCGACATATCGTCCTTGTGGGCGCCCGGCGGGTCGGCGTTCGAGCGCGAGCGGCCGTTCCTCGCGCTTGGCGTGCTGCTGATCGGCATCGCTGTGGCCCGCACGCGAACTGGTGCGCGCGCGCCGTGCCAGAGCCGGTCGACTGGGCCGCCCGAGGAGCGAGGCCGGCTCAGGCGGCCCGCGCGCTTTTTGAGCGTGGTCCTTCGGACCGGATGCCGGCATTGGGCCGGCGTCCGTCGACGACGTTCACTTCATCTGGAAGTTCGCTCTGTGAACCGTCCCGTCGTTCAGTTGCAGGATGAGCTGCCGGCATCCTGTCCACGCCTTGTCGGTCTTCCACACGTAGACGTACTGGTCGGCGCCCGCGTCGTACGTCAAGCTGCTACTACCGGCTGTCACGGTCTGGTCGACGATGCTGACCGGATCCATCGACGTGCACGCTGTGACGCCCCACGCGGGAAACCCGGGCGCAAAGATCGCGAGTCCATGATTGCCGCGGAGGCTGAACTTCACGGGAATCGCGCTGCCGGCCTTCGTGACGTTCAGCACCGGCAAGTTATCCACGGGCTGGAAGAAGCCGCTCCAGTTGTACACTATCGTGAAGGCCGCAGAGTTGTACGTCACGTTGTAGTTGCTAAGTACGGCTTCCGGACTCAACGTCCCGCTGATCGTGTACGTGCCGACTGTCTCTCCAGGCGTGCGGGTGTAGGCGCCCGTAACTCCATCCCCAGGCAGGAAGCCGCTCAATGTTCCCGAAAGGAGCGGGTCTGCCGCACCGACTGTCTTGCTCGCCGCCGTCGGCGTTAGCGAGGCTGGGCGCTGCGTGATGGTGAAGCTGGCCGTGTTGTACGTGATGTTGTAGTTACCGAGCGCGCCCGCTGGGCTCAGCGTCGCGCTGATCGTGTATGGGCTGCCGCCGACCGTCTCACCCGCGGCGCGGGTGTAGGTCGCGGTCACGCCGTCGCTGCCGAGGAACCCATTGAGCGTGCCGATGAGCGTCGGGTCGCCATTGCCATAGACCTTGGTTGCGCTATACGGCGTCACCGAGGCTGGACGCTGCGTGATGGTGAAGCTGGCCGTGTTGTACGTGATGCTGTAGTTACCGAGCGCGCCAGCGGGGCTGAGCGTCGCGCTGATCGTGTACGGGCTGCCGCCGACCGTCTCACCCGCGGTGCGAGTGTAGGTCGCGGTCACGCCGTCGCTCACGAGGAACCCACTGAGCGTGCCGGTCAACGCCGGATCGGCATTGCCATAGACCTTGGTTGCGTTATTCGGTGTTACCGACGCTGATCGCTGCGTGACCGTGAAGCTAGCCGTGTTGTACGTGATGAGGTAGTTACCGAGCGCTGCCGCCGGGCTTAGCGTCGCGCTGATCGTATACGGGCTGCCGCCGACCGCCTCCCCAGCCGTGCGAGTATAGGTTGCGGTCACGCCGTCGGTGGCGAGGAACCCACTGAGCGTGCCGGTCAACGTCGGATCGGTATCGCCGTACGTCTTGCCGGCGGCGTTCGGTGTCACCGACGCGTTGCGCCTGTCGATGGTGAACGGCGCGGTGTTCGCGGTGATGTTGTAGTTGCCGAGCACGCCGGCCGGGCTCAGCGTCGCGCTGATCGTGTACGGGCTGCCGCCAACGGTCTCACCCGCGGTGCGCGCGTAGCTCGCGGTCACGCCGTCGCCGGGGAGGAATCCGCTGAGCGTCCCCGTCAGCGTAGGATCGGCGTCGCCGTACGTCTTGCCGGCGGCGTTCGGCGTGACCGACGCGTTGCGCCCGTTGATGGTGAACAGCGCGGTGTTCGCGGTGATGTTGTAGTTGCCGAGCACGGCGGCGGGGCTCAGCGTCGCGCTGATCGTGTACGGGCTGCCCGCGACAGTCTCACCCGGTGTGCGAGTGTAGGT
>JBKOUQ010000236.1:0-6117 GCA_046723475.1 Candidatus Methylomirabilota bacterium
CTTCCCTTCGATGACCGCATTGCAGCCGGGCATCAAGTCTCCGCACCGAAGCACCTTTGCCATCGCGAGCCTCCCTTCTACGTCCCGCTGAGGGCCGAAGACGCCCTCGGCGCCCGCGGGAGCACGATACCGCCACCGCCATCGTCTGCAACCAAAAACGCCCCGTCAGGATCGTTCGCTGATCGGAGCGTTTCGGCCTTGGTGCGCCTCCATACCTTCGTATGAATGATCAGCATCTGGCCCACCGCTGGAGATGCCATGCCGGTGTTTCTCCGGATCCGGAACGAAGCGATCGCCGATTTCGCGTGCTCCCCGACGCCCGCGTCCTTGCGTCGCTCGGCCGCGCGAAGGAAGGCGCGCTGCGCCTCTGGCGGCGACCGGACACGGCCGCGCTGTGGACCGAGGCCGCTGCGCTGCCGATGGGCCGCCGCCTCGCGCTTTGCTTCGACGGGACCGGCGCGCGCCTCGGCGTGCTGTGCGAGACCGAGGTGACCGCTGGGCACGATGGCGGCGTCACCATCTCCGACGCGGCCACTGGCGCGCCGATGCGCAGCTTGTCGGTGGCGCGATTGCGCCGGCCGTACGCGCAGCCGCGCGGCGTCGGCGCACCGGACGTGTTCGCGGTCGTCGGGACGCTCTCCCCTGACGGCTCGCGCGCGGCGGCCGTCACGATCGAAGGCACCGTGTACGCGTGGAAGGGACGTCGCGACAGCCAAGGAGTTGTTCGACCACGCAAACAAGCACGCGGCAGGCCGCCGCCCGGCTCGCTGCGGTTCGCCGTCGACGGCGGGCGGCTCGCGACAGCGGCGATCGCTACGGCATGCGTTTGAGTACCACCCTCGCGCTCGGTTGACGCGTGGCAGACGAATCACCTATCATGCGTTTGACGATATCCAGAGAGGCGCAGAGGGTTCTGGCCCGACGAAGCGCCCGGCAACCTGGTGAAGCCGCCAAGGTGCCAATGCCAGCCCGGAGACGGGGACGATACGGCTCGCACCGAGCAACCAACGGCGCGAGACCCCTCACCCGAGGGGTTTTTTCACGTCTCCGGATCTGGCCGCCCGGCCAGAACCCTCGCGCCGGGAGGCGACCATGCCGCATCAAAGCTGGAAGCACACCTGCCCTAAGACCGGATCGACCAGCTGGTCGCAACCCGGTCTGCCGAACTTGTGGCGAACCCGGCGAGTACGACGGCTGGCGTCGTGGGATGCACGAGGCGATGGCCGTGTACCAGACGTTCTATCGCCTGAAGCCGCTCGGCCGTCATCGGCGGATGGCCGACGACCTCTTCACCCCGGTGCGCGCGACATGCGAGGCGTGCAAAGGACAGGGGCTTCGCGACGTCTTCGAGGGCGCTGCCTGGCGCTTTGCAATGCCTGTCGCGGCTTCGGTTCGATCTTCACGATGTCTCGCGACGAGATCGAGGCACTCAGTCAGCGCTTGCCGGTAGTGGCCCTCCAGTGCAGATCCTCGAACATCACCAAGAGCGGCTGGACCAGGCTCTCCCTGAGCAGAAGGCGCTTGACTGCATCCAGCGTGCGGTGCCGGCGCTGTGGCGGATCGAGCCGCTCCCACTGAGCATCCTCCGCGGGGACATCGAGGAGCGTGAGATACGCCGCAAGCGAGGGCTCCAGGGCGCGATCCAGGGAGAAGACCTTGCCGGTGACCTTCTCACGGATTTTCCGCGGCTCATCCCGGGCCTCGATCTGGAAGTAATCCTTCAGCAGCTCGATCACCGGCAGGTACGCGGTGGCCTTGCCATAAGAGACCGAGCCACTCTCGAGGATCAGCCAGCCCTGGGTGCGATGAGAGTGCGTGAACTCCCAGTAGAGGCGGGACTTGCCGACCCCGGCCTCGCCGACCACGGCCACCACTTGACCGTGTCCGTTTCGAGCCTGGTCCAGCGCGTGACGCAACTGCTCGAGCTCGTCGTTGCGGCCCACGAAACGCGTGAGACCCCGCGCGGCGACGGCATAGAGTCGCGAGCGTACGGTCTCGGCTCCGACGAGCTCGTAGACGTCGATCGGCGCGTTCAGTCCCTTGACCGGCCGTGGCCCGAGGGGCCCCACCACGACGTAGCCCTCGGAGAGTCTCTGCGTCTCGGGGCTCATCAGGATGGAGCCCGGTACCGCCATCTGCGCCATCCTGGCCGCGAGGTGGGTCGTCTGGCCCATCGCCGTGTAGTCCATGCGAAGATCGCTCCCGACGGATCGCACCACGACCTCGCCCGAGTTCAGGCCGACCCGGATCTGCAGCGGAACCCCGTGAGCCCGGTGCACCTCGTCGGCGTACCGGTTGATCGACTGTTGCAGCCGCAGCGCCGCGTAGCATGCACGCACCGCGTGGTCCTCATGGGCTAGGGGGCTCCGAAAAGCGCCATGATGCCGTCGCCCATGACTTGATTGACGGTGCCCTCATAGCGATGCACGGCCTCCATCATGAGCTCGAGGACTGGATCGAGGATCTTACGTGCCTCTTCCGGATCACGGTCGGCGAGCAGCTCCATCGAGCCCTTGAGATCGGCGAAGAGAACCGTCACTTGCTTTCGCTCGCCTTCGAGCGCAGCTTTCGATGTCAGGATCCGCTCAGCGAGGTGCTTCGGGGTGTACGTATCGGGAGCGGCAGAGCGCGACATGGCCACGGTGACCGGCGCTCCGCACTCGTTGCAGAATCGCGAGCCCGCCGGGAGCTCGTTGTGACACGACGCACACGTCGACCCTAGCCGCACCCCGCACGCCAGGCAGAAATTGGAGTCGGTCGGATTGTTGTGCTGGCAGCGCGCGCACTCCATCCGCCTACCTCATCGTCCAGACCGATCAGAGCGGTACAGCGAGATTGGTGAGCCCCCTCGTGTCCGGTCAACCGCCGAACCGCTCATTGTGCAGATGCCTCACGGAAATCGTTCGACTGACTCATTCGTCGTCCCGTAAGCCCACCGCGCCGGCATTGTTCGTCGCGGACGGAAACCTCGTGTCGTCTGGGCTCAAAGATGGACGACGCTCTTTCGGCGGTCGTCAGGCCGAGCACCTTGGCGGTCTTCTCAAACTGAGTCGCTTGCTCGACTCGCAGATCGCCTGGACGCGCACCCCGTACAATGCAATCGACATAATTGCTCGCCGCGAACGTCGATCCAAATGGATTGATCTCATATTATGCGGACGCCCTCGAGTACCACCGTCGCGCCGCATCCTACGTCGATCGAATTCTCAAAGGCGCCAGGCTCGGCGATCTGCCGATCGAGCAGCCCTCGCGATTCGAACTGCTCATCAACCTCAAGACCGCGAACGCGCTCGGGATCACGCTCCCGGCGTCGCTGATGATGCGAGCGGATGAAATACTCCGATGACTATATAGGCAGAACCATGGCGGAGCTGTCACCGAGCTGGGCGGATTCGCCCCGAGCACCTCGCGAGCCGCATGATGAGACCGCCGATCTCCGACCACGAGGGATAAGATGTGTCTCGTCGTCGTATGACCACGCGCAGGGAGATTCTCACGGGCGCAGCCTCCGTCGCAATGATCGGATTTGCGAGCGCAGAGCAGCGCCCCCACCGTCTCGCTTTTCTATCCGGAGCTTCGTCGGCGACCAGTGCGCCGTATCAACACGCCTTGTTCGCGGCGCTTGCCGACCTCGGCTACCGCGAGGGACACAACCTTGTGGTCGAGCGGCGGTTCGCCGACGGGCGGTTCGACCGATTGCCTGCACTCGCCGCAGAGCTGGTCGCGCTCAAGCCCGATGTCTTGTTCGCGGGCGGCTCTCAAGCGACCTTCGCGGCGTCCAAGGCGACGAGGACGGTCCCAATCGTGTTCGTCGCTGTCTCCGATCCGGTAGGGATGGGGATCGTCAAGACGTTCCGACGGCCGGGCACCAATGCGACGGGGCTCAGCAATCAGGCCGACGAGTTCGGGATCAAGATATTGCAGCTACTGAAGGAAGTATTTCCTTCGGCCTCGCGTGTGGCGGTCCTGCACGACCCGACGAATCTGCCCTTAGTACACATGCTTCCCGGTCTGAAGCAGGCGGCGGCGACTCTCACGCTCAACCTCAGGGTGATCGAGGTCAGATCACCGGAGGATCTCGTCCCGGCGTTCAAGGTGTTGAAGTCCGAGCGGCCCGACGTGCTCTATGTTCTCTCAGCCGCGTTCTTCTTCTCCCAACGCGCACGTATTGTCGAATTGGTGAACGCCCAGCGCCAGGTCGCCGTGTACGGGCTGAATGAATTTGCGGATGCAGGCGGGCTCATGTCGTACTCCTTCAGCGTGATCGAGCAGTACCGCTCCGGCGCCACCTTTATCGACAAGATCTTGAAGGGTGCAAACCCAGCCGAGTTTCCCGTGGAACAGCCGACGCACTTCGAGCTGGTGCTCAATCTCAAAACGGCGAAAGCTCAAGGTGTCACGTTCCCGCCGACGGTGCTCCTGCGCGCTGATCGGGTGATCGAGTGATCGCGGACGAGGGACGTACTTGTTTGCGGTTGCACAACTCATTACCGGAAAACGCTTCCCGCATTTCCACATGCTCCGGGACACGCCCCCGCCACCATCATCTCGGGAAAGCGGAGGGCACAGGGAACGCCAGGTTCAACCGCGCGCGGGACCGTGGCGCCGAACGGATTGCGCGAGAGCGCCGTCCGAGGAATGCAAGTCACGACGTAGCACTGGCATCGGCCGTGGCGCGATCGTCAGCGCCGTCAGTAGAGCCGCCGCGTCCGGGCCAACGAACGTCCGCGCACGCAGCCAGAGCTTTGCATCGATCGGAAGCCGAAGGTAAATGCCGCGAGCGACACTCGCGGTCCTTTGCGGCTGGCGATGCCATCGTGTGACTTCGGCAAGGTCGCGCAACTCGCTGTGTTCGGGCGTGTCGGCCCTCAAGCGGCATGCCCACCGCTCAACGTGATCGGTTGCCGCCAGCGATTGCTCTTGAAGCCATTGCACGTCGCATGAGCGACGACGAAATTGTCGAGGCCGTCGTCGGAGTATCGTGACCACGGAATGAAGTGATCGACCTGCCCCGTCGTGGCGTCGGCGACTCGTTCGTCGCAATAGAAACATCGGCGGTGCTGAGTTTCCCAGAGACCCGCACGGATCTTCGCAGTCTGCAGGCGATCCATCCCGAACAGGAACGCCTCTGGCCGCGCATCCTCGAGTCGGTTCAGCTCTGCCACCATTCACAGCTACCCGACCTGCTCGGAACGGAGATGATGTCGAGCGGGTGACCGATCAGTGTCTGCACGCGCTCCAGGATCTGGACGGCATGCGGTAAGCTCGCGTCCGTTCCGAACGCGCCCTCATCCTTTCAGCGCGATGGATGTAGAACAGCCGCGCATCTCGCGTCGATCGAAACGCGTGGATGCTCAGGCATCCCGGCTCCTTGCGCGTGGGCACGATGACGTTCTGGATGGCGTCCGCGACGTCGCTCGCATGACCGGCGCGCGCGTGAAATCGGGCGAAGATGAACAGCTCCATCTCAGGGCCGCGAAGGGTGCATCGGAGCGAGCGTACCGCCCGTCCGAACGTCCGCGCAATGTATCGGAAGTGCCGCCACTCAATCACTCGACGCCGCGCGGGGGACGCGAGATGATTGAATCGGCCTGGTAAAGGCCGCAGGAGGGTCACATGCGCGAGCTACGATGTCAGGACGTCGGCATGAAGGACTGCAAATTCGTGGCCCAGGGCAAAGACGACAACGAGGTGATGCAGAAAGCGACTCAGCACGCGAAGAGCGCCCACAACATGGCGACGATTCCGCCAGACGTTGAGAAGAAGGCGCGTAGCGTCATCCACGACAGCAAATGATGTAAGCCGCGCGTGTTGCCCCGTGGCCCCACGCGGGGCCACGAGGCAGCGGCACGCACAACCATCGCGTCTTTTGCCTAGCGTGAGGCGTACTTATTGCCGGCTAAAATCGGAGCGGTGAATTCAGATTCGCGCTATGGATTTCTCGTCGAGACGTACGCGAGCGAGCGCCTCAAGACGCTCGGCGTATGGAGCATGTTCGCCGACGAAGATCTGAACGTTCGCCCGCACCCGCGCCTCGACCGCGACCGGACGCCGCGCGAGCACATGGTTCATCAGTGTATGAGCGAGGACAAATGGTTCTGCGGGATGTTCGGCATC
>JBKOUQ010000296.1:0-11601 GCA_046723475.1 Candidatus Methylomirabilota bacterium
CGTGCATCCAGGCCGGCGGGCAGCGTCGCGGCGCGGGCTCGCATCTCGGCGCGCAGCGGCCCCATGTCGTACAACCGCAGCGCGACGTCGAACTTGCCCGCCTGCACGGCGAACTTCACCTGCTTGAAGTTCTCCGTGATCGCGTTGTCCTTCGGCGTGTACACGCCGGTGTGATGCGCGATCGCGGGAACCGCTACGAGCACGGCGAGCAGCACGCCCACCGCGACACGCGCCGCCCTCATCGACGCACCATGCGCACGGCCGTCAGCGCGGCGAGCCAGAGCAGTGCGACGATCGTCGCGCCGCCGAACGGGATCCAGACGAGCGACTCGGCGATGGCCTTGCTCCTCTCCACGCCGTAGGCCGGGATGAGGGCGCTCCACGTCAAGTAGCCGAGAGGATAACCGACGCCGCCGACGCTGAGAAGAACGATGAGCGCGCGCCGCGGCCCGGGTGATCGCGCGAGGGTGGCCGCGACGGTCGTCGCCGCAATGATCACCAGCGCCATACCCTCGGCGTGCATGTGGAAGAGCCGCAGCCCGGCGTCGAACCGGAACAAGGCCTCGTCCAGCGCCGGCTCGTCGATATCGCGCACGCCGACGAGGCCGTGCGCGGCAGGATGCGCCAGCATGCCGCCCCGGGCCCACCGGGCGAGCTCGACCTTGAAGCGCGCCATCGACCCGCCGCCGATCTCCGCGACCACGAGCAGCACGACTGCGGCGAACAGCACGCCGCGCGGCGGGAGCCGCCACGTCTCCACCGGCGTCACGCAGGGCGGCGCGCGAGCGCCACGGCGAGTCCGAACAGTCCGGCGATCGCCGCGCAGCCGAGCGGCGTGAGCACCCAGTTCTCCGCGAGGTCGATGCCGGTGTCGCGCCCGAGCTGCAGCACGGCGAGCGCGTAGACGAGATACCCGAGCGGAAAGAGCGCGCCGGCGGTGAGCAGCACATAGAGGGCCGCGCGCCAGGCCCGCGAGCTCACCAGGCTCGCGACGAGCGTCGCGCCGAAGAACAGGACGAGCCCCGTGCCCTCGGCGTGCGTGTGGAAGAACGACAGACCGGCCTCCGTCGCAAAGACCGTTCGCTGGCGGATGGTGTCGTCGTACTCGGCCGAGCCGGTGAGGCCGTGCACCTGCGGATTCGCCGCGATCCGGCGCGTGGCGAAGCGCGTGGTGGCGGGCCGCAGCTGCGAGAGCACCGCGCCGCCGAGCTCGCCCGATGCGATGACGATGACGGCGACCAACACGACGGCGAGCGGGGGACGTCCCACGGCGGGCGAGACCGTACCATCGGCCGGGCGGTTTGTCATTACGCGAGCGGTGTGGCAAGGTTTGCCGCGATGCGGAGCGGAGCGCACTACCTCGCGAGCCTCGCCGATGGGCGTGCGGTGTTCCTCGACGGCGAGCGCGTCGACGACGTCACCAAGCACCCGGCGTTCGCCGAGCCGATCCGGCGCATCGCGCAGACGTGGGACCTCGCGGCTGCGCCGCAGGCCGAGGCGACGACGACCTACGTCGATTCCGCGACCGGGCGGCGTCACAGCACGATGTGGCTCGTTCCGCGCTCGGCAGAGGATCTGGCCGCGCGGCGCCGCGTGCATCGGCTCTGGGCCGAGCCCACGTATGGGCTCATGGGCCGCACCCCCGATCACGTCGCGTGCGTGTTGAGCGCGTTCGCCGGGTGGCGGCAGCTGTTCGACCGCGGCGGGACACGATTCGGCGACAACGTCGTGCGGTTCTACGAGCGCGCGCGCGACGAAGACCTGTACGTCGCGTACGGCATCGTGCCGCTGCAGATCGACCGCTCGAAGCCCGCACACCGGCAGCCCGAGCCCTTCCTGTTTCCCGGGGTGGCGGCCGAGCGCGACGGCGGCATCGTCGTGCGCGGTGCGCAGGGGATCACGACGTCCGCCGTGCTCGCGGATTGGCTGTTCATCTCGTACATCACGCCGCTGCAACCGGGCGACGACGACTACGCGCTGTCGTTCGTGACGCCGGCAAACGCGCCCGGGCTCCGGATCCATCCGCGGCGGCCGTACGCGCAAGGCACGACGAGCGTGTTCGACTATCCGCTGTCGTCACGCTTCGACGAGGTCGACGCCACCGTGGTCTTCGACGACGTGTTCGTGCCGTGGGAGCAGGTATTCGTCTATCGCAACGTCGACCTGGTCAATGCGCAGTTCCACGAGTCGCCCTCGCACACGCTGGCCAACTTCCAGTCGCTGGTGCGCTTCACCGTGAAGCTCGAGTTCATGGCCGGGCTCGCGCTCGAGCTGCTGGAGGTTCACGCGGCGGAGGCGCGGCCCGAGGCGCAGGCGTCGCTCGGCGGCGACATCGCCGCGCTCGCCGCCAGCTTCGACGCCCTCGTCCAGGCCGCGGAGCGCAACCCACTCATCCGCGACGGCGTCGCGCGCCCGCACCCGCAGTACGTGTACGCGGGCATGAGCCTGCAACGCCGCCTGATCGTGGACATGCTCCGCACGATCCGCGAGCTCGCGGGCGGGGCGTTTCAACAGCTGCCGTCGTCCGAGGCCTCGTTTACCAGCGCGGCGACGCGCGCCGACGTCGAGCGGTTCATGCGCGGAGCGACGGCGAGCGCCCGGGATCGCGTGAAGCTGCTCAAGCTCGTCTGGGACTTCGTCGGGACCGAGTTCGGCGGCCGGCAGCTCCAGTACGAGATGTTCTACTCCGCTGCCCAGCCGATCGTGAACGCGCGGATGTTTCGCGCCTACGACTGGGCGCGCGCCAAGGCGGCCGTCGACCGGTGTCTGAGCGAGTACGACTGACGTGGCGCGGACACTCGGCCTGATCAACATCGGCACGCTCCTCACTGGTGCGCTCGACGCGCCACGCGGCGACGCCGAGTCGCTGCTGGCCGAGGACGGCCGCGTCACCGTGCTCGGCGCCGCGAGTCGCACCAATGCCGCGCGCGCCGACGTCGTCGTCGACTGCCGCGGCACGACCGTCATGCCGGGGCTCGTCGACTCGCACTGCCACGTCGTCCTCGGCGACTACACGCCGCGTCAGAAGACCGTCGATTTCCTCGATTCGTACGTGCACGGCGGTATCACGTCCGTCGTGTCGGCGGGCGAGGGCGTGCACGCGCCGGGCCGGCCCCACGATCCCGCGGCGTCGAAGGCGATCGCCATCGCTGCGGCGAAATGCTTCGAGCACTTCCGGCCGAACGGTATGAAGGTCAATGCCGGCTCGGTGGTGCTCGAGCCGGGGCTGACGGACGACGATTTCGCCGAGATGGCCAGGCACGGTGTGCGCCACGCGAAGTACGGGTTCGGCGGCTACGCGCATCCGCGCGACGGCGAGCCGGACGTTCGTCGCGCGCAGAAGCATGGCCTCTGCGTCATGTCGCACAGCGGCGGCAACTCGATTCCGGGCTCGAGCCCCATCACGCACGACGTGCTGCTGCACCTGCGGCCCGACGTCTGTGGCCACGTCAACGGCGGGACGACGTCGCTCGACGAAGACGGATTGCGGACGATCGTGCGGCAGACGGACATGGCGCTGCAGATCGTGCAGGCGGGAAATCTGAAATCGGCGCTGTTCATCGTCTCGCTCGCGCGTGAGGCGGGGGCGCTCGCGCGCGTGTGCGTCGCCAGCGACACGCCGACCGGGACCGGCGTCATGCCGATGGGCGTGCTCAAGAGCGTGTGCGAGCTCGCGTCGCTCGGCGATCTCGCACCCGAGGTCGCGGTCGCCCTCGCCACCGGCAACAACGCGCGCGCGTTCCGGCTGTCCGGGCGCGCGACGCTGGCGGTCGGCGAGTCGGCCGATCTCGTCGTGTGCGACGCGCCGGCCGCATCGCTCGCCGCCGATGCGCTGAGCGCGATCGCGCGCGGCGACATCCCCGGCATCTCCGCCGTCGCCATCGACGGGGAGGTGCGCGTCGGCCGCAGCCGCAACACGCCGCTCGCCAAGCAGCTGGCGACGATCAGCGGCGCGGCGGTCGCCGGCGGCGGTCACTGAGCCGACAGCGCTTGACAGCCTCGTGCGCCGCTGACTAGAGTTCGGTTCCTGCCATGAGCGATCGCTGGATCGGCAAGTCCGTCAAGCGCGTGGAAGACCTGCGCCTGCTCACCGGGCGTGGGACGTACATCGACGACCATCCGCCCGTGGGGAACATCCACCACGCGGCCATCGTGCGCTCGCGCCATCCGCACGCGCGGATTTTAGGCTACGACGTCTCCAGGGCGCGCGCCGCGGAGGGCGTCGTCGCGGTGATCACCGGCGAGCACGTCCTGAAAGAGACGAAGCCGTTTCCGGTTGGCGTGACCGCGCCCGTCCACTATTACTGCGCCGCCACCGACAAGGTGCGCTTCGTCGGCGAGCCCGTCGCGGTCGTCGTCGCGCGCGATCGCTATCTGGCAGAGGACGCCGCGGAGCTCGTCGACGTCGAGTACGCGCCGCTGCCCGCCATCGTCGATCCCGAAAAGGCGCTCGAGCCCGATGCGCCCGTGCTGCACGAAAAGGTCGGCACGAATCTGGCCGGCCACCGCCGGCTCGTGTACGGCGATCCCGACAAGGCGTTTCGCGACGCGGACGTCGTCCTGCGTGAGCGCTTCCGATTTCCGAAGTACGGATCCACGCCCATCGAGACGTACGGCATCATCGCGCGCTGGGATCTCGACGGCGTGTGCACGGTGTGGTCGAACTTCATGGGACCGTTCATCATGCACCCGCTCACGGCGCGCGTGCTCGGTCTGCCCGAGAACAAGCTGCGCTTCATCGTGCCGCCGGACATCGGCGGCTCCTTCGGGATCAAGTCGAGCATCTATCCGTACATCGCGCTGATCGCGCTCGCCGCCAAGCACGCCGGCGTGCCGGTGAAGTGGATCGAGGACCGGCGCGAGCATCTGCTGGCGTCGTCCAGCGGGACCGATCGGGTGGCGTATCGCGAGGTCGCCGCGAAGAAGGACGGCACCGTGCTCGGCATGCGGTACCGCTGGATCGACAACGTCGGCGGCTACATCCGCAGCCCGGAGCCCGGCTGCTCGTTCCGTCCCACCGGCAACTTCGTCGGCCCGTATCGCTTCCAGCATCTGGAGGTGGACGCGTCGGTCGTCATGACGAACAAGAGCCTCACCGGACCGAACCGCGGCTACGCGTGCGGGCATCTGTACTTCGAGACCGAGGGCATGATGGATCGGCTCGCGGAGACGCTCCAGCTCGATCCCGTCGAAATTCGTCGCCGCAACGTGCTTCGGGCCGAGCAGTTCCCGTACCGCACGCCGACCGGCGGCTATTACGACAGCGGCGATTATCCCGCCGCGCTCGAGCGCGCGGTGGAGCTCGCGCGCTACGACGAGCTGCGTCGCGAGCAGGCGCGCGCGCGTGCCGACGGTCGCTGGTTCGGGATCGGCGTGGCGCTCGCCGTCGATCCGTCCGTGTCGAACATGGGCTACGTCGCGACGGCGCTCGATCCGCAGTTTCGCGCCAAGCCCGAATACCTGCCGAAGTCCGGCGCCGTCGACGCCGCGACCGTGAAGGTCGATCCGCTGGGTCGTGTGACGGCGATTCTCGGCACGACCCCGCAAGGGCAGGGGCATCAGACGATCGTGGCGCAGATCATCGCGGACGAGCTCGGTCTCACGCCGGATGACATCACCGTCGTCGACGAGATGGACACCTTCACCCGCGTGTGGTCGATCTCGTCGGGGACGTACTCGAGCCGCTTCGGCTCCGTGGGCACCAGCGCCGTGGCGCTGGCGGCGCGCAAGCTGCGCGCCAAGCTCGTCGACTACGCCGCGCATCTCATGGACCGTCCCTCCTCGGATCTGGAATTCCGCGATGGCGCGGTGCGGCCGCGCACCGGCACGGGGCCGTCGTACTCGGTGAAGGACCTCGCGGGCCGCGCTCACTGGAACACGGAGTCGCTGCCGAGCGGGATGGAGCCCGGGCTTCAGGCCACGGCCGTCTTCGGCTTCGAGGTGAGCCGCGCCGTCGACGCCGAGGATCGCGTGAACTCGTCGAACACGTACGGGTTCATCGCGGAGATCATGGCCGTGGAAGTCGATCGGCGCACCGCGGCCATCAAGATCCTCAAATACGTCACCGTGCACGATGCCGGCACGATCATCAATCCGATGATTGCGGAGGGCCAGATCTACGGCGGCGCGCTGCACGGCCTCGGTGGCGCGCTGTACGAAGAGCTGAAGTACGACGACGACGGGCAGCTGCTCACCGGCACGTTCATGGACTATCTGGTCCCGACGGCCACCGAGGCGCCGGCCGAGATCGAGATCGCGCACGTCGTGTCGCCATCGCCGCTGACCCCGCTCGGCTCCAAGGGGCTGGGTGAATCGTCGTCGATGACCGTGCCGGCCGTCATCGCGAATGCCGTCAGCGACGCGCTGCGCCCCCTCGGCGTGCGCATTAGCGAGTTGCCCATGACACCGAGCGGTCTGTGGGAGATTATTCGCGATGCGCAGGCCTCGCGGGGCGGCGTCAGGCGATGAATCCCACGCTACGCGGGGGCGCACGCAGCCGCGCCTATCCAGGGCAGGCCACCCACGGCTCTCGCCGTGCTGGCGGTCCCCACTACAACCAATGAAACCGGCAAGGTTCGAGTACCACGCGCCGACCACGGTCGACGAGGCGATCGCGCTGCTCGTGCGGTATGGCGGAGACGCGAAAGTGCTCGCGGGCGGTCAGAGCCTCGTTCCGCTGCTCAACTTTCGACTGGCGCGTCCGGCGGCGCTCATCGATTTGAATCGCATCGCATCGCTCGCGTACATCCGCGAGCACGATGGTCACCTGCGCTTCGGCGCCATGACGCGCCAGCGCACGATCGAGTTCTCGCCAGTCGTCGCGCGGCGGCAACCGCTGCTCCGTGAGGCCACGCGGTGGGTCGGACACCTGCCGATTCGCTCACGCGGGACGATCGGCGGCTCGATCGCTCACGCCGATCCGTCGGCGGAGTACCCGGCGGTGCTGACGGCGCTCGACGGCGACGTCGTGGCACGCGGGCCGAAAGGCGAGCGGACGCTGGCGCCGCACGCGCTGTTCGAGACGTATCTCACCACCTCGCTCGCCCCCGACGAGATCATCACCGAGGTGCGGCTGCCGGCGCTGCCCGAGGGCGCAGGGTGCGCGTTCGAGGAGTTCGCGCGGCGTCACGGCGATTTCGCCATCGTCGGTGTGGCCGCGGCGGTGTGGCGGGAAGGCGGCCGCGCGCATGCGCGGCTCGCCACCGCGGGCGCCGGCGGCACGCCGCAGCGGCTGCGGGCATGCGAAGACATCGTCGAGCGTGACGGGCTCGGCGACGCGGCCATCGACGCGGCCGCGCGGCGCGCGAGCGAGATCGTCCAGCCCGACTCGGACATCCACGCGTCGGCCGATTACCGCCGGCATCTCGCCGGCGTGCTCACCGAGCGCGCGCTCAGGCGTGCGCGGGAGACGGCGCGTGCCTGACATCAAGCTGACGGTGAACGGCATCCCGCGCGAGGGCCGCTGCGAGTCCCGTAAGCTGCTCGTCGATTTCCTCCGCGAGGATCTCGGGCTCACCGGGACGCACGTCGGCTGCGAACACGGCATCTGCGGCGCCTGTACCGTGCTCGTCAACGGCGAGGCCGCGCGGTCGTGCCTGATGCTGGCGGTGCAAGCAGACGGCGCCGAGATCATGACGGTCGAAGGCCTCATGCGCGACGGTCAGCTGCACCCGCTGCAGGCGGCGTTTCGCGAGCATCACGGGCTGCAGTGCGGATTCTGCACGCCGGGCATGCTCCTGACCGCGCTCGATCTGCTGCGTACGAACGCGGCGCCGACCGAGGACGAGGTGCGGGAAGGACTCTCGGCCGTGCTGTGCCGCTGCACCGGCTATCACGGCATCGTGAAAGCGGTCCGTGCCGCCGCCGCCGCGCTCGCGGCGCGCGCCTCCTAGCGCAGCTCGAGCGTCATGAACACGCTGTGCGGGTCGAGCGCGTAACTGCCGAACGGCGGACACTCGACGAACCCGTGCCGGCGGTACAGCTCGCGAGCGGGGTCGAAATACGGCCACGATCCCGTTTCGAGGCTCAACCGAGACAGCCCGAGCTCACGTGCGGCGTGGATGATGTGACCGAGCATCGCGCTGGCGACACCCCGGCGTCGATGCGACGCGGCGGTGTGCATCGATTTGACCTCGCCGTGAGACGGCGAGAGGCGCTTGAGCGCCCCGATGCCGACGACGCTTTCGCCCTCCCATGCGGCCCAGAACTGGATGTCCTGTGACTTCAGCCCGCTGAGGTCGAGCGCGTGGGCGCTCCCGCGCGCGGTCTGCGCGCGGGCGGTGATGTAATGGTGAGCGAGAAGCGCCTGAACACGCGGATCGTCGAGTCCACCGTCCACGATCCTCATCGGCTCGCCTCGTCCGGGCTCGCGGATTCGCGCAGTATGGTCCGGAGCCGCTCGGCGAGTCGCGCATAGCTCGGATCGCCCTTGCGCTTGAGCTCCAGCACCTGCGCTTCGACGTCCAGCGCCTGCGATGAATACTCGGCGGTCTTGATGCGCTCGATCTCCTCCCGGATACGCTTCAACCGCTCCAGGGAGCGTCCCGCGAGCTCTGAGGTCGGCCGCGCGCGGTCGGCCAGGTCGATGAGGATCTCCGTGATGAGGCCGAGCTGCTTGCCGTAACTCGCCACGTCGAACGCCTTCTGCTCAATTCTGGAATTGCCGGCCCCCGGGTTGATGCCCGCGAAGAACCAGTCGGTGGTCGGCTCGATCCGCTGCGCGACGCTGCCGCTCCACGGAAAGTGAAGCTGCGGCGCCCAGAACCATAGCCATGGGTACATCGGTGGAAGACCTCCGTCGTTACGGTTGCGGAGGCGCGATCCTGCCGACGATGTTGCCCGCGCGCAGCAGATATCCGGCTGGTCGCTTCTCCTCGGTCGGTTGAATCACGAGCGTCTCGGCTTGTTGCAGCGTGACGCCGGTCAAGCCAGCGATCGCGATTCCGTGACTGACCAGGACGAGCGTGCCCGGTCCACGCCACGTGGAAATCATCTGCTCGAGCTCCGAGAGCCGCACGCGCGTCGAGCTGACGTCGGGGAGAAGGACAGCGGAAGTCTCAACGCTGCCGACCGCCATCAGCTGCGCCGTCTCCATGCACCGGCACACCGGCGAGGCGACGATCCGGTCCACCCGCACGCTGTGCTGGCGGAATGCCTCGCCGAGCGCTCGGGCCTGCGCCCGTCCGATGTCATCGAGATTGCGCTGCGTCTTGCAGTCGTCGAGCCGGAAGCCGGGCGGGTCCCCGCCGGAGCCCGGCGGCGCGTTGCCATGACGAATCAGCGCGACATGACCGCCTCGGGCCAGCGCGGCCCATGCGTCGCTCGCATCGTCGCCGGCGAGACCGGGCGCGACCATCAGCACGACGGTGAGCACCCACACCGCGAGCGTGACAATCAGACGGGCGTGGGGCCGCACCGGGTTGAAGCGGACGGTCAGACTTTGCCGAACCACTGTCTCAGCTCGATGTTGAAGCCGTTGGGATCGCGGATTTCCGCTCTGGCGTACTTCTCACGAACCTTCGGCCCCCATACCACAGGGACGCCCTTCGTCTCGAGGTATCTGAGGGCTTCTTCCATGTCGTCCACCTCGAGCGCCATCATCCGATAGCCGAGGTGCTCGCCATCTGGAGCCGGGCTCACGGCAGCCCCGGCGTAGGAAAGCAGCTCCACGGTTGTGCCGCCCAGGTCCAGGTACGCGAGATCGAATGGCACGCCGAGCGGGGAGCCTGCGATACGGTCTCGGGATCGCAGCGTGAAGCCAAGCACCTCGGAATAGAACTCGATTGTCCGCTCGAGTTGTCCGGTGACGATCTCGACATGGTCGATTCGCTTGAACATGATGTCCCCCGATGCTCCGCTACGCCGCGGGCATCCAGTACGGAATTGCCTTGCCGATCCGCTGGAGTGCCTCGCGCCGCTCGGGCCAGCGCTTGCCGGCCCACCGCTCCAGATAATCGCCGTCGAGCAAGTGGCGCCGACTCTCCGTGCTGAAGAGCACGACGAGGTCCGAGAGCGCGATGATGCCGGGCTCCGAGGCCGGATCGAACAGCGCCCAGCGACGAATGTGCTCTTCCGACCGGAAGAGGTTCATCCCACTTCACATGAACGGAAGGTTCTTCGGGCCGGCGCCCAGCGACCACGGGCTGTTGCAATGCCCGATGAGCGTCGGCGGGTCGGCGCTCAGGACGACGCCGTCGCGCATTGTCACGATCATGCGATCGCCGCAGTCGAGACACGGCGCTTCGATTCGAACCATCCGGCCCGGAAACAGCCAGCACACCGCGAGCGCCTCGAACCCACACTGAGCGAACCATTTCTGGCTCTCGTCCACCGAGACACGATATTGGGTGGGCTGATTGTTGAGCGGAGGGAACGACGCGATCAGATCCGTGCCCGGGTGGACCCAGCCCGGATAGCCGCGCTTGAAGATGGCGTGGACCGCTAGTCGCGCCTCCTCGCTCGTGCAGTCCCGCGCGGTCGCGAGCTCGGCATGGTGTGGCGCCTGGCCCGTCTGCACCATGCGGCTCAGGATCGCGCGGAACACTTTGTCGAGCGCCCGGACGTCGGCGGTGTCGAGCATGGCAACTCCCCCGGGAGTCTATTACTCGATGACGCGATCCGCTCGGAGCAGGACCGCGGGCGGGATGGTGAGCCCGAGCGCCTTCGCGGTTCTGAGATTGATGACGAGCTGAAACTTCGTCGGTCGCTGCACGGGAAGATCGGCGGGCTTCGCCCCCCTCAAGATCTTGTCGACGTACGACGCGGCGACGTCGCGCCACGCGTGTTGCAAGTTCGGGCCGTATGTCATCAGATTGCCGTCGACGGCGAAGTCTTCCCATCCCGAGATCGTTGGAAGGCGTCGCTTGGCGGCGAACTCTGCGATCGCATTCCGTTGGTGCATCATCAGCAAATTCGACAGCGCGACAACCGCGTCGAACCGCTCGCGGGACATTGCCTCCAGCGCGGCGGTGATCTCCGCGACGCTGCGGACGCGGTAGGGCTGCAGCGTGAGGCCCAGGCGTTCCGCTGCGTTCTGGGACTCGCGCAGCTCCTGGTCTTCTCCGGCGTGGCGCGGGTTCGTGAGCACCGCGACGCGCGCGATGCGCGGAACCGCCTCCTTGAGCAGCTCGACCCGCTTGGCGGCGAGCTCGACCGCGAGCAGCGTGAATCCCGTCAGATTCCCGCCGGGTCGCGCGAAGCTCGCGACGAGGTTGCCGACGACTGGATCGCCGCTGTAGCCGAAGACCACGGGCGTGGCTCCCGCCTGGGCCTTGACGCCCGGCACGGCTTGCCCCTGCGCGACGAGGACGTCGACCTTCGATCGAACCATCTCGCTCGTCAGCCTGGCCGCCTCGTCGAGCGTATTGTCCGCCATCCAGCGCGTGTCGATCGTGAGGTTCTGGCCCTCGACGTAGCCGAGGTCGCGCAGGCCCGCGCGAAACGCTTCGTACAGCGATGCGGCCGCCGAGGGTGAGTACCATGCGCCGATCCAGCCGAGGCGCGCCGACTTCCGCGCCTGGCTGTGAGCGGCGCGGGGAGCGGCGGCGAGGCCGGCCCCGAGGGTTAGCACGAACGTTCTTCGATTCACGACCGTCGCTGCGG
>JBKOUQ010000057.1:0-9993 GCA_046723475.1 Candidatus Methylomirabilota bacterium
GCGCCTGGTCGCCGGCTACGGCGTGCCGGCCGCGCGCGAGATCGTCGTCGCCACGCCGCGGGCCGCCGCGGATGCGGCCGCCACGCTCGGTTACCCCGTCGTGCTCAAAGCGGTGTCGCACGCGATCGTCCACAAGACTGACGTCGGCGCCGTGAGGCTCGGCCTCGAGTCGCCCCAGGCCGTCGAGGCGGCGGCGCAAGACATGGCCGCGCGACTCGGCCCGCTGGAGGGGTTCGTGGTGCAGGAGACGGTGACCGGCGACGCCGAAGTGATCGTCGGCGCGCGTCGCGATCCGCAGTTCGGACCCGTGGTGCTCGTCGGGCTCGGCGGCATCGCCGTGGAGTTTTTGAAAGACACCGCGCTCGCGCCCGCTCCCGTCAGCGCGGTGCGCGCGCGCGAGCTCGTAAACTCGCTTGCCGCCGCGCCACTGCTGCGCGGCGCGCGCGGGCGCCCGCCGCTCGACATCGAGGCGATCACCGATACTGTCGTGCGCGTGTCGTGGCTGGCGGTCGACCTCGGCCGCCGTCTGGTTGACCTCGAAGTGAATCCGCTCATCGTGCGCCGCGCCGGTGCAGGCGCTGTTGCCGTCGACGCGCGGGGCCGTCTGGAGGAATCATGAACGTGACTCGTCTTGTCGCCGCGCTGCTCGCGAGCCTCGTGCTCGCCGCCGCCCCAGCGCGCGCCGAAACCGTGCTACGCATCGGGCTGAACGACGATCCGGATGCGCTCGACCCGACCATCAGCCGTGCGTATGTCGGCCGGCTCGTCTTCGCCGCGCTCTGCGACAAGCTTTTCGACGTGACCCCGGATCTCAAGATCGTTCCCCAGCTCGCCACGAGCTACGAATGGGCCGCGGACAACCGCTCGGTGATGCTGCGGCTGCGACCGGGCGTGAAGTTCCACGACGGCGAGCCGTTCAACGCCGAGGCCGTGCGCTTCAACATCGAGCGGCACTTGACCATGGCCGGGTCGTTTCGCAAGTCGGAGATCGGCGAGATCAAGAGCGTCGACGTCGTGAACGATTCCACCGTCCGCCTGAATCTCTCGCATCCGCTCGTGCCACTGCTGGCGGCCCTGACCGATCGCGCCGGCATGATGGTGTCGCCGAAGGCGGCGAAGGAGCTCGGCGACCGCTTCGGTACGCGCCCGGTGTGCGCGGGGCCGTTCAAGTTCGTCGAGCGGGTCGCGCAGGGCAGGATCGTGCTCCAGAAGTTCGCCGACTACTGGGACAAGGACAACGTCCATCTCGACCGCGTCGAGTTCGTGCCGATCACCGATTCGACGGCGCGGGTGGCCAGCCTGCGCTCCGGCGATCTGCACATCATCGAGCGCGTGTCGCCCACGGACCTCGCGCAGCTCCGCGCCGACAACCGGCTGAAGGTCGTGGGCGTGCCGGAGCTCGGATTCCAGGTGATCCGTCTCAACGTCGCCAATGGCCCGAAGTCGAAGGCGCTCGCCGACGTGCGCGTGCGCCAGGCCATCGACTTCGCCATCGATCGCGCGGCGCTCGTGAAGGCCGTGTTCAACGACGAATACATCGCCGGCAATCAGTGGGTGAGTCCGTCGAGCGTGTACTACAACAAGAAGCTGCCGCTGCGGCCGCGCGACGTCGCGCGCGCCAAACAGCTGCTGCGCGACGCCGGACAACCGAATCCGAGCTTCACGCTGATCCTGCCGCCCGAGCGCGACCGGCAGGAGGCGGCCCAGATCATCCAGGCCATGCTGGCCGAGGCCGGCATCACGATGGCGCTGCAGACGCAGGAAAACGTCACCATGCTCGAGGCGGGTAAGCGCGGGGACTTCGAGGCGTACTTCACGTTCTGGAGCGGCCGGCCCGATCCCGACGGCAACATCTTCACGCACTACACGTGCAAAGGCGCCCAGAACGACAGCCACTATTGCAACGAGGAGTTCGACGCGCTGGTCACCAAGGCGCGGCAGGTCGCGGACACGGCGCAGCGCAAGCAGCTCTACGACAAAGCGACCGAGATCCTGCTGCGCGACGTCCCCGCGCTGCATCTGTGGCATCGGCGTGTCTTCACCGGGCTCAGCGCGCGTGTGCAGGGCTTCACGCCGCACCCCGACGGCATCATCCGGGTGAAGGGGCTGCGCTTCTGAGACTCGCGCTCTACATCGCGCGGCGTCTGGCCGTCCTGGTGCCGACGCTGCTCGTGGTCTCGATGCTGATCTTCTCGCTGCAGAGGCTCCTCCCCGGCGACGCCGCCACCGCGCTGGCCGGGGAGGAGGGCGACCCGGCCGTGGTCGCGGCGATCCGGGCGAAATATCACCTGGACCGCCCGGTCGCGGTGCAATACGGCCTGTGGATCGTGCGCGTGCTACGCGGCGATTTCGGCGACTCGCTGCGCAATCGCATCCCCGTCGCCGACCTGATCGTGTCGAAGCTGCCAGTCACCGTCGAGCTCGCGATGTGCTCGATGCTCATCGCGCTGGCGCTCGGCGTCCCCACCGGCGTGCTGTCCGCAACGCGTCACGGCCGGCCGCTCGACGTCGCGGCGAACTTCGTCGCGCTGTCGGGGCTGTCCGTCCCGCACTTCTGGCTCGGCATCATGCTGATCTTGTTGTTCGCGGTGCAGCTCGGCTGGCTGCCGGCCTCGGGCTACGTGGCGCCGTGGGACGACTGGCGCCGCAACCTCACGACGATCCTCCTGCCGTCCGTCGTGCTCGGCACCGGCGTCGCCGGCGTCATGATGCGCCACGCGCGCAGCGCGATGCTGGAAACGCTCGGCGCCGATTACGTCCGCACGGCGCGCGCCAAAAGCGTGCCGGAGCGGCTGGTGGTGCTCAAGCACGCGCTGCGCAACGCGCTGATCCCGGTCATCACGCTCGGCGCGGTGGAGTTCGGCCGTCTGCTGTCGGGCGCGGTGCTCACCGAGCAGATCTTCGCGATCCCGGGCTTCGGCAAGCTGCTCGTCGACGGCGTGTTCAACCGCGATTACGCCGTCGTGCAGGCGGTCGTGCTGGTGTCGGCGCTCGGGTACCTGCTGCTGAACCTGCTCGCCGACATCTTGTATTTCGTCGCCGACCCTCGGCTGCACGGCTGATGACGGACGCGCGCGCGCTCCGGAGACTCGCGCGGCGACCGATGGTGGTGGTCGCGGCCGCGATCGTTGCCGCGTTCGTCGCCGTCGCGGTGGCCGCACCGCACCTGGCGCCGTTCGATCCGGTGGCGCCGAATCTGCTCGCCATGCGCAAAGCCCCGTCGACCGTGCATCGGCTGGGCACCGACGAGGTCGGACGCGACGTGCTGTCGCGGCTGATCTGGGGGGCGCGCGCGTCGCTGCTGGCGGGCGTCATCCCCGTCAGCCTGGCGGTCGCGGTGAGTATTCCGCTCGGGCTGCTCTCGGGCTACGCGGGCGGCTGGCTGGACGGCGTCATCATGCGCGTCACCGACGCCATGCTGTCGATCCCGTTTTTGATCGTCGCGATCGCGCTCGCGGCGTTCCTCGGCCCAAATCTCACCAACGCGATGCTCGCCATCGGCATTGCGGCGCTGCCGACGTTCCTGCGCCTGGCGCGCGGGACCGTGCTGGCGATCAAGCGCGAGGAATACATCGAGGCGGCGCGCGCACTGGGCTGCTCGCGACGCCGCGTGGCCGGACGGCACATCCTGCCGAACATGCTGCCGCCACTGCTGGTGCAGTCGAGCATCACGGTCGCGGCGGCGATCATCGCGGAAGCGAGCCTGTCGTTTCTGGGGCTTGGCCAGCAGCCGCCCGCGCCGTCGTGGGGCAGCATGCTCAATGCGGCGCAGCGCTACCTGTCCCAGGCGCCGTGGATGGCGCTCTATCCAGGGCTCGCCATCTTCTGTATCGTCATGGCCGTGAACGTGCTGGGCGACGGTCTGCGCGACGCGCTGGACCCGCGACAGCGATAGAGGACGAGAAGTAGGGAGGACTCAATGAGCTCTGTGTGGATGAAGCCGATCACCGGTCCGAAGGCGTGGCGCGGCGACGTGCTGTCGCGTGATCCGTCCTCGTGGATCGTCACGCTGAACGCCGCGGAGCTGACGGACATCGACCGCGCGCTGGCCGCCGCCAAGGCGACGGGCCGGGCGATGCTCGACGTCGACCGCGAGCACTTCCCGCTCACGGTGACGCGGCCGACCCTCGAGCGGATCGGCGCCGAGCTCTACGACGGCCGCGGCTTCGTCGTCGTGCGCGGCCTGCCGGTGGAGCGTTACAGCGACGACGACGTCGGCCTCATGTTCTGGGGGCTCGGCCGCTATCTCGGCGCGCCGCTCTATCAAAATCCTCACGGCGATTTGCTCGGCCACGTGTACGACCACGGGCGGACGTACGGCAACATCGACGTGCGCGGCTACGAGACGAACGCGTACCTGCCGTATCACACCGACGCGGGCGACGTGGTCGGGCTCTTGTGCCTGCGCCGCTCGCTGTCGGGCGGGCTCAGCAGCATCGTGAGCTCGGTCACCGCCCACAACGAGATCCTGGCGCAGCATCCCGAGTACCTCGGCCTGCTCTACAACGGTTTCTACTACATTCGGCGCGAGGCCGCGCTGACCGAGCGCGGCGTCTCCGATCGGCCGATTCCCGTGTTCGGCCAGCGCGACGGCGTCGTGAGCTGCCGGTTGATTCGCAACCAGATCAACGCGGGCGCGGTGAAGCGCGGCGTGCCGCTGACCACGCTCGAGCAAGAAGCGCTCGATTTTCTCGACGCGCAGACGCGCCGGGCGGATCTTCGCCTCGACATGGATCTGCAGCGCGGCGATATCCAGTTCATCAACAACTACACGACGCTGCACTCGCGGACGGGCTTCGTGGATGGGCCGGAGCCGCACCAGAAGCGCCACATGCTCCGACTCTGGCTGAAGTTCCCGAAGCCGTGGCCGCTGGGCACGGACTTCCCGGCGCACATGGGCTACAAGCCGGCCCAGGACACGCCGGTGCTGGTCGAGGCCGAGGCATAGCGCCGTGCCGAAGGTTCTCAGCGAGGGGCAGGTGCGCGCGTTCGAGGAGCAGGGGTTTCTCTCACCGGTGCGCGCGTTCGGCCCCGAGCGCGCGCGCGAGTACCGCGCGCGGCTCGAGGCGCTGGAAGCCCGCGCGCCCGAGCACCTCAAGAAGCTGACAACGAAATCGCACCTGCTCTGTCCGTGGGTGCTCGAGATCGCCGAAGACCCACACGTCCTCGACATCTTCGAAGACCTGATCGGTCCCGACATCCGCTGCTGGAGCATGGCCTGGCGCGTGAAGAAGCCGGATCGCGAGACGTTCGCGGGCTGGCATCAGGACTCGGCGTACGGCTCGCCCGTGCCGGTCGTGCTCGGCGCGCTCGCGCTGTCGCCGTGTGGCGTGAAGCAGGGCTGCCTGCGCGGCATTCCGGGATCGCACAAGTGGGGCGTGCTCCGCCACGAGGAGAGCGACGATCCCAAGAGCATCCTCGCGCGCGGCCAGTTCATCGTCGACGAGTTCGATGAATCAGCCGCCGTCGACTTCGTGCTCGAGCCGGGCGAGATGGTGATGTTCCACAACTCGATCGTCCACGGCTCGGCCTCCAACGAAGGCCCCGACCGCCGCATCCTGCTGCTCGTCGAGATGGTGCCGACGTGGGCGAAGATGGCCCAGTTCCGCGAGTCGGCCATGCTGGTGCGCGGGCGCGATGTCTACGGGAATTTCGACGACGAGCCGCGGCCGGACGGCGAGCTGAGCGAGACCGCGCTGGCGAACTGGAAACGCGTGGTCGACGCCCGCGCCAGGCGGTTGTTCGCGGACAGTCGCTATGCGCCGAGCGAGGCGTACGGAGGTCTGCGGCCGGCGACGTGAGCCGCCGGCCGCAGCCGGCGCTCGACACATAGGGGGGGCCATGGCAGAGTCGAAGCCCGAGATCATCGCGAACATTCCGCGCCTGCAGCAGCACATGGATCGCCACCGCCTCGCGGCCGTCGTCGCGCGCTCCGGACAGAACTTCACATACCTGTCCGGCCTCGCGTATCCCGGGACACTCGCGCGGCATCTGGACATCGCCGATTCCGTGCGCGGTGTGCTGCTCGTCTGGCCGCGCAACGGCGAGCCGGTGGTCGTGCTGAACAAGATTGCGGAGGGCCTGACCCGTCGGGACTCGTGGGTGAAGCGCACCGAGGTCTACGAGGCGTACGTCGAGTCGCCGTACGCGAAGCTCGCGCAAGTGCTGAAGAGCCTCGGGCTCGTCGGCGAGCGCGTCGGCTTCGAGAAGAATTACGTCAGCGCGGCGCACTGGGACGAGGTCCAGCGCGCGCTTCCGCAAATGCAGATGATCGACTGCGCGGCCATGATGGATGAGGTTCGCTGGGTCAAGACCGAGGCAGAGATCGGCCGGCTGAAGGTCGGCGCCGACGTGCTCGACGACGCCTACCTCGAGGTCTTTCCGACGATCAAGCCCGGCGAGACCGAGCGCGCCGTGCACAGCCGCATCATCGCGAGCTGCCTGCGGCGCGGCGCCAACTGGGCGCACGGCATTTTGAACTCGAGCCGCAACACCATCCCGTACGCGGGCGAGAGCGATCAGACGTGGGCGAAGGGCGATATCGTCCGCACCGACTATGTCGCGTACGTCGACGGCTACCCGGGCCATCAGTCGCGCAATGCCGTGCTCGGCAAGCCGAGCGCCGAGCAGGTCCGCGACTACGGGATCACGCGCGAGATCTATGGCCGCGTGATCGACGCGTGCCGGCCGGGCGTGACCGCCGGGGAGGTATACGAGTTCACGCAGAAGGAGTTCGCGAAGCACGGCTGGAGCTACACGAGCCAGCTCGCCGGCCACAGCGTCGGCGCGTGGTGGCACCAGCAGGAGCCGGTGATCTCGCGCGGCAACAAGATCGTGCTGGAAGAAGGGATGGTGCTGGCGCTCGAGCCGGCGAAGGACTACTACCACATCCAGGACATGGTGGTCGTGCGTGCGGGCGCGCCGCAATGGATCTCCGACAAGTTCAAGACCGAGCAGATGTTCGTCGTCGAGTGACGCGATCGTGAACAGCGCTGACTGGCAGAAGATCGCCGCGGGCATCACCGACAAGCAGGTACTCGCTCTCGAGCAGGCGGCGATCCGCATTCCGAGCACGACATTCGAGGAAGGCACGCTTGCCGACCACTTCGCGAATTACATGTCCGACCTCGGCCTCGACGTCGAGATGATGGACGTCACCCACTGGGCCAAGCCCGGCAAGACGACGCGCCAGCCGATCGGCCGTCTGCGCGGCACCGGCGGTGGCCCGAGCCTCATGCTGAACGGCCACATGGATCCCGGCGTCGAGATGAGCGGCTGGAGCGTGGATCCCTACGGCGCGAAGTTCGAGGACGGCTGGGTCTGGGGCATGGGCGCCCACGACGACAAGGGCGGTGTCGTGGCGGCAATCTGCGCGGTGGAGGCGATCGTGCGCTCGGGCGTGCGTCTGCGCGGCGACGTCGTCGTGACACCGGTCGTCGCGCACAAGCTCGGCGGCGCCGGCACGCGCGCGCTCATGGCCAAGGGGTTGCGCACCGATCTCGCGATCAACATGGAGCACTCGGCGAACACCATCGCGAACGTCTGCGTCGGCATCGTGATGGCGCGGATCAAGACGAAGAGCCCGGAGCTGTTCTTCCGCTACAGCGCCGAGGCGCGCGCGCAGTACATGAACCCGATCGAGCAGCAGGCCGAGATCATCCGGCGCATTGGGCCGAGCCTCGATCCGATCACGCCGGGGGGCTGGCTGCGCTTCACGCCGCATCCCGAGCTGCCGGGATTTCCGACGCACACGTTCGACACGATGCACAAGGAGCACTACTACCAGAAGAGCTACACGGGCATGTCGAGCCGCGAGTGCGAGATGATCTTCCAGCTCCGCACGGTGCCCGGCCAGACGCTGGACACCGTGCGCGCCGACGTGCAGCGGCTGCTCGCGGACATCAAGAAGGACTTCCCGGCGTTCGACGCCGAGATGACGATTCCCGCCAACGGGATGGAGGACGGCTGGTTCCAGGACCCGATGGAGGTGAAGCCCGACCATCGGCTGGTGACCGCGCTCGCCGAGGGGCAGCGCCTGGCGAGCGGCGCGCCGGCCGTCGTCGGCGGCTGGGGCCGCCTGGGCAACGTCGGCGACGGAAACATCCTGATGGCCCACGGCATCCCGACCGTGCAGTACGGCGCGGGCGACATCCGCATCTACAAGGAGTGGCCGACGCCGGACGAGCGCGTGCCGCTGCGCGACCTGGTCACGGCGGCGCGCGCGATTGCGTACGCGACCCATCAGCTCTGTGCGTGAAGTCTGCCCGATATGAGAGGTGAGGAGACGATCATGACGAGGATCGCGACGATCGTGCTGGTGCTGTTCACGTGCGTGGCCATCGCGCCGTCGGCCGCGCTGGCGCAGGCCAAGCCGGGCGGCAAGCTCGTCTTCGCCGCGCGACAGGACATCGACACGCTCGACCCGCACGTCACGAACCGCGCGGCCACGCGCAAGATCCTCATCCAGTTCACCGACACGCTGACCGTCATCGATCCGAAGGACGGCAAGGTGCTGCCCGGGCTCGCGGAGTCGTGGGACGTCTCGAAGGACGGCAAGGCCTACACGTTCCGGCTCCGGAAGAACGTGAAGTTCCACGACGGCACGCCGTTCGATGCCTCGTCCGTGAAGTTCACGTTCGACCGCATCCAGGAACCGCTCGGCGCGCCCGGCGTCGCGCGCGCGTTCCTCGGCCCCTACGCCGGCGCCGACGTCATCGACGCGTACACCGTGCGCGTTCGCCTCAAGCAGCCGTACGCGCCGCTGCTCCGCATGGTGGCGCTCTCGCCGCTGGCGCCGCTGTCGCCAACCGCGGTGGGCAAGCTGGGACAGGACTTCTCGCGCAAGCCCGTCGGCACCGGCCCGTTCATGGTGAAGGAGTGGGTCCCCACGAGCCACGTGACGCTGGTGCGCAATCCCGACTACGCGTGGCCACCGGCGACCGCCGGCCATCACGGTCCCGCCCATCTGGAAGAGATCACGTGGCGGTTCGTGCCGGAGGCCACCACGCGCACCGCGGTGCTGCAGACCGGCGAGGCGCAGATCGCCGAGGATCTCTCGTACGCCGACGTGGCCGCGGTGGAGAAGAATGCCGACCTGCGCGTCGTGCGCGGCGTGCCGGCCGGCACGCCGTGGACGATTTTCCCCAACGTGCAGCGCTTCCCGACTAATGACCGCGCGGTGCGCCGCGCGCTGCACCACGCCATCAGCAAGGACGCGATCGTCCGCGTCGTGTTCCAGGGCCAGAGCCAGCCCGCGGCGGGCCTCCTGCAGCCGCCGACGCCGGGCTTCACGCCGGTGAACAAGGAGCTGTTCCCGTACGATCCCGCGCGCGCCAAGAAGATCCTCGACGATGCCGGCTGGAAGCCCGGCGCGGACGGGATCCGCGTGAAGGACGGCAAGCGGCTGGAGATCCTCTGGATCTTCGGCACCAACAACGGCTACGAGGAGATGGCGCCGCTCATCCAGGGCATGACGCGCGACGTCGGCATCGACATCCAGCTGCGCGAGCAGCCGCGCGTGCAGATGTACGAGGCGTGGCGGAAGGGCGACGACGGCATCGGGGAGCTGAACTGGTGGTTCCCCGATCCCTCGATCTTGACCAGCAACTTTCACACGAGCCGCCTGCAGTCGTTCAACCCTGGCCGCCTGTCCGACCCTGAGATCGACAAGCTGCTCGATCAGGCCTCCGCGATGGTCGACGAGGGGCCGCGCATGGAGCTCTACAAGAAGATCCAGCGCATGCTCGTCGACATGGGGGCGGGCATCGGTCTGGTCGACCAGGTGACGATCGTCGGGATGCGCAAAGACGTGCAAGGCTTCGGCTTCAACGTCGTGACGTTCCCGGTGCTCTACGACGTCAGCCTGACGAGGTAGCGCTCGCTGGTCGCGTTCGTCCGGCGCCGCATCTTGCTGTCGGTGCCGGTCATCATCGGCGTGTCGGTGGTGGTGTTCGCGATCATCCACCTGCTGCCGGGCGATCCCGTGCTCGCCAT
>JBKOUQ010000190.1:0-4947 GCA_046723475.1 Candidatus Methylomirabilota bacterium
CGGGAGCGCTCTGCTGGGACGAGACGGAGTCTAGGCTCATGGCCAGGATGATACCCCGCGTGGGCGTGCTATGCTCGCGCGATGCCCGCACCAATGATCGGTGTCTCCACGTCCATCACGATCGACGAGTATCCGGAGCGGGCCTACGTCAATGCGGCGTATCTCCGCGCTGTCGAGCAGGCGGGTGGCGTGCCCGTGCTCCTGCCGCCGCAGCTGTCGGCATCCGCGCGCGATACGCTGTGGGCGCGGCTCGACGGGCTCGTGCTTACGGGCGGCGGCGACGTCGAGTCGTCACGTTTCGGCGAAGCGCCGCATCCCAAGGCCATGCTGGTCTCGGCCGACCGCGATGCGCTGGAGCTCGAGCTCGTGGACCGGGCGCTGCGCGACGACGTCCCGACGTTCGCGATCTGTCGCGGTCTGCAGGTGCTCAACGTCGCGCTCGGCGGCTCGCTGCATCAGCATGTCCCGGACGTGTTCGGGACGACGGTGCAGCATAGCCAAACCGAGCGTCGCGACGTCGCCACGCACCCGGTGAAGCTGCAGACCGAGGGCACGCGCATCGGCTCGATCGTCCGCGCGCCCGAGCTGCGGGTGAACAGCTTTCACCATCAGGCGGTGCACCGCCTCGGACGTGACTTGCGTGACGTCGGCTGGGCGCCCGACAATGTCATCGAGGCGGTCGAGCACACGGATCGGCGCCGCTTCATGGTTGCCGTGCAGTGGCATCCGGAAGACCTCGTCGGCGACGACGGCGGCGCGCGAGCACTTTTTACCGCGGTGGTCGACGCCGCGCGGGCACGCGGGAGAACCTGACGGGCTCCGTGGAAATCCTCCGTGGCGTCCTCGGCGGCCCCGCTTCGGGGCCGGAAAGCGTTCTTCTGCGACGAGCAGTTACGAGACGTCGGGTCTGGCAGCCTCGTTGCTCTCCGACGACGCATGCACCACGCAAGGGTCGCCGGCTGGCAGCTCCCGTACCTCCGGGTTGCGCTGATTCTCCGCAAGCTCCAGTACGAGTCGCACGAGGGGCTCGAGACGTATCAGATCAAGCGCGAGATCGCCAACGTCCAGCGGGTGCGCGGAGAGGTTCGCCGCGCAGGGTGGTTCAACTGAACGCGCGGGCGACGTACCCCGTCGTGCTCGCCATCGCGCTGCTGCTGCTCGGCGGCGCCGGTCGTTTCGACGCGGCCACGGGAGCCGCCGGCGTGGCCACGGTCGAGGGCAACGTCGGCGCTGCCGCCGCCGCCGTCGTCACCACGGGCGCCGGCATCGAGGTCGTGGGCGCCGCCCGGACGGAAAGCATCGATCGCGTCGCGACGATTCTCACGCGCGATCTCGGTCTCCCGCTCCCGGCCGGCACGCGCGTGCACGTGTACCCGACGCCGGCGGCGTTTCGTCGCGGCCTCGTGAAGGACGCAAAGATGCGGGAAGACGGCGCGGACGAGCTGGCGGCGTTCGCGATCGGCATCGCACGTCCCGGACGCGTGCTTCTCAACGCGCGCCTGGCAGCCGGCGGCGTCGAGTGGCTACGTCTGATCGCGCACGAGCTGACCCACGTGTCGCAGTTCGAGCTCGCCGGGGACGAGGGACGCGCGGAGCAGTGGCTCGCCGAGGGCATGGCGGAACACGTCGCGTTCCAGGTCCTCGAGCGGCTGGACGGGGGCTCGCTGTCGATGCACCGCCGCGTGGCGCTCGCGCGGGTGCAGCAGCACCCGGCGTTCGCGACCGGACGGCTCGACCTCGGCACCCTCGGCTCGCCGCGCGACTTCACGCTGCGCCACCAGCGTGAGGGATCGGTGGAGACGTACCATCTGAGCTTTCTGCTCGCCGACTACCTCATCGAGCGGCACGGCTTCGGCACGATGGTCGAGTACTTTGCTCGGCTGAAGCGACAGCGCTCCGACGCGGCGTTCCGCGCGGCCTTCGGCTCGTCGATCGCGACGTTCGAGACGCAGGCGGTCCTGCAGCTGCAAACCTTGTCGCGAGCCGGCGACTAGCGAGTCAGCGTCCAGCGCGACGGCGCGTCGCGCTGTTTGTCCTCGTGCGCGCGGCCCTCGCGCGCCAGCTTTTTCAAGTGCGACTCCACCGAGAGCGCGGCCACCGGATGCAGCGCCGGTGCGACGTCCACGTAGATGCGCGCGACGATCGCCGGGATGGTCGCGACCCCGTCGTTCAGCGCGTCCACGATCTGGCGCTCGCGCAGCATGCGATGCTCCAGGTACTCGGTGATCTTCGCCGGAGCGTCCTCGATCACCGGGCCGTGCGCCGGATAGATCCGCCGCACGTCGAGTCGCTGGAGCCGTCGGAGCGAGTCGAGATAGTCGGCTAGGTCTCCGTCGTCGGCGGGAATCACGGTCGTCGAGCCGCCGAGGATCACGTCGCCCGTGAACAGCGCCTTCTCCTCGACCAGGTAGTAGCACAGATGATCCGACGCGTGCCCGGGCGTGTAGATCGGCATCAGCGTCACGCCCTCTCCGTACACCATCTCACCGTCGCGCAGATCATCGATGGGCTCCGGGAGGTCCGCATCGCGGTGGCGCATTTTGGACACGCATAGCCCCTTGAAGCGCGCGCGCAGGGATGCGACGCCGCCCAGGTGATCGCGATGCCGGTGCGTCAGCAAGACGCGTGACGGCTGCGTGAAGCCGCGTGTCTCGAGGTAGCGTTCGAGCAGCGGCACGTAGTCCGGCACTCCCGCGCCGGTGTCGACGAGAATTGGATCACGCCGGCCGACGAGGTACGTGTTGGTTCCCGGGCCGGTCATCATGCCGGGATTGAGTCCCAGGACGCGGCCGACGAGACCGCTCGGTGTGGCGGTGACCGGAAACGGGGCGCTCATCATGAGACTCCGAGGAAGCGGCGCTTGATGTCGTCGTCCAACGCGTTCGACGGGCCATGGTACACGATCTGGCCCTTGCTCATGACGTACACGCGCTCGGTCACGCGCAGCGCCAGCGGGACGTTCTGCTCCACGAGCAGAATGGCGAGGCCGGATTCTTTCAGGCGCACGAGGACGCGGCCGATCTCCCGCACGACCGCGGGTGCGAGCCCCTCCGACGGCTCGTCCAGCAAGAGCAGGCGCGGATTCGTCATCAGCGCCCGTCCGATCGCGAGCATCTGCTGCTCGCCACCCGACAGCGTGCCGCCGGACTGCGCGCGCCGCTCGCGGAGTCGCGGGAACACGTCCTCGATCGTGTCCCGGCTCCAGAGGCCGCGCCGGGCCCCGATCGCCAGATTTTCGTCGACGGATAGCGGCGCGAAGATGCGCCGGCCCTGGGGAACGAGCGCCAACCCCGCGCGCGCGATGCGATACGACGGCCAGCCGCCGATGTCGCGGCCATCGAGGCGAATCCGACCGTTGCGTGGTGGGGTGAACCCGACGATGCTCCTGATCAGTGTCGTCTTGCCGACGCCGTTGCGCCCGAGCAGAGCCACCGCCTCGCCCGGCTGCACCTCGAGCGACACGCCGTGCAGCACGTGGCTGTCACCGTAGTAGGTATGGATCGCGTCGACCGAGAGCATCACGCGTCATCCGTGCCGAGGTACACGTCGTAGACGCGCGGGTCGGCGCGCACGGCGTCCGGCGCGCCATCGGCGAGCACGAGGCCGCCGTGCAACACTGTGATGCGATCGGCGAGCGAGAACACGACGTCCATGTCGTGCTCGATGATGAGGAGGGTCACCTCGCGCGGCAGGCGCGCCAGCAGCCGCGTCATCCGCTGGGTCTCCTCGGGCGACATGCCCGCGGTCGGCTCGTCGAGCAAGATCAGCCGCGGCCGCGTCGCGAGCGCGATGCCGATCTCAAGCTGGCGCTGCTCGCCGTACGACAGCCGCGACGCGGGCTCATCCAGCCGCTCACCGAGCCCCACGTCGGCGCCCGCCTGCCGCGCGCGTGCGAGCGGTTCCACGAGCTTCGCGACGGAGCCGAACACGCTCCAGGAGCCGCGCGCACCCGCCGCCGCGGCGAGCCGCAGATTCTCGAGCACGGTGAGCCGCGCGAACACGTTGGTGCGCTGGAACGACCGCGCGATGCCGTGCCGCGCGATGCGGAACGGCGGCAGCCCGGTGATCGCCCGGCCGTCGAACACGATCGCGCCGCCGGTCGGCGCGAGCTGGCCGGTGATCAGATTGAAGAGCGTCGTCTTGCCGGCGCCGTTCGGCCCGATGACGGCACGCCGCTCGTGGCGCGCGACGCTCAGGCTGACGCCGTTCACGGCGCCCAGCGCGCCGAAATAGCGGCTCACCTGCTGCAGCTCGAGCAGTGGCGCCGTCATGCGCGAAACCCGATACGCCCGCGCAGCGCGCCGACGATGCCGCCGGGCAGCATGAGGACGAAGACGATGAACGTCAGCCCGAGGAGCAGCATCCACCGCTCGGTGTAGGACGACACGAGGCTCTGCAGCAGAATGAACGCGGCGGCGCCGAGCAGCGCTCCACCGAGCGTGCCCGTGCCGCCGATGATCGCCATCAGCAATGCCTCGCCCGACGTCGTCCAGAGGAATGCGTCCGGCGTGATCGAGCCAGCCAGCTGCGCGTAGAGCGCGCCCGCGACGCCGGCCACGGTGCCGGCGATGACGAACGCGACGAGCTTGTAGCGGTCGACCGGATAGCCAATCGCCTGCATCCGCCCTTCGTTGTCGTGGATGCCGCGCAGCACGTGGCCGAACGGCGAGCACACGATCCGCCACAGCGCGAGCGTCGCGAGCAGCGTCACCGCGACGAGATAGAGATGGAATGCGCTCGGGCCCAGCTCGACTCCTACCCGCCGCGGCCGCGGCACGCCGACGATGCCATCCTCGGCCCCCAGCCAGTCGACCTGAAATGTCACCGCGTAAAACATCTGCGAGACCGCGAGCGTCAACATGATGAAGTACACACCGCTCACGCGGATCGAACAGTAGCCGATCACGAGCGCGGCGACCGCCGCCGCGAGCGCGGGCAGGACGAGCC
>JBKOUQ010000279.1:0-7026 GCA_046723475.1 Candidatus Methylomirabilota bacterium
ACGCGATCAGGCGCCATGTCTCGTGGGCTCGGAGATGTGTATAAGAGACAGATCTTGGGTCGCGCAGATCGGGTAATCCAGTGACGACGTACGCGGAGGACGTCACGATTGCCAGAACTGATTCGCACGCGAGCTGGTCGCTGCCCAACACCACGTTGAGGGCTCGATGAATCAAACGCTACGAGGCGGCGGTCACGTCGGTCCGAATCCGTGGTTGGGTTATCGCGCCACGTGGCCCCTCGCGTCACTCTCCGTGAGTCGCGACACGATCGAGTTGTCCGTGTGGCCACTGCGGTATCGCTTCGACCGTGCATCGATACGGTGTCTTTTGAAGAAACGCGTCCTCGGCTAGGCGTCGCTCTGTATCATTCACGCCAATCCCGCCTATCCAAAGTCGGTGGTGTTCCAGCCCGTCCGATTTTCGGTGGTCGAAACCGTGCTCGCCGCGCACGGTTACCAGATCTCTACGCAGGAACCACCGGCGACGATCGAGATTGGTTATTCGAACACGATAGCGGTCTGGGCGGTCGTCGCAGCGATGCTTGGACTCATCGCTGCGGTGGTCTCAATTGTCGTCGCCGCGAAATGAACGGGCGCTCGACTACTTGCCGGCCATGCTGACCGCCTTGTGACGCAAATCGCGGCGGCGATCACGGTGTCGTCGTCGTGCCTTCTTCGCGCGCGCCCGATGTGCGCTGCAGGAAATCCGCGGGCAACGGCTTGCCCGCCTTGGCGTAGGCCTGTTTGATCGCGTCCACGTTGGGGCTGAAGATCGTCTTGCGATTGCCCCGCGCCCACGTGTTCGAGTCGCGCGGCGGCTCGGCCATGCCCTGAAAATGCGGCATCACGTAGCGCGCGAACAGCTCGTACGAGTGCAGCGTCTCCTGGCGATTGGCCCAGTTGTGGGCACGGAACAGCAGGCCGCCGAAGCCGCCCGCGGAGAGGTCCCACAGCCTGGTGATCCCCTTGATCACCGTTTCGACCGAGCCCACGAGCGTGGTCCCCATCTTCACGCCGTCGGTGAGCGGGTCGTCGGAGCGGCCGGGCGGACGTCCGAGCGTTTCCTCGAAGTACGTGATCGTCTCGTGCCGCTCCGCGGCCTTCACCTGGCGCATCGCGAGCGCATCGTCCTCGGCGACGTGGACGTTGACGACGAGTCGCCACTTCTTGCGGTCCATCGTCTTGCCGTGCTGCGCGGCGACCTCCTCGCCGATCTTCCACTGGTTCGCGAGCGCCTCGGGACCACCGGGAATACCGGCGCCGAGTGAGAGCACGCCGAGGCCGTGACGTCCAGCCGCCTGCACGCCCGACGGCGTCATCACGCTGGCGACCGCGATCTCGAAGTGCGGCTCCGTGTACGGCGCCAGGTGCAACCGCGCCTGACGCAGCTCGAACCAGTCGGTCTTGAGGGTCACCGGCTCTTCACACTTGAGCAGCGCCATGATCGCGTCGAGCGCCTCGTCCATCCGTGGGCGCTGCGTGACCGGCTCGATGCCCATCATGTAAGCGTCGGACACGAGCGCGCCGGGACCGCAGCCGAGCATCGTGCGACCGCGCGACATGTGATCGAGCTGCACGAAGCGCTGCGCCACCAGGAACGGATGGTGGTAGGGCAGGCTCGTCACACCCGAGCCGAGCCGAATGTGCTTGGTGCGCTGGATCGCAGCGCCGATGAAGATCTCTGGCGAGGCGATCAGCTCCCAGCCGGCCGAGTGATGCTCGCCGATCCAGGCCTCGTCGTAGCCGAGCCAGTCCAGCCACTCGAGCAATTCCATGTCGCGCGCGAGCGCGAGGTTCGGGTTCTCTCCGAGGCGGTGGAACGGAGCGAGGAAGATACCGAATGTCATTCCCTTGTGAGCCATGCGCGCACGAACCCCCTATGGTGTCGGTCGATTCTACCAGCTATCCGCATCCGCCGGCCGCGCGCACGATCGTCGCGTCGGTCTCGCACAGCCCGTTCGGGCGTACCATGTCGAGTCATGAGCGACAAAGGCATTCATCTCGTCCGCGAGCATCTCGCCAAGCTGCCGCCGTCGAACACGCTGACCATCGAGCAGCGGCGGGCCCAGTACGAGCGCGCGGAGCGCGTCTTTCCGACGCCGCCCGACGTCAAGATCGAGACGATCGCCGCACCCGCGCGCCCGGCGGAGTGGCTGACGCCCCCAGGCGTGCGTACGGACGCCGTCGTGCTATACCTGCACGGCGGTGGTTACGTGATCGGCTCGCCGCGCTCGCATCGGCATCTGGCCGCCGCCATCGCGCGTGCGGCGGGAACGCGCGCGCTGGTCCTCGACTATCGGCTCGCGCCCGAGCATCCATTCCCCGCCGCGCTCGAAGATGCCGTTGCCGCGTATCAGTGGCTGCTCGCGCAGGGCATCGCGCCCGGACGCGTCGTCATCGCGGGCGATTCCGCCGGCGGCGGATTGACCATGGCCACGCTTCTCACGCTGCGCGATCGCGGACTCCCGCGTCCGGCGGGCGGTGTGTGCATCTCGCCGTGGGTCGATCTCACGAACAGTGCCGAGAGCTATGTCACGAAGGCCGCGGTCGATCCCATCGTCACGCGCGACGGGATCGCGGAGATGACGCAGGCGTACGTGGGCGGCGGCGATCGCAAAGCGCCGCTCGTGTCGCCGCTCTATGCCGACCTGCGTGCGCTGCCGCCGCTGCTGGTCCAGGTCGGCAGCGACGAGGTGCTGCTCGATGACGCGCGTGGCCTTGGGCAGCGCGCGAAGGCGGCGGGCGTGGAGGTCACCGTGGAGGAATGGCCGTCGATGATCCACGTCTGGCACTGGTTCCTGCCCATGCTCGACGAGGCCGAGCGTGCGATCGACGTCATCGGCCGGTTCGTGAGGAGGGCCCATGGCGCCGCTTGACGGCCGCAGCGTGCTCATTACCGGCGCCGCGCGCGGCATCGGCGCGGCCACCGCGCGGCGCCTCGCGCGCGAAGGTGCGCGCCTCGTGCTTGCCGACGTCGACGGCGTCGGCGCGGAGAAGCTGGCCGCCGAGCTGGGGGGTGCGGCGGTGCAGGCGGACGTCACCAAGTCCGCCGACATCGCGCGCATCATCGACGAGCCGTACCGGCGCTGGGGACGTCTCGACGTGCTGTTCAACAACGCCGGCGTCATCCGGCTGCAGCCGATGCTCGACGTCACCGAAGCCGAGTGGGACCGCGTGCTCACCGTGAATTTGAGAGCCGTGTTCTTCGTGCTGCAGGCGGCGGCGCGTCGAATGAAGACGCAGTCGCCGATGCCGGGATCCGAGCTGCGTGGCAAGCTCATCCAGACGGCGTCGATCGCGGGCTACCGCGGCGGCAATCATCTGATGACGCCGTACTCGGCGTCGAAGGCCGGCGTGATCAGCCTCACGCGCTCGGCGGCCCAGGCACTGGCGCCGGATCGCATCACGTCCAACTGCGTGTGCCCCGGCGCCGTGGACACGCCGATGTGGGAGCAGATCGATCGTGAGTGGGCTGCGCTCGAAGGGCTCGGGGCGCGCGAGGCGTGGAAGCGTCGCATCCGACCCATTCCGCTCGGCCGGCCGGAGACGGCTGACGATGTCGCAGGCGTGGTCGCGTTCCTCGCAGGCCCCGACTCGGATTACATGACGGGCCAGGCGCTCAAGGTGGACGGCGGCCTGGTGATGGGAGACTGAGCGCTTGCGATGAGCGATCGCGCGACGCTCGTCACCTACGCTGCGCTGCTGGTCATGACGGCGGCCGCGTGGGCGTCGATGCTGTCGTCGCCGATGGGCGGCGACATGGCGGGGATGGAGATGACCATGGCGCCCACGCTGCGCGACGGGGTGGCGTTCGTCGTCGCCTGGGCGGTCATGATGGCGGCGATGATGCTGCCGAGCGCGGTGCCGATGATCGGCCTCTATGCGGCGATCCAACGCGGGGCCAGCGGCATGACCGCGCGCGTGGCGGCGATCGGCGCATTCGTGCTCACGTACGTGGCGGTGTGGGGCATCACCGGCGTGCCGATCTACTTCGCAAGCCTGGCTCTGATGGCGGTCTCACCGGCGACGCTGGCCTACACGATCGCCGTTGTCCTCGCTGGCGCCGGGGCGTTTCAGTTCTCGCGGTTCAAGGAGATGTGCCTGCGGCATTGCCGCAGCCCGCTCGGGTTCCTGCTCGGCCACTGGCGTCCCGGCTGGCCCGGTGGCGCGCGGATGGGTTTGGCGCACGCGCTCTACTGCCTCGGCTGCTGCTGGGCGCTGATGGTCGTGCTCGTCGTCGCGGGCGCGATGGGGTTACCGTGGGTGTTGCTCATCGCGTGCGTGGTCGCGGCCGAGAAGATCTTGCCGCGCGGCGAATGGATCGCACGGACAACGGGAGTCGTGCTGGTGCTGCTCGGCGTGGCGGTCGCGTTCCGGCCGCAGCTCGCGACCGCGCTGCGCGCCTCGGGCATGTGACGACGTTCTCGAGCGGCGTCGCGATGGAAGGAGAAGACTGATGGCGAACGTTCAATGGCAGATCAACGGAGACTACTTCGAGGCGTGCAGCTGCGACTACGTGTGCCCCTGCATCAGCGCGGCGATGGCGGCACAGCCGACGAAAGGTGCGTGCGATGTGGGCCTCGTGTTTCACGTCGAGCGCGGACGCTACGGCGGCACGACGCTCGATGGCCTGAACTTCGCCGTGCTCGCGCACACGCCGGGGCCGATGATCCAGGGCAACTGGACGGTCGGGCTCGTCATCGACGAGCGCGCCTCGAAGGAGCAGCGGGAGGCGCTCACGACGATCGCCAGCGGGCAGGGCGGCGGCCCGATGGCCGCGCTGGGGCCGCTGATCGGCACGTTCGGCGGCGCCGAGAGCAAGCCGATCAAGATCGAGGGCAGCGGCATGCGCCGGTCCGTGTCGATCCCAGGCATGCTCGACCTCGCCATCGAGGGCGTCTCCGGGGCGAATCAAGGCGAGCCGATGTATCTCGACAACGTGGGGCATCCCGCGGCGTCGCGCCTGGCGCTCGCCAAGGCCTCACGCGGCCACCTGCACGGCTTCGGCATCAACTGGGACGACACGTCCGGTCGCAACAACGGGCACTTCGCGCCGTTCGCGTGGAAGTCGTGAGCAAGCTGACCGTTCTCGATCCCACGGGCTACCCGCCGAAGATCGTCGGCAAGCCAGTGGCGCCGCGCCTCGACACGCTCGAGGGCCGCACCATCTATCTCGTCGATTGCCGGTTCGACGACTCCGGACTCTTCCTCGAGCAGATGCGGGCGTGGCTCGCCGAACACATGCCGGGCGTGCGCACGGTGCTCAAACCGATCTCGAGCGTCTATCTCGTCGACGACCCCAAGACGTGGGAGGAGATCAAGGCGCGCGGCCACGCGGCGATCCTGGGCGTCGGTCACTGAAGCACGTGTGCGCCGGCGGTCGCCGCGCATGCGATGACGCTCGAAGCGAAATACGGGGTGCCGACGGTGGCCATGCACACCGACAAGTTCGACGCCGTCGTGCGCTCGGTGGCCGACGTCAACGGCATGCCGGGGCTCGCGCAGGTGTTCGTGCCGCAGCCGATCATGGGCAAGACCGCGGCGCAGCTGCGCGCCTACGTCGACGGCGCCGACCCGATCAGCGGGCGCCCGGTGATGCAGGAGGTCATCGAGGGCCTCACGCGACCGAGCTCGCGCGGCGCGTCGGTGCAATACGACCGCTCGACGTCGCGGCTGGTGGAGCCGGACACCGAGGACAACCTGCACCGGCTGTTTCTCGAGCGCCGCTGGACCGACTTTTTGCCGATCGTGTTGCCGACCGAGGAGCGTGTGGCCGCGATGCTGGCCGGCACCCGGCGCAAGCCGGAGGAAGTCGTCGGCCGCATGCGGTCCACGCATTTTCGCGAGTACTGGGAGTACACGGTCGAGAAAGTCGCCGTCAACGCCGTCATGGCGGGCGCGCGCCCCGAATACTTCCCCGTCATTCTCGCGGTCGCCGCAACGGGCGTCACGGCGCGGAGCAGCTCGTCGAGCGCGATGGCGAGCATGGTCGTCGTCAACGGGCCGATTCGCGAATTGATCGGCATGAACGCGGGCACGGGCGCGATGGGACCGTACAGCCACGCGAACGCGACGATCGGACGCGCGTACGGCCTGCTGTCGCAGAATGGGCAGGGTGGCTCGGTGCCCGGGCTGTCGTACATGGGCAATCAGGGCAACAACTACGCCTACAACAGCGTCACGTTTGCGGAGAACGAGGAGCGTAGTCCGTGGGAGCCGTTTCACGTGCAGCGGGGGATGGCCCCGTCGCAGAGCGCGGTCAGTGTGTTCTCCGGCGTGCGCTCCACCGCGTTCACGCTCGGGCTGCGTGAGAAGCACTGGCGCGAGCACGTCCGCCACTTGCTGCGCGGCATGGACCCGCACGGGCCGCCGACGCTGCTGCTCGATCCGATCGCGGCGCGCCAGTTCGTCGACCGCGGCGGCTTCGCCAAGAAAGACGCGCTGATCGACTGGCTGCATGACACCGCCCGGATGCGCGCCAGCGAGTACTGGGACTACCAGCTCATCCAGAACTACATCTATCCCCGCGCGACGTTTGGCGAGGAGCCCTGGGCCACGAAGCTGAAGGCCGCGCCCGAGGAGGAGATTCCCATGTTCCGGCGCGAGGACATCCATGTCATTGTGGTGGGCGGGGAAACCAACGGTTACTGGCGCATCATGGGCGCCAACTATCAGAAGACGGAGCTGGTGGACGCATGGCGTTGATCCTGGCCGTCCTGCTCCTTCTGATCACGGCGTCGGCCTCGCCGGCGCAGGACCGCGTCGAGCTGGCGCGCGTGCGGCTGACGACCGACCCCAAGGTGCCGGTGGGCTGCACGACCCTCGGAACCGTCAAAGACGACTCGGTCAAGGACCTGCGTCGCAAGATCGTGCGGCTCGGCGGCGATACCGCGCTGCTGTCGTTTCCGACCGACGACCTCGCGCGGGTGAACGCGATCGTGTTCCGGTGCCCGCCGGTGTCGGCGGCGGCGCCGCCGAAGTCGTCGTCGGCCAGCGCGCCCGCGGTGACGCCGCACGCGCCGCCGC
>JBKOUQ010000230.1:0-7811 GCA_046723475.1 Candidatus Methylomirabilota bacterium
CCCGCGGGCGGTGCGGCGACGGGTGGCGCCGCGACGGGGGGCGCCGCGACCGGCAGCGCTCCGAAATAAATCGCGCGCACCTTGTCCTGCGCGAAGTTGATGATCTGGCCACCGACCTCGATCGACACGATTCCGGCGCTAGCTTCGGTGAACGTTCCGGTGATCTGATTGCCGTCCTGCAGCTGCACCACGTCGGCCAGCGCCGTTGATCCCGCCAGGACCGTCCATGCGCCGAGCGCGATCGAACACATGAGCAACACCCTCTTCATCCATACCCCCGGCATCATGCTGCGGTCCGCGGATTCTAGCGTCGTTCCGCCCGGCGTGCCAGCGGCGACGGTACGCGTTCGCGCGGACGAAGAACGGGCGGTGGCGCCCGCCTTCCGGTGTACGCTCTGGCGCAAGGAGGCGCGTTATGCGTCGCAACCTCGCCCTGATGTCGTTCGTCGTCGCGCTCGTGGCGGTGTCGTCGCCCGCCTGGGCGCAGCCGAAGCTGCCGCCGGACTCCTCGCTGACGCTCGGCACGCGCGTCTGGGTGACGACCGGCAACAGCACGAACAGCACCAGCCTGTCCGAGCTGCGATGGCGCGGTGTCGACAGCGTGGTGCCCGAGGTCAACGCGGAATTCGTCTGGCGGCGGTGGGTCTTCATGGCGAGCCTCGGCGGCGGCGCGATCAAAGAAGGCGTGCTCATCGACGAGGACTTCAACGATACCGACCACGACGTGCGCATCTCGCGCACGCGGTCGGACGCCGAGGACACCGGCCTGTTCTACATCAATGCGGACGCCGGCTATCGGCTGCTGCGGTGGGGCACCGCCGAGCAGCCCGGCTTCCTCGACGGTCTCGTCGGCTTTCAGTACTGGTACGAGCGCTACGTCGCCTTTGGCGCGACGTCCGCGTTTCCCGACGTTGTGCCCCCCATCTCGTCCAGCGCCCGCGTCATCACGCAGGACTGGAACTGGTACAGCATTCGTCTCGGCGCGCGGACGCAGGTCCCGTTGTTTGCGGGGCTGTCGCTCAAGGCACGCGGCTTCGTGCTGCCGTGGTCGCAGAGCGTTCTCGATGATGTCCACCACAAGCGCTCCGACCTCCTGCACGATCCGAGCTTCCGCGACGAGGCGAGCGGCGGTGTAGGCGTTCAGCTCGATGCCGCGCTCGCATACCGCGTGTGGCGGGGACTCTCCGTTGAAGCCGGCTATCAGTACTGGTGGATCAAGTCGGCCGAAGGGACGTCGACCGCGCGGACGCCGGCCGGCGACTTCGAAGGCACGCTGTTCGGCAACAAAACCGAACGCTACGGTCCGTACGTCGGTCTGCAGTACCGCTTCTGATGCCGGGGAGGGAACGATGAACGACAGCATGTACAAGGTCATCGGCGCGGTCATGGTGCTGGCATTGATCATCGACTTCGCCTGGGTTATCAAGACCGCGCTCAGCGTCGGCCACTGACGCGCGGAGCTCGACGCGAGGCGACGCCTAGGTCAACGCGAGGCGACGCCTACGTCGATGCGCGTCCGGAGCGCAGGACACGGCCCGGAAACGCGCCGGTGTGCCGGCCATGGTCGAAGACCAGCTGGCCGCCCACGACGACGTGGTGCACGCCCTCGGCGCCCTGCACGCGTCGCGGCGTGCCCGACGGACCATCGCGCGAGATCTCGTCCTCTTTGACGCCGATGGTCGCGGGGTCGAACACCATCAGATCCGCGGCCAGGCCCTCTCGAATCACACCGCGATCACGCAGCCCCATGATGCGCGCCGGCTGGAAGGTGTAGCGGCGGATCGCGTCTTCCAGCGTGAGCAGCTGGCGCTCGCGCACCCATTCCGCGAGCACCCAGCTCGACTCGCCGGCCGTGCAGAAATTCGTGTTGAGATGCGCGCCCGCATCCGACTGCGACGGAATGGCGTGGCCCGTCTTGACGAACTCCGCCAGCTCCACGTCCTCGGCCGGCGAGCGTGACTGCAGCTGAAACTCGGTGTCGAGCTGCCCTTCGAGGGCCAGGTCGAGCATCACGTCGGCCACGTGCTTGCTCTGCTCGGCGGCGAGCTCGGTGAGCGACCGCCCCTCGAGCGCGCGATTGCTGGCGAGCGCCGTCTTCTTGACGACGATCGACGACCACTTGATGAAGCGGCCAGGCACGCCGGGCCGCCGCCGCTGCCGCTTGTCCGCCCACTCGCGCAGCTCGGCGCGTTTGGCCGGATCGGTCAAGGCCGCGAGCCGCTCCGCCAGCGGCTTTGCCATGACGACGTCCCAGACGTCGAGGTTGCTGAAGAACGTCGTCTTCTTCAGCGTGAAGCGCGGGTTGAACGGAATCGCGCGCAGCAAGGCGTAGAGCTGCGCGCCCTCGCGGGTGGCCGCTTCCACGCGCGGCCGCGGCGCCGCATCGAAGGTGAGAAAGAACACCGGCCGCCCACTTGCGTGCGCGACGTCGGTCAGATGCGCGTGATCGGCCTCGGTCGGCGCGCCGGCGCCCTTCGGGAGAATCTCGATGACGCCGCGATTGAATTCCGCCATCGTGCGGCCGAGCGCGACGCGCTCGTCGTCGGCGGCCAAGCGTGTCGGGACCGGCTCGCCGTGCGGACCGGCATGCGTCGGCGAGTCCGTCGTGCTCCAGCCCCAGGCGCCGGCGTCCATCGCGGCGCGCAGCAGGTTCTGCATCACACCGATTTCGTCGGCTGTTGCCGGGCGGTCCCAGGCCGCCTTGTCCATCGCGGAGAGCCGCAGGGGATTGTGGCCGACGAGCGGCAAGAGATTCATGCCGAGGCCGATGTCGATCGCTTTGAGGTATTCATCGAACGTCTGCCACGTCCACGGCAGCACCGCGCTCAACGAGCGCACCGGCAAATCTTCGACACAGCAGAACGTCGCGAGCATCGGCTCACGATGCTCGGGCCGCAGCGGGGCCAGCGTGAGACCGCAGTTGCCCATGAGCGCGGTCGTCACGCCGTGCCAGACGGAGGACGTGCAGAGCCGATCCCAGAACGGCTGGGCATCGTAGTGCGTGTGGAGGTCGATGATGCCTGGCGAGACGACGAGTCCGTCGGCGTCGATCGTTCGCTCGGCGGTGGCCGTGATGCGGCCGATCTCGGCGATGACGCCGTCCTTCACCGCGACGTCCGCGCGATAGCGGGGGAACCCCGTCCCGTCCACGACCATGCCGCCCTTGATCACGAGCTCATACGCCATGGCTGCCCTCGGTGCGCTCAGCGCGCGGCTTTCGACACGGTGAGACCGAAGCGCTCCTCGACGACGTGCGTGACGCCCGAGAAGTCCTGGCCGGGCCACTTCGTCCTGGCGGCAGTGTACGCCCCCAGCGCGTCGTTCAGGATCGGCATGTTTTTCAGGTCGGCGCCGGCCATCTTCGCGGCGAGGGCGACGTCCTTGTGCATGAGCTCGACCGTGAACGTCGCGTCGTAGTTCCCGTCGACCACGCGCATCACGCGGCGGTCGAAGTACGTCGAGTACGCCATGCCGCCCCCTTGACGGACGACGTCGTAGTAGGTCTGGATGTCTACGCCCAGCCGGGTGGCGAGCGCGAGGGATTCGGCCACAGCGACCGCATTGATCGCCCCCAGCGCGTTGTGCAGGAGCTTGATGCGATTGCCGGCGCCGGATGGGCCGACGTACATCGTGAGCCGGCCGATCACGTCGAGCAGCGGCTGCACGCGGGCGAGCGCCTCGCGGTCGCCGCCCACCATGAAGAACACCTCGCCGCTCTCGGCCTGCGGCGACGAGCCGAGCATCGGCGTGTCGAGATGCGTTACACCGCGCTCGCGCGCGGCCGCGTGCACGCGCTGCGTGGTCTCGGGCGTGACCGTGGAGCAATCGCACGTGATGAGCCCGGCGTGCGCGCCGGACAGCACCCCCGAGGGGCCGAGGTACGTCTCGCTGACGATGTCGTCGTTGGGCAGCGCGCTGAAGAGCACCGTCGTGCGCGCGGCCACGTCGCGTGGTGCGCTGTGCACCGTGATGCCGGCGACGGCACCGGCGCGCCTGGCGGGGTCGGGCGAGACGTCGTACACGTGCACCGCCCACCCGGCCGCCGCCAGGTTTCGCGCCATGGGAAAGCCCATGCGCCCCAGACCGATGAAGCCGACCTCGCCCTTCGCCATGTCGTCCTCCCGAAGGGCGAGCTTAACGCGTCAGGAGGCTTTGCGCTCCACCTGCCCGTGCTGGATCTCGCCGCGCCAGGCGCCGGTCTCGCGGCCGCGGCGCTCGATGAACTCCTTGAAGCGCTCGAGATCGCCCTTGACCCGACCGCTCACGACGCCGAGCGCGTCGCCGACGTTCTCGATTACGCCCTGGGGATCATACTCGACCTGCAGCATGACCTTCGTGCGCATGTCGTCGAGCCGGTGGAAGGTGACGACGCCGCTGTTCCACGCGCCGCCCCGGCTGGTCCACGCGATGCGCTCATCGGGGCGCTGTTCCACGATCTCCGCGTCCCACTCCTTCTCCTTGCCGGCGATGACGGCGCGCCAGTGCAGCCGCTTGTCGTCGAGCTGACGGACCTCTTGCACGCCCTCCATGAACTTCGGAAAGTCCTCGAACTGCGTCCACTGGTTGTAGACCGCGCGCAGCGGCGCGTTGACCTCGATGGATTGCTCGATCGTTGCCATGATTGCAACCCTCCTGCGGAATATCGCTCGGGCTGGTACAGTGTCGGCAACTTCGGTGCCACCGAGCACCGAGCAATCACCTCACGCCAGGAGACGCTATGAAGATGCCGCTGCTCGGCGCGCTGCTCGCGCTCGCGATCGCCACCCCGGCGCTGGCCGCGATCACGGAAGAGCCGGTGACGTACAAGGACGGCGAGACGACCATGAACGGCTTCATCGTGTACGACACCGCCACGACGGGGAAGCGCCCCGGTATCGTCCTGGTGCACGAATGGTGGGGCATCACGCAGCACATCCACAACGAGGCGCGCGATTTCGCGCGCCAGGGTTATACGGCCTTCATCGCCGACATGTACGGCGACGCCAAGAAGGCCGACAACCCGAAGGACGCCGGGGCGCTGTCGAGCTCGGTCATGAAGAACCCGCAAACAATGGAAGCGCGCTTCAATGCCGCGCGCGAGCAGCTCGCGAAGCACGCGAGCGTCGACCCCACGCACATCGGTGCGGCCGGGTACTGCTTCGGCGGCGCCGTGGTGCTGAACATGGCGCGCGCCGGCGCTGACCTGGCCGGCGTCGCGGGTTTCCATGCCACCCTCGGGCTCAACACGCCGGCCCCCGGGCCTGGTACGGTGAAGGCGAAGATCCTCGTTCTCAACGGCGCCGACGATCCGTTCGTGAAGAAAGAGCAGTACACGGCATTCAAGAGCGACCTCGACGCCGCCAAGGTCGACTACAAGGTGATCGAATACCCTGGCGCGGTGCACGCCTTCACGAACCCCGAGGCGACGGCGCTGGGGCAGAAGTTCAACCTCCCGCTGCGCTACGACGCGAAGGCCAACGAGGAGGCGAAGGCCGAGGCGTCGAAGTTCTTCGCCGAGGTGCTCAAGAAGTAGGGAGGAACCGTTCGAGCAGAGCGCGCATCTCGGCGCTGTTCCATTCGCGCGCGCCGAGCGCCATGCCGACGGCTTCTCCGCCCGGCCGCACGACGAACGTCGCGGGCAGGCCGTTCACGCGCCACGCGCGTGACGTCGCGAGGTCGGCATCGAGCAGAATCGGAAACGACAGCCTGAGCCGGCGGACGTAGGGCTCGAGCAACGGCCGCGGCGCACCGCGGTCGACGGACACGCCGAGCACGACGAGCCCACGTGCGCGGTACTCGCGCGCGAGCGCCTCGAGCGTCGGCATCTCGACCGTGCACGGCTCGCACCACGTCGCCCAGAAATTGACGAGAACCAGATGCTGCCGGTGCTCCTCGAGGGCGGTGATGCCGCCGTCCAGGCGCGGCAGGCGCAGCGGCGGCGTGCGGTGGCCTTCGCGCAGCTCCGTGATGCCCGCGCGCTCGAACGGATCGAGCGCCGGCGCGTGCGCGGCGTGATGGCCGCCGTCCGTCCCGGGACGGCGGATCGGCAGTGCCCAGAGCAGGCCGGCGACGAGCGCCAACGCGAGCACGACGCGCGTCGCCTGCTGACGGCGCCCCGCGCCCAGCAGCGTGCCGGAAGCCCACGCGCGCATCAGACGCCGAGCTTGTCGCGCGTCACCGGACTCTCGCGCAGCTCGCGCGACGACGCTTCGAACACGATGACGCCCTTCTCCATGATGTAGCCGCGATCGCACACGCTCAGCGCGACGCGCGCGTTCTGCTCGATCAAGAGGACCGTCACGCCGAGGCGCTTGAGCTCGCCGATCATGTCGCGAATGTGCCGGATGAACGCGGGTGCCAGGCCCTGCGTCGGCTCGTCCATCAAGATCAGTCGCGCGCCCGCCATCATCACACGCGCGATCGCGAGCATCTGCTGCTCACCGCCCGAGAGTGTCTTGCCGGGCTGATCCAGCCGCTCGCGCAGCCGCGGAAAGTGCTGGAACACGGCGTCCAGGCGAGTCTGCCGCAGCTCGGCCGAGCGCCGGCGCGCCGCGGAGAGCCCGAGCTCGAGATTCTCGCGCACGGTGAGGCCGGGAAAGATGCGACGGTTCTCGGGCACGAGGCCGACGCCGAGCCGCGCGATGTCGTGCGGGGCCAGGCGTGTGAGATCGCGGCCCTCGAACTCGACGGCGCCGCGCCACGGTTTGAGAAACCCGATCGCCGTCTTCATCAGCGTGGTCTTGCCCATGCCGTTCTTGCCGAGCAGCGCCACCGCCTCGCCCTCACGCACATCCAGCGAGACGCCGAACAGAATCGGCGTCGTGCCGTAGCCCGCGTGCACTTCGCGCATGCGGAACACTCAGTCGTCTCCGCCGCCGAGATAGGCTTCGATCACACGCGGGTCGCTCCGGATGGCGTCGGGCGTCCCCTCGGCGATCTTCTCGCCGAAGTGCAGCACCGCCACGCGATCCGAAATGCCCATGACGACGGACATGTCGTGCTCGATCAACAACAGCGTGAGCGCCCGCTCGAGGACGACCTTGCGAATGAGCGCGGTGGCATCGCGTGTCTCACCCGGCGTCATGCCGGCCGTCGGCTCGTCGAGCAGCAGCAGCGTGGGGTTGGTCGCCAGCGCCACGCAGATCTCGAGATAGCGCTGCTCGCCGTGCGAGAGATCTCGCGCGTGCGCGTCGCGACGGGCGGTGAGGCCGAACGCCTCGAGGAGCGCGCCGGCGGTGGCATCGACGTCGGGCCGCCGCCAGAGCGAGGACACGCGGCCCGATTCCGGCGCACGCGATTGCGCCGCGATGCGCACGTTGTCGAGCACCGAGATCTCGGGGAACAGGCTCGTGATCTGAAACGTCTTTGCCAGGCCGAGGCGGTTCACGCGCTCGGGTGGCAGGCCGGTGATGTCGTGGCCACGGAAGCGCACCCGGCCGGCGCTCGGCGCGAAGAGCCCGGAGACGACGTTGAAGAGCGTCGACTTGCCGGCGCCGTTCGGCCCGATGACGGAAAAGATCTGGCCGGCGTCGACGGCGAAGCTGACGCGATTGAGCGCGGTCAGCGCGCCGAAGCGCCGGGTGACGTCGTCGACCTCGAGGATCACGCCGCCGCGCCGCCCGTCCGCCTCGCGAACAGCCGGCGCAGTCCGAGCAGTCCTCGCGGCATGAACAGCACGATCACGATCAGGACGCCGCCGATGACGATGAAGTACCAGTCGACGACGGACGACACCTTGTCGCGCAGGATGGTGAAGAACGCGCCGCCGATGACGGGACCGACCAGCGTTCCGAGGCCGCCGATCATCACCGAGATGATGAACTCCCCGGATT
>JBKOUQ010000187.1:0-8515 GCA_046723475.1 Candidatus Methylomirabilota bacterium
CGATCAGATCCATGACACGCTCGATGACGAACACGGCCTGCGGCTGGCCCGCGCCGCGATACGGCGTCACGGGCACGCGGTGCGTGTAGACGCTGTCGAACGTCACCTCGATGTTCGGGATGCGGTACGGCCCGGCCAGCATCGACGCGGTGAGCAGCGGCACCACGAGCCCGCGCGGCGTGTACGCGCCGGTGTCGTGCACGAAGTGATCGCGCAGCGCGAGCAGCCGGCCCTCGTCGTCGAAGCCGACCTGGACCGTGTGCGTCTGCGTGCGCTCCTGCGTGGCCGTGAGCATGTGCTCCACGCGGTCCTCGAGCCAGCGCACCGGGCGGCCAAAGCGCATCGCCAGCAGCGGGATCAGCACATCCTCCGGATAGACGATGAGCTTGGCGCCGAAGCCGCCGCCGACGTCGGGCGCGATCACGCGCACGCGGTGCGGCTCGATGCCGAGCAGCTCGCAGACGAACTGCCGCACCTGGTGCGGCACCTGCGACGACGCCCACACCGTCAAGAGCCCCGCCATCGCGTTGTACTCGGCGACGAGCCCGCGCGTTTCCATCGGCTGGCCGCCGGCGCGGCCGATCGTCAGCGTCAACGCCGAGCGCCGCGGCGCGGCCGCCAGCGCTGTCGCCACGTCGCCGCGCGCGAGCGTCACGCGGCCCGCGAGGTTCTCGGCGATGTCGTCGTGCACGCGCGCGTCGCTCGGCGCCGTCGACCGCGCGTCGTCTGGTCTCGCGGGCTCCTGCACCGACGGCAGCGGCTCCCACGCCACGTCGATCAGCTCGCGAGCGTCCTGGGCCGCGTAGCGGCTCTCGGCCAGCACCACCGCCACCGCCTCGCCCACGAATCGCGCGCGCTCGCCCGCGAGCAGATGGAAGTTCCTGCCGCGCAGCGCGGCGTGCGGCGGCACGATCGGCAGCATGCGCGCGGCCTCACCGAGATCGGCGTGCGTGACGACGCCGGCGACGCCGAGAGCCTTCAACGCGCGCTCGGCGTCGATCGCGAGGATGCGCGCGTGCGCGTGCGGGCTGCGCACGATCGCGGCGTGCAGCATGCCGGGCAGTGTGATGTCGCCGACATAGCGGCCGCGGCCCTGAACGAGCCGCGGATCTTCTTTGCGCAGATAGCGATCACCGACGAACTTCACGCCGGCAGTGTAGCCAAACGTCGACGATTGACCAGCGATACCCGCATCGCTACGCTGCCGGCATGAGACCGCCGCGGCTCACGGTATCGCGATGAAGCAGCCGCGGCTCACGGTGTCGGGATGAAGCAGACGCCGCTCACGGTGCGTCGCTGGAAGCGCGTGGAATACGAGCGGCTCGTGCACCTGGGCGCCTTCGACGAGGACGACCCGATCGAGCTCATCGGCGGGCAGCTCATCGTCGCCGAACCGAAGGGCAGCGAGCACGCGACTGCCGTCGGAATGGCCCACGATGCATTGCGGGCGGCACTGCCGTCAGGATGGATCGTGCGTGTTCAGGATCCCATCGCTCTCGACGACGAGTCCGCGCCGGAGCCCGACGTGGCCGTCGTCCGGGGCTCGCGCGCTCAGTATCGCCACGCGCATCCCGCCCGCCCCGCGCTGATCCTCGTTCTTACAGTGCTTCACCTGGGCGTTGACCCGCCCTCGCTCTGCGGGGCCGGGGGCGCTACACCTTCCCCAATCGCGGGTGCTCGAACATCGGAATGTTGACGCCCCACGGCGCCATCCGCTTGCGGATTTTCGCGAGGAACTCCGGGAACACGCGCATCTCGTCGTCCGGCGTGTTGCCGCCGAGCCCCGCTTCGCACGAGATGCGGTCGGCGTCGATCTCCGCCGGCGTCGCGCTGCCGCCCTCGATGGCCAGCCACAGGTTGCGATAGCCGCGGAACTCGACGTTCTCGATCATCGTCACCACCGCGGACTCGATGTTGCGGACGGTCTCCGATGTGAACGACGACGCCCACGCGTCCAGGCACTGCCAGCCGAACGCGATGTGGCGCACCTCGTCGCGCAGGATCAGCTCCATCAGCCGGCGCACCGCTGGGTTCGTCGCCTTGTGCACGGTGGCCTTGAAGACGTCGATCAGGATCTCCTCGGCGGCGCACACGAGGCTCGCGAAGATGCCCTCGAGCGACGTGTCGGGGTCGAACGCCATGCGACGCACGCCGTGGGTGCCGACGGCGCCGGCCGTCGGCGGGTTCTGCGGCTGCGGAAAGTAACGCCCCAGCCGTTCGGCCATCAGCCACGAGGCTTCCGCGTGGCGTCCCTCCTCCATCGTGCGCATCGTGAAGAAGAACTGCAGATCGGGCAGCCGCCGCTCGAGGCAGAAGCGCAGCAGCAGAGCCGGGCTCTCAGAGATCGCACCATACTCGCCCCACGTGCGGCGGCTCCAGTACATTTGCGCGGCGAGTAACTGCTCGGCGCTGTAGCGCTCGGGGTGCAGCTCCTCCCACGGGATGTCGGTCTGCGGGTCCCACTCGAGCGTTTTCGCGCGCCGCCACAGCTCCCACACGTCGGGCATCGCCGGCGCGAGCTCCAGCGGAAAGCGGCGCTCGGCCACGTACGCTTCGGTGCGCTCTTTGTCCATCAGCATGGCAATTCTCCATATTGCTATATAGTCCCGAGCGCGGGATGCGTCACGCGCGGCAGCTCGAGCTGCCAGACGGCGAACCGCTCGCGCACCTGCGCGATCGTCGCGCGCAGCACGCTGCGCTCCTGCGCGGCCGTCGACGCGCCCAGCCCCGCGCGCGCGGTGTCGTCTTCCGCCGCCAGCCACGGCTCGCGGCTCGTCTCGGGCAGCAGCCACGTGTTGCGATAGCCGGCAAGGATCACGCTTTCGAGCAGCTCGCGCACCGTCTGCACCACGGTCGCGCGGCGGCGCGCGTCGAGCGCCGGCACGCGGCTGCCGAGCAGCGTCCATGCGAAAGTGACGTGACGCTGACGGTCGCCGGCGATCAGGCGCAGCGCGGCGCGCACGACCTCGTCCCTGGCCTGCTGCAGGTGGCTCAGATAGAGGTTGAGATCGAGCTGATCGTCCAGCGCGCCGAGCGCCGCGATGTACGCCTCCACCGGCACGTCCGGATCCAGCGCCGCCTGCGCAAACGGATGATTGCTCGCACGCGCCAGCGCCTCGTCGCGCGGATCGGGCTCGTAGCCGCCGAAACGGTCGGCGAACAGGCGACACACCTCGAGATGCTTCGCTTCTTCCGCCGGACGGAATGACAGGAACAGCTTCGCGTCCATGCCGAGGCTGCCGGATTCGAGGCAGAAGCGGATGAGCAGCGCCGTGCTCTCGGTGAGCCCGGGATACACGCTCCACGCGCGGCGGCTCCACGTGCGGCGCGCCGCCTCGCACGCCTCTTTGGAATAGCGCGCGGGGTCGAACCGCTCCCAGGGAATGTCCGTCTCCGGGTTCCAGCGAAAGCCCTTGGCCTGGCTGTAGAGCTCGCGCAGCGCCGGCACCTCGGGCGCGAACTGCAGCGGGAAGCGGCGCTCGACGAAGCGCTTCTCCTGCGCCTGGTAGGCGCGCAGCAGCCGCGCCGCGTGCTCGCTGGTCTCGCTCATGTCAGTCACTCAGAGTGATGTGGCCGCGCGCCGGTAGGGTTCGCATTGTAGCGCAGCGGTACACTTCGTCGATGGAGGAAGCCGCATGACGACCAGCGTTCACGAAATCGCCGACCGGATCTACCGCATCAGCACGCCCGTGACGATGTCGAGCGGGCCCGGCGGCTTCACGTTCAACCAGTATCTGGTGGCGGCCGACGAGCCGCTGCTCTTCCATACCGGCCCGCGCCGGATGTTTCCGCGCATCCGCGACGCCGTGCAGCGCGTGCTGCCCGTCGACCGGCTGCGCTACATCGGCCTCTCGCACTTCGAGGCCGACGAGTGCGGCTCGCTCAACGAATGGCTCGCGGCCGCCCCGGCGGCGCAGCCGCTCTGCGGACGCATCGCGGCGATGGTCTCGATCAACGACGTCGCCGATCGTGCGGCGCGCGCCCTGGCCGACGGCGAAGCGCTGTCACTCGGCTCGCACCGTGTCCAGTGGTTCGACACGCCGCACATGCCCCACGCGTGGGAATGCGGCTTTCTGCTCGAGGCGTCCACGCGCACGCTGCTGTGTGGTGATCTGTTCACGCAGGGCGGCGCCGAGCACGCGCCGCTGACGGAGTCGGACATTCTGGGTCCGAGCGAGGCGTTCCGCAAGCCGATGGACTACTATGCCCACGCGAAAAACACGCGCGGCATGCTCGAGCGCCTTGGGGCGGAGAAACCGACGACGCTCGCCTGCATGCACGGCAGCGCGTGGCGCGGCGACGGCGCGCAGCTGCTGAACGCGCTGGCCGATGCGCTGGAGCGCAACGAGTCGTCGGGCTAGGATCTGAGCCATGGCAGACGACCGCTCCTACATTGCGGGAAACGACCGCGAACGTCGCCGGCTCGAAGCGCTCATCGACAAGCTCGACGACGCCGCGCTGAGCCGTCCGATGCCCGCGGGCTGGACCGTCGCCGCCGTGCTGGCACACCTCGCGTTCTGGGATCAGCGGACCATGACGGTCATCGAGCTCGTGAAGCGCGGGGCCAAGATTGCCCCCCTCGATGACGCTGCCGTCGAGTGGGTCAACGAGGCCGCCAAGCCGGCGCAGCTGGCGCTGCCGCCACGACGCGCGGCCACATTGACCGTCGAGACGGCGCGCGCGGTCGACCACGCGGTCGCCACGCTCTCCGACGAATGGCTCGCGAAGAACGCGGCCGCGGGCAGCCCGATCAGGCTGTCACGGGCCGAGCACCGTCGCGAGCACCTCGATGAGATCGAGCGCGCCCTGGCGAGCGGTCACCCCCCCAGATAGGCGTCGACTGCTCGACCGGGCGAAGCTCAGCGCCTGTGAATCACGTCGATCAGCGTATCGAGATCGATGGGTTTGACGAGGTGCACGTCGAAGCCTGCCTGTCGCGAACGCTGGTGATCGGCGACTTGTCCGTAACCGGAGATAGCGATCAGCGTCATGCGGCGTCCTGCATTCGCCGCGCGCAGTTGACGCGCCACCTCCCATCCGTCGAGGCCCGGCAGGCCGATGTCGATGACGGCAACGTCAGGCTGCAGACGGAGCGCCTCCGCGAGCCCCGTGATGCCGTCGCTAGTCTCGTGCAGCTCGTGGCCGTCAAGCTCGAGCCTGAAGCGGAGCATCCTCCGTACATCGGCGCTGTCCTCGACGAGCAGCACGCGGCGAGCGCCCCGGGAGACGGCGCGTGTTGCCTCCGTCGCGACGTGCTCGACGGGAACTGCAAGGCGTGGTACGCAGACGGTGAACACACTGCCGCGCCCTGGGCCGTCGCTGGATGCGCTGACGGAGCCCCCGTGCATCTCCACCAACCGCTTCACCAGCGTCAGTCCGATGCCCAAACCGCCTTTCGCGCGATCCCGTGTCGGCTCGCCCTGGACGAACAAGTCGAAGATCCGAGGCAGCAGTGCGGGGCTCATGCCGATTCCGGTGTCGCTGACTCGAATGACCGCGCCATCACCGTCGCCGCGAACGGTCATGACGACGCTCCCGCCGGCGGGCGTGTACTTCACCGCGTTGGTAAGAAGGTTGTCGAAGACCTGCGCCATCCGGGTCTCGTCCGCGTGAACCCACACGGGCTCGGTTTCCAGTTTGGCGATATGCTGCGCGAACGTCCCGGTCGACTCGAGCACCGCCCAGGCTCGCCGGGCGAGCTCGCCGAGATCCGTCGGTTTCGGCGTCAGTATGATTTTGCCGGTCGTAACCCTGCCGACATCGAGGAGGTCGTCCATGAGCTCGCGCAGGTGCGCAACTTGGCGTGTAATGACGGCTCGCGCGTGCACCGCCCGCTCGTCGGTCGCGCGGAGGCGGTTCAAAATCGCGATCGCGGAACCAATGGCGGCCAGCGGGTTTCGCAGCTCGTGGCCGAGCATCGCGAGGAATTCATCCTTGGTACGGCTGCTGGCCTCCGCCTCCTGTCGCGCCGTCCGTTCGTTCTGAAAGCGCTGCGCGTTCCGGATCCCGACCGCCGCGTGGTTGGCGAGGGCCTGCATCAGAGCCAGCTCTGTCTCGGTGAATCTTCGTGTCCCCGTCTCGTTCAGCGCTAGTGTCCCGATGACGATGTCGTCGACGATGAGCGGCGCGGCGATCACGAGCTGGTGTCGGAGGCGCTTGTGTTGGTCTCTGACCGCCGACGGCAGGTCGATACGCGGATCCGTGAGAACGGAGGTCGTCATCACGAGCTTACGTTGGCTCACGGCTTGCCCGACGACGCCGGATCCGGCCGGCATCCGATGGCCAGGCAGCACGATCGGATTCTCCCCGGCGATGGCCACGGCGACCATCGCGCCATCGGGCTCGAGCAGACGCACGACCGCACTGCTCGGATTGAAAAATCGTTTGACGGCATCGGCGACGCGTTGTGCCGCCGCGGTCGGACTCGCCGTCTGCGTCAGGACCCGGGACAGCCGCCGAAGCTCATCGGCTTCTCGGCTGTGTCGCTCGGCTTCCGCGCGAGCCGTCTGTTCCCGCGTTCGCTCGTGCTCGAGCTCGCGCAGCGTCTGTCCCAGGCGCGGTGCGGCGTACGAGACGAACCCCGCAAGTCCGGCGAAGAGAATCAGGCCCAGAACGTCGCCGACATTCGTCTCGGTGAATGGTGATCGGATCAACACATACGCGTGGAATACGATGCTGACGGCGGTCGCAAGAAGGGCCGCGGACCGGCCGCAATACCACGCGACGGCGAGGACCGCTGCCAGCAGAGGCGCGCTCGGCAGGCGGTCGACGAACACGCCGGCAGCTTGCAGCAACAGCAGAGCTGTCACGGGGACGGCGACCCCCAGCGTATAGGACCACGGAGGGTGCCGGAGACCTTCGCGCGTCAACCGCGGAATGATCATCAACCTGCCCGGCATCCCAGATGTACACCGGTTCGGGTGCTCGGCGGAAGAACGAAAATCTAGGCAATCAGTACTATGGTTCCGCGCGGTCTGGCGCCCCGATAGACGCTACGGCTCAGCCGCAGGGCGCACCGCGTGGCTCGAGGGGCTTGTTCGGCGATTCGGTCCCGAGTTTCGTTCGCCCAAATGACACGAGCACGATCTTCCCCGCGTTCCCTCCCTTCCCGAGCAGCTCGTGCGCGGCTCGTGCCTGGGCAAGCGGCAATCGCGCCGCGATCAGCGGCCTGATTCGATGCTGGCGAAGCAAATCCAGTAGCGCGATGAGATCGGCTCGGAACCATGCCGGTCTGATCCGCTTGAGCCACTGGATGCTGTAGGGCACCACGCGTTTCCGTCCCGGGAGCAGCCACCCGCCGGCGATGTACAGACCGAAGACGCCCAGTCCGTGGAATCGATGACGGCGACCCGAAGCCAACCGCCCGCCGCTGAGCGAGGACGTGAGGCCATAGGCAACGACCTTCCCGCCGGCGCGGAGCGCCCGGCGCGAGCGCCAGATGTGCGTCCCACCGATGCCGTCGAACACGACGTCGACGCCGTCACGCGTCAGGCGGCGAATTTCTTCGACGAAGTCCTGATGCTGATAATCGATCGGGACACCTCCCAGGCTGCCGACCGTCGAGGCCGTTCGCGACGAGCACGTGCCGTACATCTCGAGCCCGGCGAGGCGCCCGAGCTGCAAGAGCGCCGAGCCGACGCCGCCCGCCGCGCCGTGAATCAACACGCGCTGGCCCTGTTTCACCCGAGCGGAGCGATGCAGCATCTGGTACGCGGTGACGTAGTTCAGCACCAGGCTGACGGCCTCGGCGGCGTCCAGTCCGGTTGGCACGGGAACCAGCTCGCGTTGCGGCAAGCAGACGAGCTCCGCGTACGCGCCGACGACCGGCAGCGCGGCAACGATCTGGCCGTCCTCGATTCCTGAGACTCCGTCGCCGAGCCGATCGACGACGCCGACGAGATCCCACCCCGGCGTGAACGGCACCCGGCGCGTTTCGGGATGCACGCCCTCGCGCATCAGGGCATCCGGCAGCGAGACGCCGGCGGCCAGCACTCGCACGCGCGCTTCGCCACGTTTCGGCTCGGGGCAGGGTTCGGTGAGGACCTCGAGGACCTCGGGTCCGCCGTAGCGGCTGACGATGACGCGCGTGTGGCTCACGGCCGGCACGCGGGAACCGTTACACCAGGCGGTTCACCACCGCAACGGCGGCGTTCGCTCCGCGAGAATCTGCGACAGCCGCGCAGGATCGACGGGCTTGAGCACGAAATCGTCGAAGCCCGCGTCGAAGCACCGCTGGCGATCTTCGGGCTGGCCATAGCCGGTGAGCGCGACGAGCAGCGTCTCGTTCGCCTCACGCCGCGCCGCGCGCGCGACCTCGTAGCCGTCCATCTCGGGCAGGCCGATGTCGATGAACGCGACGTCCGGGCAATCGCCCAGCAGCAACTTGACGCCCTCGGTGCCGTTGGTTGCGGCGAGCACGTCGTGACCCTCGAGCGTCAGCCAGGTCTTCAGCATCTCGCGGGAGTCGTCGTTGTCCTCGACGACCAGCACGCGCCGCCGCGAGCCCGGCGCGCGG
>JBKOUQ010000247.1:0-6578 GCA_046723475.1 Candidatus Methylomirabilota bacterium
GGCGCGCGGCGGCTGCGGGCGCGGCGGAGCGCGTCATTGCCGGTCGGCCCGAACGGCGCGCGGCCAGCACGCGGTGGTAGTGCGGCGCCTCCGTCGTCTTGATGGGGAACGGCACGCGCAGATCCGCGGCCCACTCGAGCACGCGCTCGATCTCGTCGGCGTCGAGCGCCTGCTCGGCCTGGGCGCGCCCGACGGGAATCAGGAAGAACAACGCCCACAGCGCCACGCCGTACGCCTGCACCTGGCGCGCGAGCTCGGGCAGCTCACCAACCGTCTGGCGGCACACCGTGCTGTTGATCTGCAATGGCATCCCGAGCCCGCGAGCGCTGTCGAGGATGCGCAGCGTGTGACGATGCGAGCCGACGACGCGGCGAAAGGCGTCGTGCGTCTCGGCCGTTGCACCATCCAGACTGACGGCAAGGCGTGCCAGGCCGGCGTCGCGCAGCGCGCGCAACCGCTCGCCCGTGGCGGCGCCGGTCGCGCTCGGTGTGAGTGACACGCTCAGCCCGCGCGCGGTGCCATGCCGCACGAGCTCCGCGATGTCGGGGCGGCGCAGCGGATCGCCACCCGTGAGGACGAGCAGCGGGGGCGGATCGCCGAAGCGCTGGACGGCGTCGAGGAGCGCGCGCGCTTCGTCCGTCGTCAGCTCGCGCGGGTCGCGGCGGGGGATGGCTTCCGCGCGGCAGTGCACACACGCGAGCGCGCACGCGCGCGTCGTCTCCCAGATGACGATGAACGGCGCACGGCTGTAACCGCCGACGGCCGCGCTGCCATCGTGCGACGTCTCGACCAATGTTCGTCCTCCCGATGCGGAGCGTAGCGCCCGGGCAGACGCGCGCATATGACAGGCGTCATAGCGGGCGGCGTGACGGACGGGGTCCGGAACGAAAGGCCGCGTGACGGACGGGGTCAGCGGAAGGACAGGCCGAGCAGCACGATCGTGAGCACGACGAGCGTGTTGAGGCGCGCCAGCCACGACGCCTGCACTCGCACCGACGGCGGCGTGTCGGGTCGGCCGGCGCGCGGCCCGAGCACGAAGTCGTGCACGAGGCTCAGGACGATGGCCGTGGCGACGAGCGCGACCTTCAGCGCATCAGGCGCCGGCGGAGCACGGGGTCGGGAAGCCGTCGCATTACCGGGACGAGCACGAGCGCGACGAACAGCATGCCGCCGACCCAGGTGAGCGCGGCGGCCAGATGGACGAAGCGCACGACGAGATTCGCGCTACCCATGGTGAGTCCGCCGCCGACGGCGCGGGGCTCAGCCGCGCCCGACGAGCGGGCCGAAGCGCGCGAGCATCTCCGTTTCGGACAGGTTCCCGGCCTTCGCCAGCGCGGCCAGCGATTCGGGCTTGGCGAGATCTTCGGGCTTGAGCCGGATCATGTACGCCCAGAGCGTCTGATACATCTCGGACTCGACGTCGACGTAGCGGACGCGCACCTTGCCCGTCTTGGGATCGAGCATGAGCCCGAACGGAATCGGCACGAGGCGACCCGCCTGGATCGTCACCATCGCGTTGCTGCCGCCTTCGAGCAGAAAGCGCACCGCCCAGTACCCGAGACTGCGGCAGTACTGGATGTCGTGCGCCCCCGGCGGCGCGCAGCGCAGCTCGTACCCCATGTCCTTCGCCACGATCGTCACGTCGACGCCACGGGTCTTGAGACTGGCCGTCACGCGGTCCTTGAGGATCTGGCCGAGATCCAGCTCGGCGAGCCGCACGTTGCCGTACGCGTCGCGCTCGACGTTGCCGAGCGTGGTGAGGTCGAGCTTTTCCGCGAGGCCCTCGGAAAGAATGGCGACGCCGTGCTCGCGGCCCTGCATGCGCCGCTTGATGATGGCGCCCTCCAGGATGTCCGCGATCGTGTCGACGGACACCTGCGGCTGCGAAAACTCTTCGGCGATCAGCGTCAGCGTGGCCGCGGCCGAGCCGCCGATGCCGAGCGCCAGGTGCCCGGCGTGACGGCCCATGACCGTCACGAAGAACCACCGCTCGGTGGTCTGCGCGTCCTGCATCAGGTTGCGGACCAGCTCCTTGCCGAGATTGCACGCGGTGGTGAAGCCGAAGGTGACGATGTCTCCCGGGAGCGGCAGGTCGTTGTCGATGGTCTTCGGCACGTGCGCCACGGTGAGGCCCGGCACCTGCTTGGCCAGGCGCGACGACGCGTACGCCGTGTCGTCGCCGCCGATCGTGATCAGGTGATTGACGCCGAGCCGCTGCAGCGCATCGCCGACCTGCTTGATGGCCTCCGCAGACTTGCTCGGGTTCGTGCGCGAGGTGCGGATGATCGAGCCGCCGTCGAAGTGGATCCGCGACGTGTCGTTGATCTCGAGATCGACGACGTGCTGCGTGTCGCCCTGCACGAGCCACTTGAAGCCGTCGTAGCAGCCGAGCACGCGCAGGCCGTGATTGCGCGCCTCGATGGTGGCCGCGGAGATGACCGCGTTGATGCCCGGGGCGGGACCGCCGCCGACCAGGATCGCGAGCGTCTTCTTACCGTCCATGGCTCAGCGCACCTCGCCGCGTGCGGCCACCGGCCACACCGCCTCCACGGCGTCGTCGCGGATCGCATAGACCTCGTCGACCATGTTGCTCACCACGCAGCAGTGGTTCGGAACGACCTCGACGACGTCGCCGATCTCCGGCCGCGGCCCGCACGCGGACAGGTCGACGACCCCGTGCTCCTCGGACAGGTTCACGACCTTCGCCTCGGGGTACTCCAACAGATGCCCATAGCCGGTGACGGTGTAGAGATCGGACGTGAACACCTTGGTGCCCGCGTCCAGGATGGCGCGATCGGCGTTCGGGCGGCTCACGACGGTGCACCGCACGCGCATCGCGCAATCGTCCCACGTCGCCGTCCCCGACGCGACCACCATCCGATCGTTGTAGATGTACGTGCCCGCGCGATGCTCGGTGAGCTGCGGGATCGACTGCGCGGTGAAGATCGCCGGCGTGCCTCCGCCCGAGACGACCGGCACGTGAATGCCGTCGCGCTTGAACAGCTCGAGCGCACGCTCGAAGAAGGCACGGGTGCCGGGCTCGCGGTTGGGGAACGTCATGAGGCCGTCGAAGCGCAGGCCGCCCAGCCGCATGGCCGTGCGGGCCAGCTCGTGCGCGGCCTCGGGCGTCTGCACACCGTTGCGACCGAAGCCCGTGTCGCACTCGACGAGGAACGGGATCTCCGTGCCGGCGGCCCTCGCCCCCTCCGCGAGGCCGCGCGCGACGACCTCGTTGTCGAAGACCACGGCCAGCCGCCTCAGCTTGCGCGCGACGGCCAGCAGGCGGTCGACCTTGGCGCGGCCGATCACGTTGAACGTGAGCAACACGTCGTCGGCCACGCCCGCGTCGGCGAAGACTTCGACCTCGCCGAGCTTCTGGCACGTGATCCCGACGGCGCCGGCCACCATCTGCATGCGTCCCAGCGCGGGGATCTTGTGGGTCTTGACGTGGGGGCGGTTCGCGATGCCGTGACGAGCCAGGTGCGTGTGCACACGGTGGATATTGCGTTCGACGACGTCCATGCGCACGGTGACGGCCGGCGTGTCCAGGTCGGTGACGCGGGTCATCGCTCAGGGCACCAGCACGATCTTGCCGAACTGCTTGCCTTCGGCCAGTCGCGCTTGCGCCGCCGCGCCGTCCTTGAGCGGCACCACCTCGTCGATGATCGCCTTCAGTCGCCCCGCGAAGAACAGGCGCATGACGTCGTTGAACTCCTGACGGTTCGCCATGGTCGAGCCGATGATGTGCACCTGCTTCCAGAACACGAGCGGAATCAGCGTCTCGCCGATCGGGCCCGACGTCGAGCCGCACGTCACGAGCCGGCCGCCGCCCTTGAGCGAGCGGATCGAGTCCTTCCAGGTCGCGGCGCCGACGTTTTCGATCACGACGTCGATCCCGCGCTTGTCGGTGGCGTCGAACACGGCCTTGGCCCACTGCGGGTTGGTCTTGTAGTTGATGCCGACGTCCGCGCCCAGGGCCCGCGCGCGGTCGAGCTTGGCGTCGCTCGACGACGTCACGATCACGCGCGCGCCGCAGAGCTTCGCGATCTGCACCGCCGTCGACGACACGCCGCCGCCGACGCCGATGACGAGCACGTCCTGGCCGGGACCCACGCGTCCCTGCGTGACCACCATGCGCCAGGCCGTCATGTTCGTGAGGATGAACGACGCCGCGTCGTCGTATTTCACGTGCGCGGGCAGCGGGATGACGTTGTCGCCGCGCACGGGCACGAGCTCGGCGAGGCCGCCCGGCGCGTGCTCGCCGAGGATGCCGTACTTCACGCAGAGGCTGTCCTCGCCGGCGGCGCAGAACTCACAGCGATCGCACGTCAGGTTGGGATTGACGGCGACACGGTCACCGACCTTGACGCCGGTGACGGCGCTGCCCACCTCGACGACGTCGCCCGCGATGTCGCAGCCCGTCCAGAACGGCAGCGGCGTCTTCAGCGCCGGGATGCCCTCGCGCACGAAGAGGTCGAGATGGTTGAGCGCGCAGGCTTTGACGCGGACGAGCACCTCGTGCGGCTTGATCTTCGGGTCGGGCACGTCCTCGTAGCGCAGCTTGTCGGGGCCACCGAACTCGTGGAACGTCAGCGCTTTCATCGGCGATCGAAGCCTTTCATATGTGCCGTCGGGGCGCGTTCGCCCCCGACGGTCGGTCCATCATCGGTTGAACTCTTGTATCACCCGCGGAAGGCGCGGATCGTCGAGCGTGGGCTGGCGATACGGCTGGTAGAACGCCGTGCGGTCGAGTAGCCCCGCATAGCGCTCTTGCAAACGCTGCGCGATCGTCGCGTAGGAGCCGACGACGGCATAGGTCTCGAGCATCTCGTCGGTGATGAGATCGGCCATGCCTTTCCAGTCGCCTTCCACCGATTTTCGATGCAGCTGGGGCACGAGGTCCTGCCAGCCGTGCGCCGCCAGCACGGGCTCGTAGGTGCGCGTGGAGGCATAAAACGCGATCTGCTGCTTGACCGCTTGCTTCTGCTGCGCGAGCTCCGCCTCCGTGTCGCCGACGACGACGAACGACGACGTGACGTACGTGAACGGCGCGCCCGTACGATGCGCCCTCGCCATGCCCTCGTCGACGGCCGGCCGGACGACCTCACGCAGGTATTTGGGGCTGTTGAACGGGTGGACGTGCAGCCCGTCGCACACCTCGCCCGCAACGCGGCACATCGCCGGATTCACGCCGGCCACGTAGATGGGGACCTGCGGATGCTCGATGGGGCCGGGGTTGAAGAAGGGCGTCATGAGATCGAAGCGAAAGAAGCGGCCCTTGAAGTCGAGCTTGGTGCCGTTCTGCCAGCAGTCCCAGATCGCACGCATGGCGAGGACCACCTCGCGCATCTTCGGCGCGGGCGACTCGAACTTCACCGAGAAGCGCCGCTCGTTGTGGCCCTTCACCTGTGAGCCGAGGCCCAGGATGAACCGCCCGCCCGACGCCTTGGCGAGATCCCAGGAGATGTGCGCCAGGATCATGGGGCTGCGCGGAAACGCGACCGCGATCGACGTGCCGAGCTTGATCTTCGAGGTGACGGTGGCCGCGACTGCCAGCGGCAGGAACGGATCGTGCTGCGTCTCCGCCGACCACAGGCAGTCGTACCCGAGCGCCTCGACTTTGCGCGCGTAGTCGGGGAGGGACTTCAGATCGTGGGTGAGCATGCCGATGTCGAGCTTCACGGGGCGCATTCTACCGCGGGCGCTACAATGGGGCATGCGCACATCGATCTCGGCCCTTCTGCTTGCCCTGCTGATCCTCGCCACGCTCGGACATCCGGCGACGGCGCAGAGCCCCGCGCCCTCACATTCCGAGGATCCAGCGCTGGCCGCCATGCGTGCCGACCTCGAGCGGATGCGCGAGGAGCTCGCCGCGATGCGCGGCGAGCTGCACGCCGTCCACGAGCTGCTGCAGCGGCTGGCGTCGCCGCCCGCGCAGGGACCCGCGCGCGCCGCGCAGCCGCCTCGCGTGCAGGCCACCGTCGCGACCGGCGACAACCCCGCGCTCGGTCGTCGCGATGCGCCGGTCACCGTGGTCGAGTTTTCGGATTATCAGTGTCCGTTCTGCCGGCAGTTCGTGACGGCGACGCTGCCGAGCCTCAAGAGCGCGTACGTCGATTCCGGCAAAGTGCGGTGGGTGTTCCGCGATTTCCCGCTCGATCGCATCCATCCCAACGCCCGCAAGGCGGCCGAGGCGGCGCGCTGCGCCGGGGAGCAGGGGAAATACTGGCCGATGCACGACGTGCTGTTCCAGAAGCAGGAGGCCCTCGCCGAGGAGCAGCTATCCGAGCACGCGCGCGCGCTGGGCCTCGACTCCGCGAGGTTCACCGCATGCCTGGCCAGTGCCAAGTACGCGAGCGTCGTGCAGCAGAACTACACCGACGGTGCGGCTGCCGGCGTACGCGGCACGCCGTCGTTCGTCGTGGGCCGCACGCGGCCCGACAACACCGTCGAAGGCGTTCTCATCACGGGCGCGCGGCCGCTCGACGACTTCCGGCAGGAGATCGACCGGCTGCTCAGCCAGAAGTAGCGAGGCGCTCGAGGATGCGACGCGCGTCGCGAACGATGCGCTCGATGAC
>JBKOUQ010000047.1:0-9423 GCA_046723475.1 Candidatus Methylomirabilota bacterium
CTCACGTCCGGCATCGCGAGGTCGAGCATGACCGCGTCCGGCGTCTCTTGCCTCACCCGACGCAACCCTTCGGTGCCGCTGGTGGCCTCGGTGATGACGCACGGCAGTTCGTCCAGCAAGCGCCGCATGAGATAGCGCGACACCTCGTCGTCGTCGATGACGAGCACGCGGCGGATCGGCGGCTGGCCGGTGGCCCGGCGCAGCTCGTCCAGCAGCCAGCGCCGGTCGACCGGTTTCTGCGCGTACGCGTCGGCGCCGAGCGACACCGCCTTGCGCTCGTCATCGACGGATGTGATCACGATGACAGGAATGCCGCGCGTCGCGGCGGTGCTCTTGAGCTCCGCCAGGAGCTTCCACGCGTCCTCGCCCCGCAGCAGGATGTCGAGGATGATCGCCACCGGCTTGACGTGCTCGAGCGCGTGTCGCGCCTGGCGAATCGTCGCTGCCGGCACCACCTGGAAGCCGGACGACTTGAGATATTTCTCGTAGACGAGCATCTCTTCCGGGCTGTCTTCGAGCACCAGCACCGGCGCGTGCATCGGCGCCTGCTCCCAGGCCGGCGTCGCCGTTGGCGTCGCGGGCAGGGGCTCGACATAATGGATGGGAATCTGCGCGTAGAACGTCGAGCCCGCGCCGGGGGCGCTCGTGAGGGTCAGCGTGCCGCCGAGCAGATGCGCGAGCTTGCGGGACAGCGGAAGGCCCAGTCCCGTGCCGCGGACCTTGCGCTGCAGGCGGCTGTCGAGCTGGCCGAACTCCTGGAAAATCCGCTCCTGATCCTCCGCCGCGATCCCGATCCCGGTGTCGGCCACCGCGAACATCACCGAGCGGCCGTCGCCGGAGCGCGCGGCCGAGACGCGTATCTCGCCCTGCTCGGTGAACTTCAGCGCGTTCGAGATCAGATTGCGAAGGATTTGGGAGACCTTCCCCTCATCGGTGTAGAGCGGCGGCAGGTCGCCGGCCGGCTCGAAGACGAGCGAGACCGATTCGCTCACGAGCAACGGCCGCAGCATGCCGCGCAGCGAGCTGAACAGCGTGCTGACGTCGAATTCCGTCGGCCGTACGACGACCTTGCCCGCTTCGACCTTCGCCAGATCCAGAAGGTCGTCGACGAGCTCGGCGAGCTCGTCAGCGGCCTTGCGAATGTAACCGACCTGCAGCTGCTGCTCGGCCGACAGCGTTCCGTCGATGCCCTGCGACAGCACGTGGGTCAAGGCGCGGATGGCGTTGAGCGGCGTGCGGAACTCGTGGCTCATGTTCGATAGGAAGCGCGACTTCAGCTCGTCGGCGCGACGCAGGTGGTCGGCTTTCTCGTCGAGCTCGGCGTAGAGCGCGATGACACCGCGGTTGGTGTCCTCGAGCTCCCCGTTGAGATGCAGCAGCTCCTCTTGCCGCGCCCGGAGCTCCTCGAGCGTTCGCAGCAGCTCCGTGTTCTGCTGCTGCAATTCTTGCAGCGGCCCCCGCGACGGCTCGCTCGCGAGCCCCTCGGCCAGCGCGGACAGACGCCGCGCATCCACGAGCCCGGCGTCGCGCGGGAGGAGCTTCTTCAGCAAGACCACGGTCCCGGTCTTCGACGATTCGATGTGGAACTGATCCATGAGCCGGCGCGCCCCCACGATCCCGAGCCCCATTCCGGTCCGCGAGCGGTACCGGCCGTCGAGGACGTCGGCCAGGTTCTCGATACCCGCGCCGGTGTCGATGACGCGCACGACGAGCAGCTGGGGCGCGGTGCGTCCGTCGACGAGGAAGTCCACGCGGCCGCCGCCCGCGTAGGTGAACGCGTTGCGCGCGATCTCGGACACGGCCGTGGCGATCCGCGTCTGATCCTGCGCGTCGAATCCGAGCAGCGCCGCGAGCTGCCGCGCGCGCTGGCGCGCCGCGACGATGTCGTCCTCGTACTTGATGGCGACCGACAACACGTTCCCGATCATCTCGCGGCCTCGGCGACCGCAACGACGGTGACGTCGTCGCGGTGCCGGCTGAAATCGCGATAGAGCACGCCGGCGATGAGGCTCGGGCTGCGGCGCACCAGGCCGGGGTATCGGTCGAGATCCCAGTGGCTCACCAGGCCGTCGGTGTGCAGGATGAGCACGCCATCCTTGGGCCACGGGTACGAGAACTCGTCGATCCGCCGCACGGTGTAGCCCGCGGTGCCGTTGTGCGAGACGAGATGGCGTCGCACGCCCGGGGCGACGATGGCGGCCGCGATGTTGCCGAGGCCGGCGAACCTGACCACGCCGTGCTCCGGGTCGACGGCGGCGACGGCGACCGCGGCTCCCCGCGTGCTGCGCAGACCGTCGTGGAGCGCCTGCACGATGTCGCACGCCGAGCGTCGGGCGTTCGCGCGGAACAAGCGCACGCTCTCGCGCGCGGCCGCGGCCGCCACGACGCCGTGCCCGAGGCCGTCGACGACGAGGACGACCGTCCGGGTGCTCGTCTGCTCGACGGCCCAGGCGTCGCCCGAAACCGTCTCGCCCGGATGCATGGCGGCGGCAACGCCGACGCTCAGCGCGCGATGCGTATGCATGCCGACCGGCTGAGCCCACACGCGCGCGAGCAGCGCGGTGCCCCGGTCCGGCGCGGAGCAGACGTCGAATACGGCGGAAAGGCGTCGGATGGCGCCGAGGCCGGTGCCCGGGCTGCCGGCAGTGGAATAGCCGTCGCGCACGCAGCGGTCGAGGTCCGCGATGCCCGGACCGCGATCGAGGCCGAGGACCTCGATCCCCGGCACCCCGCCATGCTCGACCTGGTGCAGCAGGATCTCGCCCCCGCGAGCGTGCTTGATGATGTTCGTCCCGATCTCCGTGACGACGAGCGCGACGTTGCCGGAGGCCGTCGCGTCGAAGCCGAGCATCTCGGCCAGGCGAGTGGCAGTCCGGCGCGCCTCCGACACCTGGGTCGGGTCGTCGATGGTGAGCGGCGCGATCGGCGGTGTTATTTCCATCGCGTGATCGTCACCCGGGTGCCCTCGCCGGGCCGTGATTCGACGGCGAATTCGTTGGACAATCGCTTCGCGCCGCTGAGCCCGAGGCCGAGGCCGCCGCCGGTCGTGTAGCCGTCCTTCAGCGCGAGCTCGATATCGGCGATGCCCGGCCCCTTGTCCTCGAAGGTGAGCCTGAGCCCGATTCGCCCTGCCTGCTGGAGCGACTGCACGCGGGCCACGCCGCCGCCGCCATAGTCGATCGTGTTGCGCGCGAGCTCGCTGGCGGCGGTGACGATCTTCGTCTGCTCGACGAGGTTGAAGCCGAGCTGCACGGCCGACGCCCGCACCATCTTTCGCACGACGACGATGTCGTTCGAGGAGCGCACGGGCAGCGTCTCATCGATCGTCATCGTGATGCCCGTCGCCGTTCGCGAGCGCTGTGCGCAACAGCTCCATGCCCTTGTCCACATTCAGGCTGGTGCGCACGCCGTCCAGCGACAGCCCGAGCTCCACCAGTGTGATCGCCACGGCGGGCCGCATGCCGACGACCACGGTTTCGGCGTCGAGCACGCGCGCCATCGCCGCGATGTTGCCGATCATGCGGCCGATGAACGAGTCGACCACCTCCAGCGAGGAGATGTCGATCAACACGCCGCGCGCGTGGTCGCGCACGATGCGATCGGTGAGGTCGTCCTGCAGGGTCATCGCCAGCCGGTCGTGCATGTCGACCTGGATGCTGACGAGCAGGAACTCGTTCATCTTGAGGATCGGGATCCGCTCCATGCCGCGGCCTCAGCTCTTCGGAGCCCGCACGATCGATGCTCCGGTCTTGTGCAGGGCGATCGCGAAGGCGTCGGCGAGCGTCGCCTTGGTGATCACGGTGCTGAGCTCGACTCCCAGATGGACGATCGTCTGCGCGATCTGCGGCCGGATACCGCTGATGATGCAGTCGGCGCCCATGAGGCGCGCCGCGGCGACCGTTTTGAGCAGGTGCTGCGCGACGAGCGTGTCGACGGTCGGGACGCCCGTGATGTCGATGATCGCGATGCCCGCGCCGGTTTCGACGATCCGCTGTAGCAGGTTCTCCATGACGATCTGCGTCCGCGCGCTGTCGAGCGTGCCGATGAGCGGCAGCGCGAGAATATTCTCCCAGAGCTGCACGACAGGGGTCGACAGCTCGAGCATCTCCTGCTGCTGCCGCATGATGACCTCGTCGCGGCCCTTCTGAGCCACCTCGGTCGTGTAGAGCGCGAGGCGATCGAGCAGGACCGTCGTGTACCACACCTCGTCGGTCAGCGACTCCGCGTCGCGACCGATCTCGTTGCGGAGACGGTCGAACAGCGGCTGCTTGAGCGACATGACGAACACGGCCGTCTCCGACGGCGTGTAGCCGGCCTTCGCGCGCGAGCGCGACAGGTCGCCAAGCAGGTCGCGCACCTCGCTCCACGTCGGCGCCATGACGTCGTCTTCCGAGGACTGTAAGGCCGTCCGAAAGAGCGACAAGAACCGCTCGCACTCGGACCGCAGCGCCGACTCGCTCATGCGGTCGGTCGACTTCACCACCGCGAACTGCTCCTTGATCCACTCGGCGAGGATCCCGGCGTCGTGCTTCCGGACGATCTCCACGAGCCTGTTGCCGTGCCGGATGCCCATCGTCTCTCGCTCCTTGGTGAGGTCTCGGTGAGGCGTTCTAGTCTATCCCATCGGTGCGCGTGCGCTCTTCGGTCCAGATGGCGTAGCAGTGGCGATCGAGGATCACCGAGACGCCAGAGACGAATTCGAGCTCGAATTCGACGTCGGCGCGCCTGAGCATCGATCCGCACGCCGCGCACCGCTTCTCAGTGCCGTTGCCGGCCCACACCTGCGCCGGCTGCTCACGCGGCAGCGTGCCGCTCGTCAGCGCCTCCGTTACGGCCGCACGTCGCTGGTCGTTGCTCACAGCGAAAACGTACGGTGCGGCGGGCTCGCTGACCAGCGGGGAAATTCCCGACGGCCAGATCAGGGAAAACCCGTCAGGGGAACCCTGAGGCGGCTTTCAGCGCTCGTTCTCGATGAGTCCGCGCCGCAGCGCGAAGCGTACGAGGCCGGGCACGTCGTGGATGCCGAGGCGGTCCATCAGCTGCGCGCGATGAGTCTCGACGGTCTTGACGCTCACGTGCAGCCGCGACGCGATCGCCTTGGTGGTGTAACCCTCTGCGATGAGCTGCAGCACCTCGCGCTGGCGTGGCGTGAGCCGCTCGAGCGCGCTCTCGCTCGCGCCGCCGTTCGCATAGCTCTGAAAGACGTATTTGGAGACCGTCGGCGACAGGTACGGCTCGCCGCGCGCCACCTGGCGCAGCGCGCGCTCGAGCTCGTCGGGCTGCGCGTCTTTCAGGACGTAGCCGGCAGCCCCGGCCTTGAGCGCGCGCATCACGTGCTCCTCGCCGGTATGCATTGAAAGAATGATGACGCGGGTCGCCGGCGCGACGGCCCGCACACGCTCGGCGGCCTCGATGCCGTTGAGGCCGGGCATGCCGACGTCCATCAAGAGCACGTGCGGTTGCGCCGATTGGGCCAGCGCGACGGCTTCACGGCCGTCGATGGCCTCGCCGACGATCTCGAAGCCACCGAAGCTCTTCAAGAGCCCTCGCACGCCGGCGCGAAACAAGCTGTGGTCGTCGGCGAGCAGGATGCGAACGGGCGGGGGTGCTGCAGCCGCCTTCTTCATCGGCCTTGGAACTCTACCATCGATCGCCCGCCACCGCGGCCGCCACGAGCTTGCCCTTGAGCACCTTACCCGTCGAGCTGCGCGGGAGCGTCGCGACGAGTGTCACGCGACGCGGACATTTGTAGCCGGCGAGTCGCTCGCGACAGTAGTCGATGAGCGCATCGGCCCCGAGACCCGCGCCCCCGCGCGGAACGACGAACGCGGCGACTTCTTCGCCGAGCTCGGCGTGCGGGATGCCGACCACGGCGGCCTCGGCCACGTCCGGGTGTGCCAGGAGGGTGGCCTCCACCTCGGCCGGAAACACCGAGTGCCCGCCGCGCAGGATGCGCTCGCGCTTGCGGCCGGTGATGCGGACCCAACCGTCGGCGTCGATCGTCGCGAGATCGCCGGTGCGAAACCAACCGTCGACGAGGACGTCCCGCGTTTCGTCCGGAGCGTCGAGATAGCCGTCCAGCGCCGCCGGCGTACGGATCACGAGCTCACCGACCTCGCCGGCGGCACGTGGACGACCATCGTCGTCGACGACGCGCGCTTGCACACCGGGCACCGCGCGGCCCACGGCGTCGGGCAGATCGGTCGCGTCGTCCGCGCGGTACGACAGCGGACGAAAGAGCTCGGTCATCCCGTAGCCGCGCACGATCCGTACACCGGTGCGGTTACGCCACGCCTGCGCGAGGTCCCACGGACACGGCGCCGCACCCGACACGGCGAGGCGAAGCGCCGGGCCGCCGGCAAACTCCGGCACGTCGAGCAAACGGCGAAACATCGTCGCGACCGCGGGCAGGACCGTGATCGCCTCGCGTCGGACGATCTCCGACACGCTGTCAGGCGTGAAGCGCTCGACCAGACGCACCGTCGCCCCGACGAGCAGCGGTGTCAGCAGCGCGCCGTTGAGGCCGAACGAATGCGACAGCGGCAACGCGGCCAGCACGACGTCGTCCGGCGTGAGGGCCATCACCGGCCCCGCCCACGACCGCTGGGCAAAGTCGACGGCGGCGTGAGAGAGCATGGCGCCCTTCGGCCGGCCCGTAGAGCCTGATGTATAGAGGACGAGCGCCGGGGCGACGGCGTCCTCGCGAGTCGCCCACTGTGCCGACTCCGGGGCCACGTCGTCGAGCACGAGGGCGGGCCCGAGGTCGGCCACGATCTCGGCGCGCTCTTCGGGCTTGAGGAGCGGGTCGAGCGTCGCGACCGTGAGACCCGCCTTGAGGCCGCCGACGACGCCGGCGACGAATTGCCAGCCGTTCGCCATGACGACGGCCAGCCGATCGCCGGGTTTCAGCCCGCGACGACGAAGGTCACGAGCGACGCCTCCGGCCCGCGCGTCGAGCTCGGCATAGGTCATCGCACCGCCGTTCCAGACGAGCGCACACGCGCTCGGCCTCGCGTGCGCGGTGGCCTCGAGCTGCGCCGCGAAGTTGCTGCTCACACACCGCTCACTGCGGCAGGAACTCGTCGACGCGCAGCCGCTCCCACACCTCGGCGGGCACGCGGTGGCGCGGCGTGTATGCGCCGAGCGAGGGCTTGGCGGTCGCGTCGACGCCCCATTTGGCGGTGTAACCGTCCTCTTTGGCCGACGGATCGAGGTCGGACCCGCGCGCGTGGGTGACGATCGTGAGGTCGCGATCGGGCTGACAGCGCGTGGCGAGCGCCCACGTGACCTGACGATCGTCGAACACGTCGACGTCGTGGTCTACGACGACGACGCGCTTCATATAAAGGTCGGCGCCGAACACGGCCATGATCGCGTTCTTTGCCTGGCCGACCAGGCGTTGCTCGATCGAGACGTAGCAGGTGAACGGCGCGGGCACGCGCACCGCACGCACGGAGGGGACCATCGCGCGGACCGCGCGATACAGGTTGGCCTCCATGGGGATCGTGGACAGCAGCATGTGGTCGAGGTGCGCGACGGTGATGTCCTGGAACAGCGCATCGCGGCGATGCGTAATCGCCTTGACCTTCACGACCTCGCGCTGGCGCTCGCCGAGGCTGTAGCCCGTGAACTCGCCGAACGGGCCCTCGGGCGTGCGCTTGCCCGGCAGGATCTCGCACTCGAGCACCATCTCCGCGTGCGCCGGGACGAGCACGTCGGATGTCCGGCACTTCACGAGCTCGAGCGGTTCGCCGAGCAGCGCGCCCATGATCGCGCGCTCGTCCTCGTCGATGGAGCCGATCGCGAGCGCGCCGAGCGCGATGGCGGGATGGACACCGATGACCAGTCCGAGAGCAAGCGCCTCGCCGCGCTGCTCTGCGATCCGCTGGAACTCCCAGAGGTGCTTGCCGAGCGTGAGATGGATCGACGTGGTGTCGCGCCCCTGGATCATCAGCCGGTTGTAGGCGCAGTTCCACGTGTCCGAGGCCGGGTCTTTCGCGAACGAGATGGCCGAGGTGATGTATGGGCCGGCGTCGCCCTCGTGGTGCACGATCTGCGGCAGCGCGTAGAGATCGACGTCGGCGCCGGTCAGCACGACCTCGTGCACCGGAGCGGTCGTCACGACCCGCGGGGCGACCGGCTGTTCCATCGCGCGCAGATAGGTCGCCAGCATGGCGTCGGGGGCGCAGCCGAGCGCCAGCGCCAGTCGTGAGCGGCTCGCGTGCAGGTTCGTGAGCACGGGGAACTTCGTGCCTTTGACGTTGTCGAAAAGCAGGACCGGGCGCTTGCGGCGTTCCTTCTCGAGCTTCACGACGAGCGCGGTGATCTCGTAGGCCGGGTCGATCGGCCGCGAGACGACCTGGAACTCGTCGGGCTTGCGGCGTTTCACGGCGTCGAGATGGCTGCGAAGGTCCTGGCTCATGGCCGCTCATTATCCCCGATCACGCCGGCCTCGGCGACGTCCGTTCGGGCGCGCGGGCCGCGCCGCCAGCCGACGGCGGCGATGACCAGGCCGAGGAGCGCCGGAGCCGCGTCGATCCACGCGGGCCAGCCGCCGAGCCAGCCCTCTACGGCGTGGTCGCGCACGATCATCTCGCCGGCGAAAAAGCCGAGGACGCCGCCGCCGAGCCAGATGATCCACGTGAAACGGTTCATCAGCCACGCCAGCACACCGCTGCCCCAGACGACGAGCGGCAACGACATCGCGATGCCGAGGACGACGAGCAGCACGTCGCCGTGAGCGGCCGCCGCCACCGCCAGCACGTTGTCGAGGCTCATCGCCGCGTCGGCGGCCATGATGATCCAGATCGCCTGGTACAGCGTGGTGCCGCGGCGAACGTGCGTGTCGGCGTCCGCGTGCTGCCGCACCAGCCGCAGCGCGATCCAGACGAGCAGCACGCCTCCGACGAGCTGGAGCAGCGGGACGGTGAGGAGCCACGTGGCGACGACGATGAACGCCAGACGCAGCCCGACCGCGCCCGCCGTGCCCCACAGCCGCGCGAGCAGCTGCTGGCGCGCGGGCAGGGCGCGGACGGCGAGCGCGATCACGAGCGCGTTGTCGCCCGCGAGTGTCAGGTCGATGAGCACGATGCTGGCCAGTCGCGCCCAGAACTCGGGCTCGATGAGCGCGGCCACTAGTCGACTCCGAGGAGGTAGCGGAACAGGGCGACGAGCGCGCGTCCCACCACCAGGAGCGTGACGGCGATGGCGAGGCCTTGAACGTTGGTGACGGACATATTCGTTCTCCGTGGCAAGCGACGAAAGGATGGCCGGCGGGCAGACAGCGGCCCGCCAGCGGTGTCAGTCGCGCGGTGCGCGGAGAACCGCTAGTGGTCTTCGGTGGACGAGGGACGAGACGGCGGCGTTGCGACGCGAATCAGGCGCGGCAGGCGGACGCGGCGCGGGACACGGGCCGGCGCGCGG
>JBKOUQ010000267.1:0-6031 GCA_046723475.1 Candidatus Methylomirabilota bacterium
GGCGCCGCGGACGCCGTTACGATCGCGGGGGCGGTGCCGTAGACCAGCCCGCCCCCCAGGCCCTGCAGCACCCGAGCAACGAGCAGCCGCGAAAACGTCGGCGCGGCGCCGCCGAGCGCCAGCGCCACCGCGCTGAGCGCCAGGCCCACACGGAACACATGGGCGTGCCCGACGCGATCGGCCACGGTGCCGCCGACGAACGCGGTGATCGCGTACGTGAACACGTAGCAGACGATGACCCACCGGATCCGCTCCGGCGGCTCGGCGAACGCGGCGGCCATCGCGGGGAACGCGACGTTGATGATCGAATCGAGCGAGATGACGCCCGCGCCGGCCGCCGCGATCCAGCGGGTCACGCCGGCTATGATGGCACGATGCGCCGTGCGCGGTTGCGCTGGCGCGGCGTTCCACGGTACAAAGCCGGCTCATGGACCTCAAGGCCGGCGCCACCAGCGAGATCACCTGGACCGTCACCGCCGATAAGACCGCCGACGCCATGGGCAACCGCGGCGTGAAGGTGTTCGCCACGCCATGGGTCGTCGCCATGCTCGAGGACGTCTGCGGCGCCATGATCAAGCCCACGCTCCCGGCCGGCGCGAGCACGGTCGGCACCATGATCGAGATGCGTCATCTCGCCGCCACGCCGGTGGGCATGACCGCGCGCGCGAAGGCCACGCTGCTCGAGACCGACGGTCGCCGCTTTCTCTTCTCGGTCGAGGCGTGGGACGACAAGGACAAGATCGCCGAGGGTCGCCACGAGCGTTTCGTGATTCCGAACCTCGAGAAGTTTCTCGAGCGCGCGATGAGCAAGGGCCGCGCGTGATGGCGACCGCGATCAACCGTGGCGTCATCGGCCGGGAGTTTCCGCCGTACGTCGTCACCGTCGAGCGCGGGACGATAAAAGAATTCGCCAGGGCGATCGGAGATCTGAATCCATTCTATGTCGACGATCGCGTCGGCGCGGCGTCCGAGTGGGGCGACGTCATCGCGCCGCCGACGTTCGCGACGACGTTCCGCGACGAGAGCGTCGACTACAACGCCTTTCTGCACGACCTCGGCACGGATATCTCGCGCGTGCTCCACGGTGAGCAGGAGTTCGAGCTGCACCGCCCGCTGCAGCCCGGCCAGACGTATCTCTGCCGCACGCGCGTCGCCGATGTCTACGAGAAGAGCGGCAAGAGCGGCCCGATGGGCTTCGTGGTGCGCGAGACGAGCATCACCGATCGCACCAACGAGCTCGTCGCGACCATGCGCTCGGTGACGGTGGTGCGGCTGTGAAATACGGCCGCCTGTATGCCGAGGACGTGAACATCGGGGACGAGCTGCCGCCACTCGTCAAGGGCCCGATTCAACAGATTCAGCTGACGCGTTACGCGGGCGCCTCCGGTGACTTCAACCCGATTCACCAGGATGACGAATTCGCGAAGGCCGCCGGCATGGGCGGCGTCTTCGCGCACGGCATGCTGTCGATGGGCTTCGTCGCACAAGCCGTGACCGATTGGGCGGGCGCTGGCCGTGTCCACAAGCTCGGTGTTCGCTTCGCCGGCATCGTGCGACTCAAGGACGTGGTGACGTGTCGCGGACGCGTGGTCGCCAAGTCGTCCAAAGACGACGTGAACCTGGTCGAGCTCGAGCTCTGGGCCGAAAATCAGCGCGGCGAGAAGGTCGTCACCGGCCGCGCGACGGTCGGTCTGCCGTCGCGCGGCTGAGCGCGCGCGACCTCAGCCGCGCGGCATCTGACCGCGCGCGGCCACCCATTCGCGCAGCGCCTCGCGCGTCGACGGAAACGCCAGCGTGTCCCAGGGAATCTCGTCCGGGGTGACCCACTCCAGCAGGTCGTTCTCGGCGCATGCCGTCAGCGTCCCGCTCAACACGCTGGCGCGGTACACGATGATGACCGGCGCGCCCGGATAGGAATAGACGTTGTGCAGGCCGGTCAGCTCGACCTTGAGCCCTGTCTCCTCGAACGTCTCGCGCATCGCCGCATCCGTCACGCTCTCCCCGAAGTCCACGAAGCCGCCGGGGAACGTCCACAGTCCGCGTCCGGGGTTGATCGAGCGTCGCGTGAGCAGAATGCGACCGTCCTGCTCGGGGATCGTGCCCGCCACAACTTTCGGATTGAGATAGAAGACGAAGCCGCACGCGTCGCAAACGGCCTGCTCCCGGAGATCCGGCGGCACCGGCGCGCGGCGCAGCGCGCCCGCGCACAGCGGACAGAAGCGGATCGTGCCGGGCGCCAGCACGCGCAGGCCGTCGTCGCTCACGCGTCCCAGTCTAAACCCGCATCCGCGCCTTGACCTCCACCCGAGCGGGTGCTACAACGCTCGCGCGTCGCGACCGTCCACCGCCCAGGGAGGTTCTGCATGACTCGCCGGCATCTTGCGTTCGCGCTGGCCACCGTCCTGATGACGCTCACCGCGCTCGCCGCCGTGACGTATGGGCAGTCGGGCGAGTACAAGATCGGCGTGCTCGAGCCGCTCACCGGCCCGCTCGCCGGTGAGGGCAAGCGGCATCTCGAAGGCTTCGAGATCGTGCGCGACATGATCAACGACCGCGGCGGCGTCATGGGCAAGAAGCTCACGTTCGTCGTCGCCGACGCCCCCGATCCCACCGCGGCCGCGACCGAGGCCACGCGCCTGGCTACGCGCGAGGGTGCGAAGATCATCGTCGGCACGTTCTCGTCGCGGCTGTGCGGGGCGGCGAGCGAGGCGGCCGCTCGGCAGAACGTCATCTACTGGGAGACCTCGTGCGTCGACCCGCGGTTCAACAAGCGCGGGCTCAAGAACGTTTACCGCACCGAGATCGATGCGACCGGGTTCGGCTGGTACAACATCGAATTCATCGCCAAGCACCTGGCGCCGCGCTTCGGTAAGAAGCCGAACGAGCTGAAGATCGCCTTCCTGTCCGAGGACTCGTCGTACGGCCAGGGCGTGACGGAGTCGGCGCGCCAGCGGGCCAAGAACGAGTTCGGCATGCAGGAGGTCGCGGCCGAGTACTACAACTTCCAGACGATCAACGACTTCACGCCGATCATCGTGAAGTTCAAGCAGCTCGCGCCGGACATCGTCCACCACATCGGCTACACGAACGACGCCCCGCTGTTCTGGCGGCAGGCCAAGGAGCAGGGCTTCCTGTTCAAGGCCCACGTCCACGCGGGCGCGACGGGGTACGGGTCGTCCGATTTCGGCAAGGCGATGGGCAACGACGCCAACGGCGCCTTCGCGCTGCTCGAGCCCGGTCCGGGATTCAAGCTCGAGTCGCTCAAGCCGGACGGCCAGAAGATCGAGAAGGAGTTCCGCGACGCCGTCCAGAAGCGCACGGGCTCGTACCCGCTGGGGGCGCACCAGCTCGCCGGCGGCGGACTCTGGCTGCTCAAGCTCGTCCTCGACCGCTCCAAGACCGATGATCCCGACAAGTTTCGCGATGCGGTGATGTCGCTCGACCTGCCCGTCGGATCGATGATCAACGGGTGGGGCGTGAAGTTCAACCAGGAGGGCCAGAACGCCAACGACCGCGTGCAGCACTACATGCTGCAGTGGCAGAACGGCCAGCTCGTGACGGTGTGGCCGGAGGAGTTCACGACCATGCGGGCGAAGTGGATTCCCCTGCCCGCCTGGGACCAGCGCAAATAGACGTCGTCGCGCAGCTCGCGGTCTCGACGGTGCTCCTCGGGGGCATCTACGCCCTCATCGCCGTCGGTCTGACGCTCATCTTCGGGATCATGCGCGTGGTGAACTTTGCGCATGGCGAGTTTCTGATGCTCGGCATGTATCTCGCCTTCTTCGCGTTCACGCTCGAGCGCCTCGATCCGTACTTCGTGCTGGTCATCGCCATTCCGATCTTCTACGGTGTGGGCCTGCTCGTGTACGTGCTCATCATGCGCGGCGTCATCCACGCCTCCCATAACGTGCAGATCTTCACCACGGTCGGGCTGTCGACGGCGCTCCAGAACGTCGCGCTGGTGCTATGGACGGGCGATTTTCAGGTGTTCCGGCCGTGGGAATCGGCCGTGGTGATCCGGGTGGCCGGCACCGCGTTCAATCTGTCGCAAGTCATCGCGTTCGTCGTCGCGGTCGCGCTGACCGTCGCGCTGTTCGCGTTCATGAAATGGACGCACACCGGCCGCGTCATGCGCGCGACCGCGCAGGATCGCGACGCTGCGACGCTGATGGGCATCGACACCGATCGCGTGTACCGCCTGACGTTCGCGATCGGCATCGCGTGCGTCGGCGCGGCCGGCGTGCTCGTGTCGCCGCTCTACGCGGCCTACCCGCAGGCGGGACTGCAGTTCGTGACGCTGGCCTACGTCGTCGTCGTCCTCGGCGGTCTCGGCGACATGGCCGGTGCCATGCTCGGAAGCCTCATCGTGGCGGCCGTCGAAGTCGGCGGCTCGTACATCTTCGGGGCGGCATGGAAGGAAGTGTTCTACTTCTTGCTCTTCATCGGCGTGCTCGTCTTCCGTCCCGCCGGGCTGCTCGGCCAGCGCGGCGCCGAGACGCTCGGCGTATGACCCGGATCGGCACCGACCGCTGGGTGGCGATTGCGCTGTTTGCGGTCGCCGCGGCAGTGCCGCTCCTCGTGCGCGACACGTTCATTCTGGACAGCGTCATCCTGATCCTGTTGTGGGGAGCGCTCGCGGCCGCCTGGAACGTCGCGGGCGGGTACGCGGGCCAGGTCTCGCTCGGCCACGCGGCCTTCTTCGGCGTCGGCGCGTACGCGGCGGCACTGACGAGCTCACGATATGGACAGAGCCCGTGGCTGGGCCTGCTGGTGGGCGTGCTGCTCTCGATCGGCACCGGCGCGATGATCGGCTATCTCTCGAACCGGCTGCGCGGTCCGTACTTCGCGCTGTCGACGATCGCCTTCGCCGAGGTGCTGCGCATCGTCGCCAGCCGCTGGCGTGGCTTCACCTCGGGCTCCGAGGGCGTGCCGGTTCCGTACCGGCCGGGCTTCTGGACGCTCGGCCTCGGCCACGTGGCGTGGCTCTATCTGATCCTGGTCGTCGCTCTGGTCTGCTATGCGCTGCAGGTCTATCTCGAGCGCTCGCGTGTCGGCTATCAGCTCGCGGGCGTGCGCGAGGACGAGGACGCGGCGGAGGCGTTGGGCATCGCCACGCGGCGCCGCAAAGTTCAGGCGATCGTCGTGAGCGCGGCGCTGACGTCGGCCTGTGGCAGTCTGTGGGCGCAGTACGTCGGCTTCGTCGATCCCTCGCACGTCTTCTCCATCGATCTCTCGGTACGGTTCGCGCTGAACACGATCATCGGCGGAATGGGCACGGCGCTCGGCCCGTTCCTCGGCTCGGTACTGATCACATCGCTCGAGACGTACCTCCGTGCGACGTTCTCGGGGATCAAGGCCGGCTTCACCGGCATCTATCTGATCATCTACGGCGTGGTCCTGATCCTCATCGTGCGGTTCGCGCCCGAGGGGCTGACGGGAATCGCCGCGCGGCTGTCGGCGCGGAGAGCACGTGCTCACGCTTGAGTCGGTGACCAAGCGCTTTGGTGGGCTCACCGCGGTGCGCGCGGTGAGTCTCGAGGTCCGCGCGGGCGATCTGCTCGGCATCATCGGCCCCAACGGCGCCGGCAAGACGACGCTGTTCAACGTGATCGCGGGCTACTACCGGCCCGACGAGGGCCGCATTCGCTTCGACGGCCAGGATGTGACGGGGCTGCCGCCGCACGCCGTCTCGCGGCTGGGGCTCACGCGAACCTTTCAGATCGTGAAGCCGTTCGGCAACCTGTCGGTGGCCGACAACGTGATGATCGGCGCGCTCACGCGCGCGCGCCACGTCGCCGACGCGCGGACGGAGGCCGAGCGCGTCATCGCGCTGTGCGGGCTGGGGCCGCACGCGCACGCGCGCGCTCGGGCGCTGCCGATCGCGCTGCGCAAGCGGCTCGAGGTCGCGCGCGCGCTCGCTACGCGGCCGCGGCTCTTGCTCCTGGACGAGGTGATGGCCGGCCTAAACCCCGCCGAGCTGGCGGGCATCGTCGACCTCGTGCGCCGCGTGCACGCCGAGGGCGTCACGCTC
>JBKOUQ010000054.1:0-30872 GCA_046723475.1 Candidatus Methylomirabilota bacterium
GCCCTGGACCACCACCTTCTGGCCCTTCAGCGCCTTCCCGAGCTGGCTGAGCGCTTGAAGCAGCACGTAGACGATGCCGCGGCCCGTCGCCTCGCGGCGGCCGGCGGAGCCGCCGATGATCAACGGCTAGCCGGTGACGACGCCCGGAACACTCTTGCCCTGCGTCATCGAGTAGGTGTCCATCATCCACGCCATCGTCTGCTCATCGGTGCCGAGGTCGGGCGCGGGGATGTCGAGGTCCGGACCGATCAGCAAAATGATCTCGCTCGTGTAGCGGCGGGTGAGGTTTTCCTTTTCCTGCATGGACATCCTGCGTGGGTCGCACCGCACGCCGCCCTTGGCGCCGCCGTACGGCAGCCCCATCAGAGCGCACTTCCACGACATCAGCATCGCCAGCGCGGTGACCTCGCCAAGGTCGACGTCCGGCGCATACCGGAGGCCACCCTTGGTTGGTCCAAGCACCGTACTGTGGTGAACGCGGTACCCAACGAAGACCTCGGTCTTTCCCGAGTCCATCTTCACGGGGATGGACACCACGAGGGCACGGCGCGGATAGCGGAGGCGCTCGTGGATGTCCGGGTCGAGGCCGAGCCGCCCGGCGACCCGGTCGAGCTGTGCGATCGCCGTGCGATGCAGCTCGGAGTCGAACTCCGAATTCGCGTTCGATTTCCCAGTCATGCGCGGTCCTTTTCGTTGACAGGTGGCAATCGCGGTGGGAGAATCCGACCGAAACAGTCGCCGATTAAAAGCGTCGGCGATATGCTGAAATCGAACGGCAAGGACGAGGACACAGCATGCTCCGCTTCACCAAGCGCGCCGATTATGGGCTGATGGCGATTCATTATATCGCCATCAACGACGGCTTCGGCGCGGTCAGCGCCAAACGGATCGCCGAGGCGTTCACGATCCCGCCCGAGCTGATGGCCAAGATCCTCCAGCGGCTGGCCAAACAGGGGCTGATCGTCAGCACGAACGGACCGAAGGGCGGATACGCGCTGGCGCGCCGGCCGGCGGAGATCACGGTTGGCCAGGTGATCAGGGCGCTCGAGGGGCCAATCAACATCGTGTCGTGCCTCGAGGACGCCGACTGTCCACAGATGGGAACGTGTAACTTGCGGCGTCCGGTGCAGAAGATCCAGGCGGCGATCAGTCACGTGCTCGACACGATGAGTCTGGCGGAGCTGACGAACGCCGACGTTCCAGAGCTGCTGTCCATCAGGGGTTGACGGGAGAAGCGAATGGGGCTGAAGTTTCCGATTTTCATGGACGCGCAGTCGACAACACCGTGCGATCCGCGTGTCGTCGAGGCGATGCTGCCGTATTTCACCGAGAAGTTCGGACATCCCGCGAGCCGTAACCATCCCTTCGGCTGGGAGGCCGAGGGCGCGGTCGACGCCGCGCGCGCGAAGATCGCCGCGCTGATCGGTGCGCGCGACCCCAAGGAGCTCGTGTTCACGTCGGGCGGCACCGAGGCGATCAACCTCGCCGTCAAGGGCGCGGCCGAGATGTACCGTGAGAAGGGGACTCATCTCGTCACCACGGTCATCGAGCAGCGCGCCAGCATGGACTCGTTCAAGCGTCTCGAGCGACAGGGGTTCTCGGTCACGTACGTGCCCGTACAGCCCGATGGGCTGGTCGACGTCGAGGAGATTCGCAAGGCCATCACCGACAAGACCATTCTGATCTCGGTGATGTTCGCCAACAACGAAATTGGAACGATCCAGGACATCGCGGCCCTCGGCCGTCTCGCCAAGGAAGAGGGCATCATCTTCCACACCGATGCGACCCAGGCCGTGGGCAAGATCCCGGTGGACGTGGAAGCGATGGGGATCGATCTGCTGTCGTGCACCGCTCACCTCATGTACGGCCCGAAGGGCGTCGGTGCGCTGTACGTGCGGCGTAAAGGCCCGCGGGTCCGGATCGCGCCGATGATCGAGGGTGGCGGCCACGAGCGGGGCATGCGGTCGGGGACGCTGCCGGTGCCACTCATCGTCGGCTTCGGGCGTGCCGCCGAAATCGCGAAGGCCGAGATGGCGACGGAGGGCGCGCGGCTGGCGAAGCTGCGGGACCGGTTGCAGGACATGATCCTGTCGAGCGTCGACGAGGCGTTCCTGAACGGACGGCCCGATCGGCGCCTGCCGCAGAACCTGAACATCTCGTTCGCCTATGTCGAGGGCGAGTCGGTCCTGATGGGCCTCAACAAGGAGACGGCGTTGTCGTCCGGCTCGGCCTGCACGTCGTCGACCCTGGAGCCGTCGTACGTGATCGCGGCCCTGGGCGCCTCCGCGGAGCTCGCACATTCGTCGATCCGCTTCAGCCTCCATCGGTTCACGACCGAGGAGGAGGTCGAGTACGTCGGACAGCGGACGATCGAGGTCATCAAGCGGCTGCGCGAGATGTCGCCGCTCTACGAGCTGGCGAAAGAGGGTGTCGATCTCAAGACGATCAAATGGAAGGCCGAGTAAGGGGGCAGCGCGATGGCCTACAGCGACAAAGTGGTCGATCACTACAACAACCCGCGCAACGTGGGGTCGTTCTCCAAGGACACGCCGGGCGTGGGCACCGGGCTCGTCGGGGCGCCGGAGTGCGGTGACGTGATGAAGCTGCAGATCAAGGTCAACCTCGAGACCGGTGTCATCGAGGATGCCAAGTTCAAGACCTTTGGCTGCGGCAGCGCCATCGCGTCGTCCAGCCTGGCCACCGAATGGCTCAAGGGCAAGACGGTCGACGAGGCGGCGAAGATCAAGAACACCGACATCGTCAACGAGCTGAAGCTGCCGCCCGTGAAGATCCATTGCTCGGTCCTCGCGGAGGACGCGATCAAGGCGGCGCTCGCGGACTACAAGGACAAGCACGCATCGGCCGAGGCCGACGCGGCGTCGAAATAAGAGGGAGGAACGGGGACATGGCGGTCGGGCTGTCCGAGGCGGCGAGCAAGCAGGTGAAGCAGCTGAAGGCGGATCAGAACCTGCCGGACACCGTCTTTCTGCGCATGGGCGTACGCGGCGGCGGCTGCTCGGGGATGTCGTACGTGCTCGAGTTCGACTCGGAAAAGGGGCCGCACGACAAGGAGTTCGACATCGACGGCGTGAAGCTCGTCGTCGACAAGAAGAGCTACCTCTACTTGAACGGCACGACGCTCGATTACGTCAAGCAGGGCCTGACCGGTGGCTTCACGTTCGTCAACCCGAACGCCAAGTCGTCGTGCGGGTGCGGCACGTCGTTCACCGCCTGAGGCGAATGCGGGGAGGATGACGCCCCGGGCCCGTTCGACGGGCCCGTTGGTGTTTTAGGGAAACCGTGACGAGCAACGATTACTTCGAGGTGTTCGGGCTCCCGCGCAAGCTGGCCATCGACGCCGGCGAGCTGCAGCGCAGCTTCTACGCGCTGGCGCGCGAGCATCATCCCGACTTTCACCAGTCGGCGCCGCCCGACGAGCGCGCGCGCGTGGAGCAGCGCTCCGCGCTCGTGAACGCCGCGTACCGCACGCTGCGCGACCCGATCGCCCGCGTGGATTATCTGGTGCGACTCGAAGAAGGGCGCGAGACACGCGAGGACGATCGCACCAAGCCCAAGGCGCCGCCGGAGCTGCTGCAGGAGATGTTCGAGATCCAGGAGGCGCTCGCGGAGGCGCGCGTCGGCGCGCTCGACGAGGCCACGCGCACCACGCTCATCGACCAGCGGGCGGCCCTGCGCGCACGCCTGCAGAACGAAGACGGGCGGCTCACGGGGCCGCTGAGCCGTCGCTGGGACAGCGCGGCGCCCGCCGATCGCGCGGAGGTGCTCGCCGCGTTCAAGACCGCGCTCGCCACCCGCGCCTACCTGCGTACGGTGATCGGCGATCTGACCGAAGCGCTCGGCGAGGAGACGGATGCCGTCCATCATCGGAATTGACCTCGGGACGACGAACAGCCTCGTCGCATATGTCGAGGACACGACGGGGTTGCCGCGCGTCATTCCGGACGCCGAGGGCCGGCCGCTTCTGCCGTCCGTCGTCGCGTTCACGCCCGACGGCATCGTCGTGGGCGAAGCCGCGCGCCGTCAGCTCGCTCGGCGGCCCGCGGACACCGTCTACTCCGTCAAGCGGCTGATGGGGCGCGGCTTCGAGGACGTCAAGGACGAGGCGCGCTATCTGCCGTTCCGCGTGCTGCCTGGCGATGGCCTCGTGAAGCTCGCTGTCGGCGGTCGTGAAGTCACGCCGCCCGAGGTGTCGGCCGTGATTCTCAAGGCGCTGAAGGAGCGCGCCGAGCGCCACTTCGGGGAGCCGGTCGAGCGTGCCGTCGTGACCGTTCCCGCGTACTTCAACGATGCGCAGCGTCAGGCCACGAAGGACGCCGGCCGCATCGCGGGTCTCGATGTCGTTCGGATCGTAAACGAGCCGACGGCCGCCTCGCTCGCGTACGGGCTGCAGCGGCTGTCGGAGGGCGTCATCGCGGTCTACGACCTGGGCGGCGGCACGTTCGACATCTCGATCCTGCGCGTGAAGGACGGCGTTTTCGAGGTGCTGGCCACGAATGGCGACACGCATCTCGGCGGCGACGACTTCGACCGCGTGCTCGCGCTGTGGCTGCTCGAGGACATCGCGGCGCGGCACCACGCCGAGCTCGATCGCGACTGTGTCGATCTCGCGCGCGATCCCGAGGCCATGCAGGAGCTGCGCCTTGCCGCGGAGGCCGCGAAGATCCGGCTGTCGGCCGACGAGCGCACGACGCTGACCATCCCGTTCGCCGGGTTCACGTACCGTCGAGAGCTGACGCGCGCTGATCTGGAGCGGCTGATCGAGCCGCTCGTCGCGCGCACACTCGGGCCGTGCCGGCGCGCGCTCGCCGATGCCGGCCTCACGCCCGCGGACATCGCCGAGGTCGTCCTCGTCGGCGGCTCTACGCGCGTGCCGCTCGTGCGTCGTCGGGTCCAGGAGCTGTTCGGTCGAACGCCCCACAGCCAGCTCGATCCCGACGAGGTCGTCGCGCTAGGCGCCGCGGTGCAGGCGCAGATCCTCGCCGGCGGCATCACGAACATGCTCTTGCTCGACGTGACGCCGCTGTCGCTGGGGATCGAATCGCTGGGCGGGATCGTGAACGTGCTCATCCCGCGCAACACGACGATCCCGACGAGCGCCCGCGAGATGTTCACGACGTCCGTCGACGGTCAAACGGTGGTCGACCTGCACGTGCTCCAGGGCGAGCGCGAGCTCGCCAAGGACTGCCGCTCGCTCGGCCGCTTCGAGCTGCGGATCGATCCCATGCCTGCCGGCATGCCGAAGATCGAGGTGACGTTTCTCATCGACGCCAACGGCATCCTGCAGGTCCAGGCCAGGGAGCAGCGGACGGGCAAGGCCGCGTCGATCGAGGTGAAGCCGACCTACGGTCTCACTGAAGCCGAGGTCGCGCGCATGATCGAGGATTCGTTCACCTACGCCGAGGCCGACGTGGAGACGCGCATGCTGATCGAGGCGCGCAACGAGGCCGACACGGTGCTGGTGCACGCGGCGCGTGCGCTGCGGCAGGGGGCCGAGCTCGTGAGCGCCGATGAGCGGACGTCGATCGAGTCGGCGGTGGCAGGGCTGCGCGCGGCTCGCGAGGGGACCGACCGCGACCGGATCCACGAGGCGACCACCGCCGTCAATCGCGCGACGGAGCACCTGGCCGAGGTGCTGATGGACGCCGCGCTCAAGGGCGCGCTCGGGTCGCGCCGCGCGAGCGAGATTCTCGGCGACGGCGGCTGATGGCGATTCACCGCGTGACATTTCTGCCGCTCAACAAGACCGTCGAGGTCGACGACAGCCGGTATCCGCTCGCGGATCACGGGAAGCCCGGTTCGCTGCTCGACATCGCACTCGCCAGCGGCATCGAGCTGGAGCACAACTGCGGCGGCTCGTGCGCGTGCACGACGTGTCACATCATCGTCAAGGAAGGCGAGGTAAACCTGTCCGAGATGCAGGAGGACGAGGAGGACCGGCTCGACACGGCCGAAGGCCTCACCATCCACTCGCGTCTGGGCTGTCAGGCCGTCGTGCGGGGCGACGTCGTCGTCGAGATTCCGAAATGACGTGGCGGGACGCCGAGGACATCGGGATCGCGCTCAGCGAGAAATTCCCGGATACCGACCCGCTCACGGTGCGGTTCACGGATCTGCACCGCTATGTCACGGAGCTGTCGGAGTTCACCGACGACCCGAAGGCCAGCAACGAGAAGCTGCTCGAGGCGATTCAGATGGCGTGGCTGGATGAATATCGAAACCGGTAGCGCGCTACCACGTGGCCACGTGATCGGCGACGAAGACCGCTTCGAGCAGCCGCTCGTACGACCAGTCTGCCGGGACGCGATGCACGGTCACGCCGGCGGGTACGTCGGGCGCCGCGGCGCCGCTCAGGAGGGCGACGGTGACGTCGTCACCCGCGGCCTTCTGCTGCTCGATGGTGGCCGCCACCAGCTCCGCATGGCGGCCGCTGACGATATGGAGCGACCGCGCCATCAGAAGACGAGCACGCGCCGCGCGACACGGACGAGATCGGCGATCTGCGTCCGGGTGATCGGCACGATCGTGTGGCCATCGGCGTTCCACTCGGCGTCGCGCGGGACCGCGGTCGTCTCGACGTGGAACGGCACGCCGAGCCGCTTCAGATTGTCGCGGAACTTCGCGATGTCGTCGCCATCCACGAGGTCGTCGGTGTCGTCGTCCAGCAGATGGATCGCGGGACCCGTGAGGACGAACGTCACGTCGTTTTCGCCCGCGACGATGCCGATGCCGATGCGCATCGCCTCGAAGGCGCGCCCCGTGACGCGCGGGTCCTGGGTGATGAGGACGAGGACGGGCGCCTCGGCCACCGGGCGCGACTCAGTTCAGCGCGACGAAGCGCTCGGTCGCGTTGATCAAATCGGTGAGCACGACGAGGCCGCAGTACGTGACCCGATCGGCGTGGTCGAGCGGAATGCGCCGCTTCTGACAGCCGTACGCGCACACGAACAATCGTGCGCCGCGATCCGGCAGCGCGCGCACACGCGCGTCGTCCAGGGCGCGGACGCCGTCGTCTATGAGATACAGGTACACATCGGTCCCGCGCGCCAGCGCGGCCTCGGACAGCCCGACCGCCGCATCGAGATTCGTCGTGTGCTCGGGAGCGGTCGACAGCAGCATCCCGAATTTTTTTCCGGACAAATCCATCGCGGGCGCAGCGTAGCATCGCGCATGGGGGAGAGCAAGGAATGACACGTCGAGTGTATCTCGATCACAACGCGTCGACGCCTGTCCATCCTGAGGTCGTGGCGGCGATGCTTCCGTATTTCTCCGATATCTACGGCAATCCGTCGAGCGTGCACGGCTTTGGCCGCGACGCGCGCGCGGCCGTCGACGCGGCGCGCGACCGCATCGGCGCGTTTCTGCACGTGCGGCCCGACGAGCTCGTGTTCACCTCGGGTGGCACGGAGTCGGACAACTTCGGCCTCAAGGGGCTGGCGCAGGCGCGTGGTGGCGGTCATCTGATCACGTCGACGATCGAGCACCACGCGGTGCTGCGCTCGGCGCAGGCGCTCGAAGCGCAGGGCTTTGCGGTGACGTATCTGCCCGTCGACGGTCACGGCATGATCGATCCCGACGCCGTCCGCCGCGCGCTGCGACCGGACACCATTGCAATCTCGATCATGCACGCCAACAGCGAGGTCGGCACGATCCAGCCGGTGGGTGCGATCGGCGCCATCGCGCGCGAAGCGGACGTGGCGTTCCACGTCGATGCCGTGCAGACCTTCGGCAAGGTCGACATCGACGTCGACGCGATGGGCATCGACGCGCTGTCGTTCTCGGGCCACAAGATCTACGGACCCAAGGGCATCGCGGCCCTGTACGTCCGGCGCGGGACCAAGATGGTGTCGATCCAGCACGGCGGCGAGCACGAGCGCCGGCGCCGGGCGGGAACGGAAAACGTCCCCGGCATCGTCGGTCTCGGCAAGGCGGTCGAGCTGCGCGCGCGCGACATGAAAGCGGAGGCCGAGCGGGTGAGCGCGCTGCGCGATCGGATGTGGAACGGCATCCGTGCCGCGGTGCCGGACGTGCGCCTCAACGGCCACCCGACCGAGCGGCTGCCCGGCACCGCGAACATCTGCTATCGCAACGTGGAGTCGGAATCGATCGTTCTCGGGCTGGATCTCAAGGGCATCGCGGTGTCGGCGGGATCGGCGTGCACCGCGGGCAGCGTCGAGCCGTCGCACGTGCTCGTGGCGATGGGCGTGCCGCTCGACTGGGCCATGGGCGCGGTGCGCTCGTCGCTCGGCGGGTCCACGACCGCGGAGGACATCGACTATGTCATCGCGGCGGTCACCGAGGTGGTCAGCAAGATCCGAAAGGCGATGCCGGTGGGCGCCGCGTGAGGTACAGCGCCACGCTTCTCGAGCACTTCCTCAACCCGAGGAATGCCGGGCTCATGCGTGACGCCGACGGCAGTGGCAGCGACGAGTATGCCGGCTGCGGCGACCTGACAAGGTTCTTCGTCCGCGTGCGCGACGGTCGCCTCGAGGCCGTGCGCTTCCAAGCGTATGGCTGCGGGCCGACGATCGCCGCCGCAAGCGTGGCCACCGAGTTGGTGACGGGCCGAGCGCTGGAAGAAGTGCTGGTGGTCAAGGCGCACGAGATCGAGGATGCGCTCGACGGGCTGCCGGAGGACCGCAGGCATGCCGCCGAAGTCGCGGCGGGGGCGATGCGGGCGGCGGCCCTGGACGCGATGCGCCGCCTGCGCGGCTCACAGGGGGAAGCGTGATGTTCGATCGTTTGCGCGACGACATTCGCACCGTACTCGAGCGTGATCCGGCCGCCCGCTCGACCGTGGAAGTCCTGGTGTGCTATCCGGGCGTCCACGCGCTTGCGTTTCATCGGCTCGGCCACCGTCTCTGGCGCGCCGGTTGGACGACGACGGCGCGCTGGGTGTCCCATCTCGGTCGCTTCTTCACGGGCATCGAAATTCATCCGGCGGCGCGGATCGGGCGGCGGCTGTTCATCGATCACGGCATGGGCGTGGTGATCGGTGAGACGGCGGAGATCGGCGACGACGTCACGCTGTTGCAGGGCGTGACCCTGGGCGGCACGAGCCTGAAGCGCGAGAAGCGCCATCCCACGCTCGGCCACAACGTGACCGTCGGCGCGGGCGCCGCGATCATCGGCGGTTTCACGATCGGCGACAACAGCCGCATCGGCGCCGGCTCGGTCGTCGTGCGCGAGGTGCCGCCGAACTGCGTTGTCGTCGGCGTGCCGGGCCGAGTAACATACAAGGACGGACAGCGGGTCGGCGGTATCGACATGAATCAGACGGACTTGCCCGACCCCGTGAGCAAAGCGCTCGAGCAGCTGGTGGAGCGGATCCGCACGCTGGAGGCGGAGATCGAGACGCTCCGCAAGACGGTCGACAAGGAGGAACGCGCGTGACGCCGAAGGACGTGCTGAGCCTGGAAGAAGCCTCGCGATATCTCGCCATGGAACAATCTGCGCTGAGTGTCATGGCCGCGGAGCGTCGTATCCCGTGCCTGGAGCTGAACGGCGGCTGGGTGTTTTCCAAGAAGTCGATCGACAAGTGGCGGAGCCAGCAGGCCGTTCGTCAAGGCTGAGTTCTGCCGTCGGGAGGCGATGACATCCTCTCGCGCGACGACGCCTGGTCGATCCTGACGGAGTTCACGAAGGGCGAAAGCCTCCGCAAGCACGCGCGCGCCGTCGAGGCGTCCATGCGCGCCTACGCGCGCCGCTACGGCGAGCCCGAAGAGACATGGGGCGCCGCCGGGATGCTGCACGACTTCGACTACGAGATGCACCCGCGCGCGCCACATCATCCGCTCAAAGGCGCCGAGATCCTGCTCGCGCGCCGGGTCGACCCCATCATCGTCCACGCGATCCTCGCTCACGCCGACTACTCCGGCGTGCCGCGGCGCAGCCTGCTGGACCGCGCGCTCTACGCGTGCGATGAGCTCACCGGCTTCGTGCACGCGTGCGCGCTCGTGCGTCCCGGCAAAGTCATCGACGGGCTCGAGCCCGCGTCGGTGCGCAAGAAGCTCAAAGACAAAGGCTTCGCGCGCACGGTGAATCGCGAGGACGTCTATCGCGGCGCGGCCGAGCTCGGCGTCGAGCTCGACGCGCACATCGCGTTCGTCGTCGACGCGCTCGCCTCTGTCGCCCCCGAGGTCGGTCTGGCGCGAGCCTGACCGTGGCCGCGCCGCGCGCGATCGTACACATCGACATGGACGCGTTCTACGCGTCCGTCGAGCAGCGCGACCGGCCGGAGCTCCGCGGCCGCCCCGTGATCGTCGGCGCCGATCCGAAGGGCCGTGGCGTCGTGTCGGCCGCCTCGTACGAGGCGCGCGTGTTCGGCGTGCGCTCGGCCATGCCGATCAGCCGCGCCGCGCGCCTGTGCCCGAACGGCGTGTTCGTGCGCGTCGACATGCCGAAGTACGTGGCGGTGTCGCGGCAGATCATGACCATCCTCGACGAGTTTTCGCCGCTGGTGGAGCCGGTGTCGGTGGACGAGGCGTTCGTCGATCTCACCGGTACGGAGTCGCTGTTCGGACCGGCGCCCGACGTGGTCGCGCGCATCAAGGCGAAGATCCGGAGCGACACCGGTCTGACGGCCTCCGCGGGGCTCGCGAGCAACAAGTTCATCGCGAAGATCGCTTCCGACCTCCGTAAGCCCGACGGCCTGGTCGTCGTCGTCGCCGGCGGCGAGGCCGAGTTCCTCGCGCCGCTCCCGATCGAGCGATTGTGGGGCGTCGGCAAGGCGACGGCCAAGGATCTGGCCGCGCTCGGCGTGGCGACGATCGGTCAGCTGCAGCGGCTCCCGCGCGCAACGCTGGTGGCCCGGCTCGGTGATCATGGCGCCGACCTGCAGGATCTCGCGTTCGGGCGCGACGAGCGAGCCGTGGAGCCATGGACCGCGCCGAAGTCGATGGGTGCCGAGACGACGTTCGAGCGCGACACCTCCGACCGTGCCCGCCTCGATTCGACACTGCGCGCGCAGGCCGAGCGGGTGGCGCGCGAGCTACGCGCGGAGCATCTGGCGGCCGCGCGCGTGACGCTGAAGCTGCGCTTCGCCGACTTCCGAACCCTGACGCGCAGCCACACGAGCGAGCCGACACAGGACGGTCTCGAGCTCTACCGGCGGGTCGGCGTGCTGTTGTCGCGCGAGGCGCTGCCGCAGCCCGTGCGGCTGATCGGTCTGTCGGCGTCGGCGCTGATCGACGAGCAGACCGGTCAGCTGGCGCTGCTGGAGTCGGACACCGTGCGTCGTGAGCGGCTGGCCCGCGCCGTCGATCGCATCACCGGCCGATTCGGCGCCGATGCGATACGCCCGGCCGCGCTGGTGCGCCCAACGCCGGTCTCGCGCGGCTCGGACACGACCGACGGCTCGGCCTGAGCCCGCATCGAGTACGCAACCCGGTCGCTTTCGCCGCCGGCCCGGGAGCTCGCGGACGCCGTCTCCGCAGCCTGTCGCATATCGGCGTGAGCCTGTCGGCGCGTCGGCCGCGTGCTACACTTTTGGCTGAATAGCCGTTCATTGCCGCGGAGGCCACCGTGGACCGACCGATCGCCTACGACAAGCTCGCGCGCGAAGACCGCTTCGTGCGCATGCGCGCCCGCGACGTTGCCCAGCTGAAGGTCGAGCAGGGGTTGTCGCCGTTTCCCGACCTCGCCAGCCGCGAATCGATCCGCGAGCGCGTGCACGGCATCATGGTCGGCGAGCTGCAGGCCATGGAGGGCGCGGGCCGCACAGTCTACGATTTTCCGGACGCGCCGTGGGAATTCACGATGGACATGGCGCGGCAGGTGTGGGATGAGTCGCGCCACGTCGAGATCTATCTCGACCTGCTCGAGCATCTCGGCGGACGCGTCGGCGAGTTTCCGGAGTCCACGATCTTGTGGCGCTGCGCGTGCGCCGAGGACGCGGCGGCGCGCGTGGCCGGCGTCAATCGCGGTCTGGAAGGTCTCGCGTGCGACGTCTTCAACCAGCTCATCCACATCGCGCAGAAGATCGGCGATCCGATCATCGAAAAGGCGGTGGATTACGTCTTGGCCGACGAGATCACGCACGTGCGGATGGGCTCGCGCTGGCTGAACGAGCTGACGCGCGGTGACCCCGAGCGACGGCGCAAGGCGATCGAGTTCCAAGAGACGATCGACGAGCGCTTCAACCTCGGCGGCACGCGCCGCGACGGCGACCACGACGCCGTGCCGATCTCCATCGCGAGGGATGCCCGCAAGCTCGCCGGCTTCACCGACGAGGAGATCGAGCGGCTGGTCAAAAGCACCCAGCGCTCTCAGGTGTATTGAGCTCCGAGCGTCTGGCCGGCCACCTTTCGGTCGACGAGTCCGCACGCCGCATTCGCCAATATCGGTACGCGGAAGAGCGTCTCATGCGCGTGCTCGGCGGCTGGATCGCGCTGACGCCGGAGCTCCCCGCCAAGCTGCTGTTCGGCCGGCACGTGTGGGATTGCGCCCAGCACGCCGATGTCTGGGGCCGTCGGCTGCCGGAGCTGCGAGCGCCGGCGCAGGAGTCAGAGCCGGCCAACGAGGGCGTCGTCGCGTTCATGCAGCTCCTCGAGAGCCTAGAGGCACCGCAGCAGACGCTCGAGCGTATCGCGGGAGCGTACGGCGTCCTGAAGCCGCATCTCGTCACCGTGTACGCGCGACACCTGGCGTCGACGAATGCCGTGTACGAGCCTCCGACACGCCGAATCCTGGCTCGCTGCGTCACCGAGGAGCGACGCCACGCCGCCGCGGGCGCTCTCGTGCTCGCGCGACTCGCCCGCGAGGAGGGCGCGCGCGCACGCGCGGAGGCCTGGCAGCAACGTCTCCTGCGAGCGCTCGAGAAGGCGGGCGGCATCACCGGCGACGTCGCGGCGCCGCTCGTCGACCACGCGCTCCTCGGCGTGGCCAGCGACGCGGCGGTCGCCGATCTGGTTCAGCCGCCTCCCGATTTCGAGCCTCGCGTCATGGCCGAGGATCTGGCCCGCGCCGTCGACGCGCATCGCGCGTCCCTGCAGTCGGGCGATGAGGCGGGCGCCGCCGCGTGGGTGGCACCTGCCGCGCGCGAGCCGGTGGCGGCGGCGTTCGCCGCGATGCGCGGCCGCGTCGCGACCACGCGCGTCGTCGGCCTTGCGGCGATCGGGCGTCAGAACATGGTGAAGCTCCGCGTCGAGACCGGTGAAGCGACCGCGCTCGTGCAGATCCGCTGGGAGCCGACGACGTCCGGCTGGCGCATTGCGGCGGCCGACGTCGTCGCAACCGAGCCGCTGTCGGCCTTGTCCTGAGCGTGTTTCGGACCGTTCTCGTCGCCAACCGTGGAGAGATCGCGCGGCGCATCGTGCGCGGATGCCGCGCGCTCGGGCTCCGCACAGTGGCGGTGTACTCCGAAGCGGATCGTGACGCGCCTCACGTCAAGGACGCCGATCACGCGGTGCTCATCGGTCCGGCGCCCGCGCGCCAGTCGTACCTCGATCTCGAGCGCCTGCTCGCTGCCGCGCGCGAATCCGGCGCCGACGCCGTCCATCCCGGTTACGGCTTCTTGTCCGAGAACTGGCGCTTCGCGCAGGCCTGCGCCGACGCCGGACTGACGTTCATCGGTCCGTCCCCCGCGGCGATTCGCGCGATGGGGGACAAGACGGAGGCGCGCCGCCGCATGGCCGCCGCCGGCGTGCCGACCGTGCCGGGGAGCCCCGACGCGGTCGCCGACGTCGGTGACGCGGAGATCGTCGCGCGCGAGATCGGCTACCCGATCATCCTGAAGGCCGCTGCGGGCGGCGGCGGTATCGGCATGGCGCGCGTGGCGCGCGAGCAGGATCTGCCGACGGCGTTCGCGAGCGCCACGCGCCGCGCCGAATCCGCGTTCGGGCGGGCCGAGGTCTACATCGAGCGCTATCTCGAGGTTCCGCGCCACATCGAGGTGCAGGTGTTCGGCGATTCGAAGGGTACGGTCGTTCATCTGTTCGAGCGCGAATGCTCGATCCAGCGGCGGCACCAGAAGCTGGTGGAGGAGTCGCCCGCGCCGAATCTCGACACGCAGACGCGCCGCGACCTGACGCGGGCGGCCGTCGCCGGCGCCCGCGCCATCGGCTACGTCAATGCGGGCACGCTCGAATTCCTCGTGGACGCGCAGAGCCGCTTCTACTTTCTCGAGATGAACACGCGGCTGCAGGTGGAGCACCCGGTCACCGAGGAGGTCACCGGGATCGATCTCGTCGTGACGCAGCTCCGCGTCGCCGCCGGTGAGCCGCTGGCGTTCTCGCAGGAGACGGTCACGCGGAACGGTGCGGCGATCGAGGTGCGCGTGTACGCGGAGGACCCGGCGAAGAACTTCCTGCCGTCGCCGGGAACGATCACGCGGCTGACGCTGCCCGACGGCGAGGGCATCCGTCTCGAGTGCGGCGTGGTGGAGGGCAGTGTCGTGTCCGTCCATTACGATCCGCTGCTGTTCAAGCTGGTCGCGCGCGGCGCCGACCGCGCGCAGGCCATCGACCGGCTGGCACGGGCACTGGATGCGTGTGTGGTCGAGGGCGTTAAGACGACACTGCCGTTGCTGCGGACGATCGCCGCGCATCCGGCGTTTCGCCTCGGACGCGTGCACACTCAGATGGTCGAACAAGGAGCGTTCCATGGCTGAGGAGATCCGCGCACACATCACGGGTGTCGTCTTTCAAATCACGGCGAAGGTCGGCGACCGGGTCGCCGCCGGCGATCCCGTGATCGTGCTCGAGTCGATGAAGATGGAGATCCCCGTGGAGGCGCCGCGCTCCGGCGCCGTGACCGAGATCCGGGTCGCCGAGGGGCAGACGGTGCAGGAGGGCGACACGGTGGCGGTGCTCGACTGATGAGCGCGGCGATGATCCGCGACCTTTACGACTACCATCGCTGGGCGAACCGGACGCTGTTCGATTTTGCGGCGGCGCTGGGCGACACCTTGTGCGGCCGCGACGTCGGTCCGCAGTTCAGCCATTCGAAGGTGACGCGCATGTTCGGCCACCTCTACGGTGCGGACCTCATCTGGCTGCGCCGATGGAAGGGCACCTCGCCGACCGAGCAGCCGGGTGCCGAGTTCACGACGATGGCCGCGGTGCGCGGCGCCTGGGACCCGCTCGAGGCCGAGCAGAAGGCGTTCGTCGATGCGCTGGGCGATGCGGAGCTCGGCCGTGTCGTCGACTACAAGAACACGCAGGGCAAGGCATTTAGCGCGCCCCTGGGCCCGCTCCTGCAGCACGTCGTCAACCACGCGACGCACCACCGCAGCGAGATCGCGACGATGGTCACGATGCTGAGCGGCTCGCCGCCCGACACCGGCATCAATACCTGGATCGTTGCCCCCAAGCGCTCGACGCGCTGACACCGGCGGCGTCGTGGCGTCGATGAAAGACAAGGCGGACGAGCTCGCGGGGCGACGCGAGCAGGTGCTCCGCATGGGCGGCGCCGAGGCCGTCGCGCGACAGCACGCCGCCGGCAAGCTGACGGTGCGCGAGCGCATCGACCGTTTGTTCGACGCCGGCACATTTACCGAGATCGGCATTCACGCCACGCACGCGGGAATCGCTCCCGAGCTCGCCCACCGCTCGACGCCGGCGGACGGTGTCGTCACGGGTTTCGGCCGGATCGACGGACGGCTCGCCTCGCTGATCGCCTATGACTTCACGGTGATGGCCGGCTCGATGGGGCGCAACGCGGAGAGCAAATGCAATCGCGCGCGGGAGATTGCCTACACCAAGCGGATGCCGATGATCTGGCTCATCGATTCCGCGGGCGCGCGGATCCAGGAGGCGATCGGCTCGCGCTGGTTCGCGGGCTCGGGACTGCTCTTTCGCGAGCAGTCGATCATGTCGGGCATCGTCCCGCAGGTGGCCGCGATGATGGGGCCGGGTGCGGCGGGGACCGCGTACATTCCCGCGCTCGCCGACTTCGTGCCGATGGTGAAGGGGACGAGCAACATGGCGCTCGGCGGGCCGCCGCTCGTGAAGGCGGTGATCGGGGAGGAGATCAGCGCCGAGGAACTCGGCGGCTCGAAGGTGCACTGCGAGATCTCCGGCGTCGGCGATCTCGAGGTCGCGGACGACGAGGCGTGTCTGTCCGTCGTGAAGGAGTACCTGTCGTATTTCCCGTCGCACAACCAGGAGCCGCCGCCGGTGATCGCGAACGACGACCCGGTCGATCGTCGCGACGACGCGTTGCTCACGATGCTGCCCGACAACGCGCGTCGGGCGTACGACGTCAAGAAAGTCCTGCGTGCCGTCGTCGACCACGGCCGCCTGTTCGAACTCAAGCCTGCCTGGGCACGCAACATCGTCGTCGCCCTCGCCCGGCTCGACGGCCACCCCGTCGGTGTCGTCGCGAATCAGCCGATAGTGCTCGGCGGCGCGCTCGACATCGACGCCGCCGACAAGGCCGCGCGCTTCATCATGCTGTGCGACGCCTTCGGGATTCCGCTGGTGTTCTTCCAGGATGTCCCCGGCTTCATGGTGGGCAGCAAGGTCGAGCGTGCGGGGATCATCCGCCACGGCGCCAAGATGCTCTACGCGGTGAGCGAGGCGACCGTGCCGAAGCTGACCGTCGTCATGCGCAAGGCGTACGGCGCCGGGTACTTCGTCATGTGCGGCCGCGCGTACGAGCCCGACCTGATCGTCGCGTGGCCGACGGCGGAGATCAGCGTCATGGGACCGGAGGGTGGCAGCAACATCGTCTTCCGGAAGGAGATCGCGGCCGCCAGTGACCCGGCGGCCGAGCGGGCGAGGAAGATCGACCAGTTTCGCGCGCTGATCAGCCCCTACATCGCGGCCGGCGCGGCGCTGATCGACGACGTGATCGATCCGCGCGACACACGCCCGACGCTGATTCGCGCGCTCGCCATGGCGCGTACCAAGCGCGTGGAGCGGCCGTGGCGCAAGCACGGTGTCATGCCGGTGTAGCGTCGAGCCGGTATAGTGGTCGGAGGGGGATGAGGGCCGCACCGCTCTTTCGCATTTCGTGGCGTCTGGCCGGCTGGATCTTCGCGCACCAGCTGGAGAAGTCGCATCCGGCGCATGTCGTTGCGTGGTGGGAGCTGCGCCGGCTGCCCTACAACCTGATCGTCGGCGTCACGAGCCTCGTGACGCTGTCCGTCTTCTATGCCGTCGCGTTCGGCTGCGACCGCAGCGTCGGCGTGCCGATGGGCATGCCGAAGCCGGCGCTGCTCGTCATCATCGCGATCGCGGCGTACTGGGTCGTCGCCAATGCCTTTTACACCTGCGGCTGGATCCTCGAGCTCCTGGTCGCCCGGCTGTGGCACGTCAGCACGCCGGTGTTCGGCCCGATCGCCTTCACGCTGTTCACCGTTGTCTCCGTCGTCGTGACGCTGATCCCGGCCGGCCTCGTGATCTTCCTCGCGATCTTCACGTCGTGTCGGGGGCTGTGACGCGACCTGGCCGCGCGGCCTTCAGCAGAAGCGGCACGGCGGCACGTCGCGGCTGTAGACGGGTCGCCGCAAAAACTCCTCCGGATTGTATTTCCAGAACTGCGAGACGGCGGGGATCGTCACGATGACCGTGTTCTGAAGCTCGCCGTCGCGGTTGCGCTCGACCTTCCGAACGTAGACGTTCTGAATCGGATTACCGTACGCGTCGAGCTTGATGGGCCCGCGCGGTGCGTCGGGCATCTCGACCTTCCGCAGCGCTGCGAGCAGCTTCTCTCGGTCTTCCACGTTGCCGCCGAGTGATTTCACGGCCTCGGCGATCCAGCGCCCGCTCGTGTAATTCGTTTCCGCGAAGTAGGAGGGCACCTTGCCGAAGCGCGCGCGGTAGTCCTTGGCGAACCGGCGGTTCACCGGCGTGTCGAGGGCGCCGCTGTAGATGAGCGGGCTCACGACGCCGAGGGCTTCGTCGCCCATCGACGGCAGCAGGGCCTCGTCCACCGCGGGCCCGCCGGCGATGACCGGGATCTTGGCCTTCAGCCCCGCCTCTTCGTACTGCTTGAAGAACTGGATGGTCGATGCGCCGGCGATCATCGTCAACACCGCATCGGCGTCGCGTCGGATCTTGGCAATGAACGGGGCCAGGTCCATGGCGCCGAGCGGCGCCCAGAGTTTCTGGATGATCTGACCACCGTTCTCCTCGAACGTGCGCTGGAAGCCGCCCACGACTTCCCAGCCAAACGCATAATCGGATGCGATGACGGCCACCCGCTTGTAGCCCAGTGTCTTCGCGGCGTATTCGCCGAACGGATGCGACGGTTGGCTCGAGGTCCACCCGGTTCGGATGATCCAGCGATACTTCTGCCGCTGCGTCAGATCGTCCGCGGCCGTCACGGTGAACAGCGCCGGGATCTTGTACTCCTCGACCTTCGGCGCCATCGCGTAGCCGAGGTGGCCGAACAGCACGCCGGCGATCAGGTGCACGCGGTCATGCTCGACGAGCTTGCGAAGCTTTGTCAGGGCCACGTCGGGGCGGCCCTGTGTGTCCTCGACGATGAGGTCCACTTTGCGTCCCGCCATCTGACCACCGATCTCGTCCAGGTACATCGTCAGCCCGTTCACCATGTCCTTGGCCGCTTGCGCAGCGGTGCCCGTCAGATCGGTCGTGAAGCCGATCCTGATCGGACCAGGCTGAGCGACGAGCCCATCGGCGGTGAGACACAGCGCGAACAGCGCGATGGTGGTGGCGAGTAACCGTGTGAGCATGATCGCGCCTCCTGCTGGACGGTGGGCGTCATGATACGCCTGCGATCATGGGCGGCGGTGATACGATGCCGCGCGATGACGCACATCGGTCGCTGCGCCGCGGTACTCTTAACACTCGCCGTCGCGGCGGCGGCGTGTACAGCTTCTGCTCCCCGCGAGGGCAGCGGCACTCGCGCCGGCGCGGCGGCCGTGGTCGGTCCGTCGCCGCGATTCTCCGCGGACGGGCCGGACGCCGACGAGTATGGCGGGAACGCCGGTTTTCCCGCGGGGGACCGCACGACGTTTTTTCGCGTGCCATTTCTGGTCGGCTCTCACAGCGCGCTCGACCAGGTCTTCGACAGTCGCCTGATCAAGCGCGGCGAGACTGCATCGCGCCTAGGCCGTGCGAGCGCCGAGCCGACCGTTCAGTACTACTACCAGGGGAGCACGGCCGACCTCGACCGCTATCTTTCACGTAATCCGGCAACGGGTTTGCTCGTCGCGCGCGGCGACACGATTCTGATCGAGCGGTACCAGTACGGGCGCAACGACCGTCATCGATTCACGTCGTGGTCGATGGCGAAAACGGTGACGTCGATGCTGATCGGGATTGCGATCGCCGAGGGGCGCATCCACTCGGTGGACGATGTTGCGGCCCCCTACGTCGCCGAGCTCGATGGTACCGAATACGGGCGGACCTCGCTCCGTGACCTGCTCCAGATGTCGTCGGGCGTGCGCTTCGTCGAGGAGTATTCGGGGCGCGATGACGTGACGCGGCTCGTCGACGACACGTTTCGGCAGGTCGGCCCCGGCGGCGTCGCGGCCGTGAAGCCGTTCAACGATCGCGTCGCTCCCGCGGGCACGAAGTTCTCGTACTCGTCAGCGGAGACGCAGGTGCTCGGCCTCGTTTTGCGCTACGCCGTCGGCCGGCCCGTGGCCGACTACCTGTCGGACAAGATCTGGCGCCCCATCGGTGCGGAGGCCGATGCGACATGGTTGGTGGACCGCACCGGTCAGGAGTCGACGTACTGCTGCATCAACGCGGTGCTGCGTGATTACGCGCTGCTGGCGCACGACGGCAACTGGCGCGGGCGCGAGATCATTCCCGCCGCGTGGGTCCGGCAGGCGAGCATCCTCGCGTCGGCGCAGCACCATTTACGACCGGGCGTCGCGACGCCTTTCTTCGGCTATGGCTACCAGACGTGGATCTTCCCCGGGGAGCGGCGGATGTTCGCGCTGCTCGGTGTGCGGGGCCAGACGATCCTCGTCGACCCGGCGCATCATCTCGTGCTCGTGCAGACCGCGGTGCGCAAGCAAGCCGCCGAGGGCCGCACCGAGCTCAGCAACGTCTGGGAGGCTGTTCTCCGCACCGTCGGCAACTGAGCTCTGCGGCGCGTGCGTCGCTTCCGGCGAGAAAGCGGTGCGCGCTGGCAGGCGCACCGTGATGTCGATTTGCGAGCCCGAACGGGGGAAGCGGAGCGCCGCCGCCCCCGCCCGGGCCGTAGAGAGGCTAGTTCTCGACGAAGGCCTTGAGGTTGCGCCCCCGCAGCGGGTGGCGCAGCTTACGGAGCGCCTTGGCTTCGATCTGCCGAATACGCTCGCGGGTGACGGCGAACCGCTTGCCGACCTCTTCGAGCGTGTGCTCGCCCTCCTCGCCGATTCCGAACCGCAGCCGGAGGATTTCCTTCTCCTTCGGCGATAGCGTCGCGAGCGCGCGCTCGACCTGTGTCGTGAGGTCCTGACCCAGTAGCGTGTCGTTCGGGGACCCCGCCGACTTGTCCTCGAGGAAGTCGCCGAGCTCGCTGTCCTCGCCGATCGGCGTCTCGAGCGAGAGCGGCTTGCGCGAGGACTCCAGGATGAGCCGCACCTTTTTGGCCGGCACGCCCGTCCGCTGGGCGAGCTCCTCCGGCGTCGGCTCGCGGCCCATCTCGTTCACCATGTTGCGGTTCACGCGCGAGATGCGATTCAGCGTCTCGACCATGTGTACCGGAATCCGGATCGTGCGCGAGTGGTCCGCGATCGCACGCGTGATGGCCTGGCGGATCCACCACGTCGCGTAGGTCGAGAACTTGAACCCGCGCCGGTATTGGAACCGGTCGACCGCCTTCATCAGGCCGATGTTGCCTTCCTGGACGAGGTCGAGCAGCGAGAGGTCGCTGCCGAGGTAGCGCTTCGCCACGGACACCACGAGCCGGAGATTGGCCTCCATGAGCTCGCGCTTGGCCTGACGTACGGTCCGGTCGCTCGTCTCGATCTCGGCCAGCACCGCGAGCAGATGCTTGCGCGGCAGCCCCGCCTCTTGCTCGAGGTTTTTGAGCTCGCGGGCGAGCGACGCCGTGCGATTGCGTCGGGCCTCCTGAGCGAGCCCGTCGATTCGCTGGCAGAGACGCCGCACCTTGCCGACGAGATCGTCGATCAGCGCAGGCTTCAGCGGCATGTCGGCGACGGTCTTCTGGATCCCCGCGCGATAGACCGCGATCTGCCTCTGAACGTTGGCGCGTCCCGTGGCGGACCGCCGCTTATCGGCGAGCGACTCCTCGAGCCGCGTGATCTTCCGCTCCAGCCGGCGGATGCGGCCGAAGGCCAGAAGCACCGGACGGATCTCCTTGGCCTCGAGCTCGCCGCCTTCGGGGAGAACGATGACGTCGTCGGCCGCGATGTCGTTGCGCCGCAGCCGATCGCCGACCTCCAGCAGCGCCCGCACCGCCATCGGGATGCCCGCCAGTCCGCGGCGCAGCGCGATCTGACCGACCTCGATACGGCGGCCGATCTGGACCTCTTGCTGCGCTGTTAGTAGCGGAACCTTGCCGATCTCCTTGAGATAGAGGCGAACGGGATCTTCGCCCTTCGCGGGAAGCGGTGTGAGCGCTTCCTCGGGAATGGGCTGAACCTCTTCGGCCTCGTCCTCGTGGATTGCGGCGGGCGGCGCCTCTTCGTCTGTGGCGAGTGCAGCCGCCGGTACGAGGTGTTCAGCGTCGTTGTGATTGTCGTGCGCCTGCTCGCGGAATGTCATGCTGTCACCGGGTCGAGTGTCTTTTATCTCTATGATGCTCGTGGCCCTCTCAGCGTTTCTTGGCGCCCAGATGTGTTCAAGAAACAGGCCAGCAGTTCCCAATTTTTCCTAACCGGTTGTAAGTCCTACGTCTCGAACGAAGTCCTCACCGTCTGAGGCCGGTTCGATGGGAATTCCCGTTCACGTATTCAGATCTTGATTCGCCTGCTACTCTCTTTCGGCCTGCGACGACACAGGCACGTCATCGTTCGTCACAGTTTCGACCCGACACGGCTGATTCGATGAGTGCCCGTTGGCGCTTTTGGCGGAGTGAGTTCTACAACGGGACAGCGACGACGTCCATCCCCACCTTCGGGACGCGCCAAGTTTGACTTGGCTCCGAGCACAGGGGTAGAAGCAAAGAGTGTCCTCCGTTGCGCCGAGTGCCAGCTATAGCCTGACCGTCCGCCTGGCCATCCAGAACCGACCCGGGATGCTCGGCCGCGTCGCCATGGCGATCGGCGACGCCGGCGGGGACATCGGTGCGGTCGACCTCGTCGAGTCCGGGCGTGATCGGATCATCCGCGACATCACGATCAACGCGCGCGATAGCGTCCACGGTTCCCACATCGTCAATCGCCTCAAGCAGACGGCGGGTGTCCGGGTCATCAATATCTCCGATCGCACGTTTCTCATGCACCTCGGCGGCAAGATCGAGGTCCACAGCAAGGTTCCCGTCCGGACTCGCGATGACCTGTCCATGGCGTACACGCCGGGCGTCGCCCGCGTGTGCTTGGCCATCAAGGAGGACCGGCACCGCGCGTTCTCGCTGACGATCAAGCAGAACACCGTCGCGGTCGTGACCGATGGGACGGCCGTCCTGGGCCTGGGGGATATCGGTCCCGAGGCGGCGCTGCCGGTGATGGAAGGCAAGGCGATGCTCTTCAAGGAGTTCGCCAACGTCGATGCGTTCCCGATTTGCCTGGCGACGAAGGAACCCGACAAGATCGTCGAAACCGTGAAGTCCCTGGCGCCCGGCTTCGGCGGGATCAATCTCGAGGACATCGCGGCACCGCGGTGCTTCGAGATCGAGGAACGGCTCCGCAAAGAGCTCGACATCCCGGTGTTCCACGATGATCAACACGGTACGGCGGTCGTGGTGCTGGCGGCGCTGCTGAACGCGCTGCGGATCGTCAAAAAAGACCTCAGGAAGCTTAGGGTGGTGGTCACCGGCGTCGGCGCGGCGGGGACGGCGACGATCAAGATTCTCCTGAGCAGCGGGGTTCGTGACATCATTGGCGTGGACGAGTTCGGCATCATCCACAAACGGCGCTCCGAGGGCATGGACTTCATGAAGCGCTGGGTCGCCGGCGCGACGAACCCGCGCCACGTCACGGGCCGGCTGGCGGACGCGCTCCAGCGCGCCGATGTCTTCATCGGCTTGTCCGTGCCCGGCATTCTCAGCGTCCGGGACGTCCGCCGCATGGCCCGCGATCCGATCGTGTTCGCCATGGCGAATCCGGTGCCCGAGATCCAGCCCGAAGAGGCGGGGCGGCACGTGCGTGTGATGGCGACGGGACGCTCCGACTACCCCAACCAGATCAACAACGTGCTCTGTTTCCCCGGATTCTTCCGGGGCCTGCTGGACTCGCGTGCACGCACGGTCAACGACGAGATGAAGGTCGCCGCCGCGCGGGCGATCGCGGCGTGCGTCGGACGGTCCGAGCTCACCGAGGAGTACATCATCCCGAGCGTCTTCAACAAATCGGTGGCCCCGGCGGTGGCCGCCGGGGTGGCCCGCGCCGCGCACGCGACCGGCGTAGCCCGCCGCCGGCGTCAGATCGACCTGTCGGTCATCTCTTCGTGATCTGGTCGGTCGTCATTCCGGCCTTCAACGAGGCGACGCGGCTGCCGCGCTACCTCGACGAGGTCATGTCGTATCTCGGGACGCGCGGCGAGCCGTGGGAGGTCATCGTCGTCGACGACGGCTCCACGGACGCCACGCCCGACGTCGCACAGGCGGCGTCGCGCCGATGTCCGCAGGTGCGGCTGCTGCAACAGCCGAGCAATCGCGGCAAAGGCGCGGCGGTCCGGGCCGGAATGCTCGCGGCGTGCGGAGCCTATCGGGTGTTCGCGGACGCCGACGGCGCGACGCCGATCACCGAGCTCAAGCGCCTCGAGGGTGCGCTCTCCGCGGGGGCCGACGTCGCGATCGGCTCGCGAGCCATCGGCGCGGCGGGGATCGTCGTGCGCGCGCAGCGCCACCGCGTGGTCGCGGGCCGCATGTTCAACCTCGTCGTCGAACGGCTCGGGCTCACCGGCGTCCGGGACTCGCAGTGCGGCTTCAAGGCGTTCACGGCCGCGGCTGCCGTCGATCTCTTTCCGCGGCTTTCGACGGACGGTTTCGGTTTCGACGTCGAGCTGCTGCTCCGGGCTCGCGCGCGCGGATGGCGCGTCGTCGAGGTTGCGGTGAACTGGGAGGATCAGCCGGCGAGCAAGGTCGGGGTGCTGACCGACGGCCCGCGGATGCTCGGGCAGATCGTCAGGGCGCGCTGGCGGGTGGCCCGCGAGGAGCGCGGCCGCTGATGCGCGACGTCGCCCGTCGCGTCCGCGACATCGAGCCCTTTCTCGCCGTCGAGGTCGCCGAGCGCGCCGAGCGGCTCGAGCGCGCGGGCGTCGACGTGGTGCATCTCGAGTACGGCGAGCCCGACTTCGATGCGCCACCGGTCGTACGCGACGCGCTGGACAGAGCCCTCAAGGATGGTCGCGCGCGGTACACGCACAGTCTCGGGATCCTCGAGCTTCGCGAGGCGATCGCCGAGCACTACGCGCGGGTCTACGGCGTGACGGTGTCACCCGAACAGGTGCTCGTCACGCCGGGCACGTCGCCCGCGATGCTGCTGCTGTTCGGTCACTTGCTCGATCCAGGTGACGAGGTCGTGCTCTCGAACCCTTATTACGCCTGCTATCCAAATTTCATCCGCTACGCCGACGGCGCGCCGATCGAGGTTGCCATCAGCGAGGCGGATGGTTTTCAGTATAGGGCCGAGGCGATCGGCGAGCGTCTGACGGCGCGGACGAAGGCAATCCTCGTGAACTCGCCCGCGAACCCGACGGGCGCGGTGCTCGCACCGGCGCGCATGGCGGCCATCGCCGCGCTCGCGGGCGACCACGACATCCCCGTCGTGTCCGACGAGATCTATCACGGGCTGACCGAGGGCGGACGCGACCACTCGATTCTCGAGTTCACCGACCGCGCCTTCGTCCTCAACGGGTTTTCAAAGGCGTTCGCCATGACCGGCTGGCGGCTCGGCTGGGTCATCGCGCCGCATGCGCACGTGCGCGCGCTGCAGACCGTCTATGGCAATTTCTTCATCTCGACCAACGAGTTCGTGCAGTGGGCCGGCGTGGCGGCGCTGCGTGAGGCCGCGGACGAGCCCGTCCGCTTCCGGCGTATCTTCGCCGAGCGGCGCCGCGCGATGGTCGACGGTCTGCGCGCGATCGGGCTCGGCGTGGAGTTCGAGCCGCAGGGGGCGTTCTACGTGCTCGCCAATGCGCGCCGCTTCACGGGCGACTCCGTCCGGTTCGCGTACGAGATCCTGGAGCACGCGCACGTCGCCGTCACGCCCGGCGTCGCCTTCGGCAGCAACGCCGAGGGCTACCTGCGCTTTTCGTACGCGTCGTCGATCGAACGCATCCGAGAAGGTCTGCGGCGCCTCGGCGCGTTCCTCGCGGCGCGGTGACCGTCGAGTGCCGTGCCTGTCGCGGTGATTGGCCGGCGGCCGCCGCGCACATCGCCGACTGCGGCCCCGCCGCGGCGTACCTCCACAGCGATCAGTTCTTTCCCGGCTGGACGCTGCTGGTCCTCAAGCGGCACGCGACCGAGCTGTGGCAGCTCGACCCGAACGAGCGGCACGCGCTCATCGACGGCGTCGCCGAGCTCGCTCGCGTGCTCGCGGTGGTCTACGAGGCGCAGAAGCTGAACTACGAGCTGCTCGGCAACGAGCTGCCTCACATCCACTGGCATCTCGTTCCACGGCGCGCGGACGATCCCGCTCCGCGGCGCCCCGTGTGGACCTACGCCCACGAGCCGCGCGTGCTCACCCCGGACGAGCAGCGCGCTCGGATCGCGGCCATCCGCGCCGAGCTGCGCCGGTGACGCCGCTGTCTGCACCGTCGGGCCGCGACTGGGCGCTCGTCGCCGCGGCGTGGGCCGCCATTGCCGTGTGCGTCGCGATCTGGCTGGCGATCGACACGCGACCGCCGGAGTGGGACCACGCGAACCATCTCGAGCGCACCGTGACCTGCGCCCACGACCTGACGGCCCGTGACTGGCGCGCGATCGTCGAGCGATCATCCTTCTATCCGCCCGTGGTGCCGTGCGCGGCCGCGCTCGTGTATCGCGTGCTCCCAACCGACGCCGCGGCCGCGCAGATCGCGATGCTCGGATTTCTCGCGTGGGGGATGGCGGCGACATACGCGCTCGGCCGGGCCGTGGGCGGAGGTGCGGCGGGTGTGGCGGCCGCGTGGATCTTCGGCACCGCTCCGTTCGTGTTGTTCAGCGCGCTGCGCTTCCAGCTCGACTTGCCACTTGCCGCGCTCGTCGCAACGGCGCTCCTCGTCCTGTGGCGGACGGAGGGATTCACGCGGGTGAGCTGGTCACTGCTTGCGGGCGTCGTGTTCGGCCTCGGCATGCTGATTAAGCCGCCGTTCGCGGCCTATCTCCTGCCCCCGGTTCTCTGGGTGCTCATCCGAGAACGCCGACGCCGGGCGGTGGTCAACGCGCTGCTGGCCGCGGCCGTGGGGGCGGCGCTGTGCCTCGTCTGGTACGGACCGCGCCTCATCGGCATTCCTCGTCAGATCGCGCTGCGCGCCGTCGTGCACGGAGCCGAGGAAGGCAAGCCGCCGACGCTCTCGGGCGCCGCGCTCGCCTTCTATCCGACGTCGCTGCCGATGCAGCTAGGCCTCGTGGCGACGCTCCTCGTGATCGCGGGCATCGTCATCGCGCTGCTCCGGCGCGAGGCGTTCGTGGTCGTTGCGTTCGTCGTCCCGTTCGCGCTGTTCATGCTGCTTCGCAACAAAGACCTCCGCTATACGCTGCCGTTGCTGCCCATCGCCTCGACGCTGGCGGCTATCAGCGTCGGCGCGCTCGGGCGGCGCTGGCAAACGGCGCTCGGCGCCGTGCTCCTCGTCGCAGGCGTCGCGCAGCTCTCGGGCGTCTTGTGGGCGGTGCCGCCGCCCTTCAAGCTGCCGCGGCTCGACATGCCGTGGGTGCTCGCGAGCCCGCCCGTGCGCGCGGAGTGGCATCAGCGAGATTTCCTGCGCGCGATCGTTCAAGACCACGTGGGGCGGTCCGCGACGGTGAGCGTCGTGCCGAACGACAACTATTTTTCGGTGAGCAACTTTCGTTACTACGCCACGCGCGACGATCTGCCGCTGCGGCTCACGCGGCCATGGCAAGGCGAGCCGCTCGGCATCGACTACATGATCCTCAAGTCGGGAGACCAGGGACCGGACTTCACCGAGGCCAAGAGTCTGCGCGTGATGGATCGGCTCGCGCACGATCCCGAGCTCGCGCGCGCGTACCCGGTGATCGCGGAGCTGCCGCTGCCCGATGGCTCCATGGGAACGTTGCGCGCCCGACGCGTCAGCGACGTGACGATGCCGCCTGACGCGCTGGCGCGCGCGCTGGAGGCTGGCCTGCGCCGCCGTGTCGACGAAGTCGCGCGCGACGTCGATGGTCTCGACATCCGTCTGACGTATGACAGCGAGATCGCCCGCGGTCGCGTCCGGCGCGTCGAGCTCAGCGCGCGCGCGGCGACGCTCGGTGAGCTGCGCAAGCGGGACGTCGCCACGCTGCGCGTCCACGATCTCGCGGCCGTCGCCGATGACGTGCTCGTCAACCCGTATGCGCTGGAAGCCGGCCGCGTCGAGCTGTTCGACGTCGGGCGCATGCACCTGCAGCGCATGGAGATCGAGGCGGGCGATTTGCAGGCGTTCATGGCAGCGCTGAAGGGCTTCCGGGGCACGCAGGTGCGGCTGGGTTCCGGCTTCATCGACGTCGTCGTGGCTCAGCCGGGCCCCGACGTCGCGGCACGAGTACGCGTCGTGCCGGCCACGGACCGACCGTTCGCGCTGGCCGTCGACCGAGCGCGGCTCGGCGGGCTGCCACTGCCGCAGGCCCTCGTGGACTGGGTGGTGCGCAACTACGATCCGACGCCGCAGATCGCCGCGCGACTGGCATTTCCGGTGGACGTGGCTCATGTGGGCGTGAGCGAGCGCGCGGTTCGGGTGGGGGACTGAGCCATGGCGGAGCGTCGTGCCGCGAAGCAGGCGCGGGCCAGAGAGCTCCTGGACCTGCTGGAGCGCGCGTATCCGGATGCCAGAATCGCACTCGATTTCCGCACGCCGTTCGAGCTGCTCGTGGCGACGATCCTGTCGGCGCAGTGTACGGACGAGCGCGTCAATATGGTCACGCCCGCGCTCTTCCGGAAATATCCGACGGCGCGTGAGCTCGCGCGAGCACGGCCGCCGAGCCTCGAGACGCAGATTCGCTCCACGGGATTTTTTCGCGCGAAGACGCGGTCGCTGCTCGGCATGTCGAAGGCACTCGTCGAGCGCCACGGCGGTGAGGTTCCCAAGACACGCGAGGCGCTGGTCGAGCTGCCGGGCGTCGGCCTCAAGACCGCGAACGTCGTCATCGGCAACGCGTTCGGCGGGCAGGCCCTCGCCGTGGACACTCACGTGTTCCGTGTGTCGCAGCGGCTCGGGCTCGCGCGCGCCGAGGATCCCGACGCGGTGCACGATCAGCTCGTGGCCGTCCTGCCGCCCGATTCGCTCACCCAGGCGACGCATCTGCTGATCACGCACGGCCGGCGCACGTGCGTGGCCGTCAAGCCGAAGTGTCCGGTATGTCCCGTGCGCGCGCTCTGTCCGTGGCCGCACAAGACGGGGGCGCGCGAAGCGCCGACGAGGAAGCGTACGGCGAGCCGGCCGCGGTGAGCACGAGCACGGAGCTCGTCGCGCTGCAGCGCGCGCTCTATGAGTCTCGCAACGCGACGCGCCGCTGGCTGCACTGTGCTCGTCGCGACTGGATCGTCGACCGCGTGACACGCGCCGCCGCACGCCGTCGCGGCGCTGCGCTCGAGGTGGGCCCGGGCTCCGGCGTGTACGTTCCGCTGCTCGCGCGCCTGTTCGACCGCGTCACGGTCAGCGACGTGCAGGCGGCCTATCTGGATGCCGTCCGGTCGGTGGCCGCGCGCCACCACAACGTCAGCGTCATGCACGACGACATCCGACGCTCGACGCTCCGTCCGGGCTCCTTCGACCTCGTGCTGTGCACGGAGGTGATCGAGCACATCGTCGAATCCCGTGCGGCGCTGGCGGGCATGCGGCGCCTGCTGCGACCCGGCGGTGTCCTGGTGCTGTCGACGCCGCAGCGTTACAGCCCGCTCGAGGTCTGCGCGAAGGTCGCGGTGCTGCCGGGCATCATCGACCTCGTGCGTCTCGTCTACCGCGAGCCGATCCTGCCGACCGGGCACGTGAATCTGATGACGGCAGACGAAGTTCGGCGTCAGCTCACGGAGGCCGGGTTCGCCATTCGCGAATCGCACACATCCGGGCTCTACCTACCGTTGCTTGCCGAAGCCGGCGGGGAAGCGGCCCGGCGGGTGGCCGCCTGGCTCGAGCGGCGGCTAAGGGGCGGGGCGTTCGACTGGCTGCTGTGGACCCAGTACTATGTTGCGGTCGCCGGCGCTTGAGATGTTGCTGATACGTGATTTGACCGCAACTGTTTGACACCATGAAATGGCCGCTCGGTGAACATCGAGCGGCATCAGGCGGCACGCAGTGGGCGACCGTGATCGTCGTACCGGCCCAGACACCGCGTGCCGTACCACAGCGAAAGCTGGCCGTTGAGGTGGCGACGGACGAGGACCCGCAGGCCTGCGCACGTGCGGCGCCCCGGCTGCTTGGCCACTTGCAACGGCAGGCCGTCGCTTGTCACGACGTTGTCGCGGCCGATGACACGTTCGTCCTCCACGCAGAGGATCTGGTCGAGATCCACGCGCCCGAGGGGCACGAAGGCCGACGTGGCGTCCGCCGGCGGGCGGCCAAATTCGCGGTTGAAGGCGGGCACGAAGTCCTCCCGCAGATACCGGTTCGCGCTCGCCACGCTGGTGATCCCCGCCACTCGCAGCTCGTTCACGAGGCGGTCTTGCAGAGTGCGATTGACCCGTTCGCTGCGGCCGCGCGCCTGGGGCGAGTAGCCGAGAATGTGCTCAATGCCGAGGCGAGCGAGGGCGCGGCCGACCTGCGTGGGGTGGCGCCCATCCGGTGCGCTGCCGGCGGTGGGCGTATGCACGGCCCAATGAGCGCGATCGGTATAGAGCGCCATGGGCAGCCCGAAGCGCTCGACGACGGCGCGGAGCGCGGTCATGATGGCCGCCACGCTTTCGCCGCCGTCCTGGAGATGGGCGTACAGCAGCTGCTTCGTGGCGTCGTCGACGACGGCCAGCAAAGTGAACCAGCGGTCGGGCCTCAACGCCAACCAGCGATGCCGACTGCCGTCGAGATGGAGCAGTTCCCCGAAGCACGCGCGGGGCTCCCGGCGCCGGCGATGGCGGCCGCGCGGCTGGTGCGTGGCGACGAGCCCGGCAGTCTGCAGGGCCTTTTTCACGAAGGCGTAGCAGAAGCGCACGCCGTGCTGTCGTCGCGCGAGCTGATGGAAATGGCGGACGTTGAAGCCCCGGTAGCGGTCTCGGTACAGCGTGAGCAGGCGCTGGACCTCGGCGACCGGCGCCCGCTTGGGTGACGGGAGCTGCCGCCGGCGATCGAACAGGCCGTCATAGCCGTAGTGCTCGAGCTTCCAGCGCAAGCGCCGAATGCTGCGTGGACTGCGGTCGAGGATCTCGGCGGCTTGCACCCAGCTCAACTCGCCCGCGAGAGCGCGAACGATGACCTCCTGAATCTTCATGGCGCGCTCCACAACGCCACGCGGATAGGACATGGCCACCTCCCCGGTGGCTAGTCCTTTCACGCAGCGCGGTTGGAGCGGTCATTTCACGTATCAATTCGCTGCGGCCATTTCACGTATCCCCAACACCGACAGATGCGGCGTGTTGACCGTCGTGCGGAACCGCGTTAGTTTTTTGCCGCCGTCCCCGGCCGCCGAACAGCGAGAGAGGAGCGATACATGTTGCGATCGCGATGGATCCACGCGGCGCTGGCAAGTATCACGATCTG
>JBKOUQ010000188.1:0-5379 GCA_046723475.1 Candidatus Methylomirabilota bacterium
AGCTGGAACGTCTTGTCGTCGCGCTCGGTCGCCGTTGCCGCAGAGACGCTGACGTCGACGGCGTCCCGCGGATACGTCGGCAGGCGGCCGATCTCGTCTGCAAGGTTGATCCTCACGACACCACTGTCGTCCGCCACGACCCATCGCGAGACGAGTTTGTCGACCTCGATCGTGACGGCGCCCGCCTTCCACGGCTCGACGACCTCGCGCGTCTGTGCCGTCGGCCGCGGCGCGCCACGCGTCCGCATGCTGCGGACGACGGTCGATTCGACGCCGGTCAGCGCACCGGCCAGGCGCTCCGGTTGCGAAAGCAGCGCGAGGCCATCACCGAACAGCGCGTCGAACAGGAACGCGATGGGTCGCGTGGGATCGAAGCTCACCTCGCGCGCGACTTCATTGGTCTCGTCAGCCTCGTAGACGGGCGCATCGAAGCGTCGCGCCAGCTGAAGCGCGAGCGTGGGGTCCGCGGCGGTCGGCGTCGCGTCCAATCGCACCACGGGCCTCACACGCGCGGGCGCCCGGTCGTCCACGAACTGAACGGTCCCGACGGGCATGTTGACGGTGTAGGTGCAGCCCGCCGTCAGCGCCGCGAGGAGCAGAGCCGGCAGATATCGCATGCGCGATCGCGCGCTCACGGCCACACCTGGGTGTACGCCAGGCGCGCCCGCTCGCTCATCGGAAAGTGGGCGTCGTATTCGGCGCGCAGCGTCTTCATGTGGTCCGACGCGATGAAGCGGCGGTACGTCGCTTCGTCCTGCACCTCGTACACGGCCAGGTAGCGATAGCGGTCATCGCCGTCGATGAGACGGTAACGCCGCGCGCTCACCAGGCCAGGGAACTGCAGCGCTTGCGGCACGTGCTCTTCGTTGTACCAGCGGTTGAACGCGTCCTGCTTGTCGGAGGGGATCGTCGCCTTCACCATGAAGAGAATCGTCGCCATACGTGGGGACTCCCCGGTGTTCGGGCCCGGTCAGCCGACGAGCCCGAGCTTCACGCGCCGGTTGTGTCGGCCCTTGTTGTCGATTTTCAGAATCCGCACCGCGCGCGAGCGTCCCGTGGACGCCAGATGCGTACCGCCGCACGCCTGTCGATCGAGCCCGACGATCTCGACGACGCGCACGGTGCCGTCGGGCGCGGGCGGCGGTGCCACGGAGCGGCATCGGATCAGCCCGGCCTCGGCCGCCAGCGCGTCGTTGGGCACCCAGCTGAACCGCAACGGCAAGTCCTGCCGGATGACGTCGTTGAGCTGCGGCTCCAGCGCGCGCAGTCGATCGTTGTCGACGTTGGGCAGATCGAAATCCATCCGGGCCGTGGCGTCGTCGTTGAGCTGCGCCCCCGTGATGAGCGCGCCATCGAAGTGTTGAAACACGAGGGCGTTCAGGACGTGCGCGTTGGTGTGCAGCTCGGTCTGCAGCGCGCGGAACGTCGGATCGACCGACGCCTCCACGGCGCCGGTGACCTCGACGGCATCGGCGAGGAGATGCCACAGGCGGCCGTCGGTACCGACCTCGAAGCCCGTGATCGACGTTTCGCCCGACTGCCACGCCAGACGCCCGCGATCGGCAAGCTGGCCGCCGCCGCCCGGATGGAACGGGCTGCCCTCCAGCACCACACCGCCCGGCCGCGCGTCGACGACCTTCGTTTCGAGCGTCAGCACGTCGGGATGCTCGTGGCAGAAGTAGCGCGACATGCCGCCTACGATAGCGCGGCGCTCAACGCCCGAGGAACTTGGCCACGCTGCGCGCGATGCCGGCCGCGTCGAAGCCGAACTTCGAGTACAGCCCCGCCGGGTCGCCGGATTCGCCGAACGTCGTCGTGCCGATCCGCTTGAGTGGCGTGGGGCGGAGCTCCGAGAGCCATTCGGCCACGGCGCCGCCGAGACCGCCCGCGATCGAGTGGTCCTCGATCGTGACGACGCGCCCGGTCTTCGCCGCCGAGCGGCCGAGCAGCTCTTCGTCGAGCGGCTTGATGGAAGAGGCGTTGACGACTTCCGCCGAGATCCCTTCGCGCTCGAGCTGCTTCGCCGCGCCGAGCGTGCTGAACACGGTGCCGCCGGTGGCGATGAGCGTCACGTCCGTGCCGGGGCGGAGCACACACCAGCGGCCGAGGCGAAACCGGTAGTCCGGCGGCGACACCGGCTCGAGGTTCTGCCGCGTCAGTCGCAGATAGAGGGGGCCCGGGTGGTCCACCGCGTACGCCACGGCCTGGCGCGTTTCGAGCTCGTCGGCGGGCTGCACGATCGGCATGTTCGGCAGCGCGCGGATGCACGCGATGTCCTCGAGCCCCATCTGGCTGTAGCCGTCCTCACCGATCGCGACACCCACGTGCGTGCCGACGATCTTGACGTTGGCGTTCGTATACGCGACGGAGATTCGGATCGTCTCGAAGCGACCGACGATGAAGCACGCGAACGAGCACGCGAACGGCACGCGGCCGGTGAGGGCGAGGCCGGCGGCGATGCCGACCATGTTCGCCTCCGCGATACCGAGGTTGAACGCACGGCCGGGAAATTTCTTCGCGAAGCCGGCGGTCATCGTCGATTTCGAGAGGTCGGCGTCGAGCGTCACGATGCGCTCGTCCGTTGCGCCGAGCTCGATGAGCGCCTCACCGAATGCGGCGCGGCTGGCCTTGGCAGCCATCGCTCCTCCTCTTAGATGGGGGTTCGACGCGAGAGCCGCCCGACGTGCCGTCCGGGGATCACTTCCGTTCGAGCGCGCGCAGCTCGGTGACGATGGCGGCTGTGGGGGCATCGTTCCGGAGATGCTCGTCCCAGGCATCCGGCGCGATCGCAAGGATGTCTCGGATGGCGGCGACCGCCTCCGATGGCTTGGGCGCCTTGCCATGCCACTCGGGATTGTTCTCCATGAACGACACGCCCTTGCCCTTCACCGTGTGCGCGACGATCAGCGTGGGCGCGCCCTTCGTCGCCTCGGCCTGATCGAGCGCCTTGCTGACCTGCGCGGTGTCGTGGCCGTCGATCTCGATCACCGGCCAGCCAAACGCCTGCCACTTGCCGACGACCGGCTCGAGATCGAGGATCTTCGCGGTGAAATCGTCGAGCTGGATCCGGTTGTAGTCGACGATGACCGTGAGGTTGTCGAGCGGATGGTTGGGCTGCCCGAGCTTCGGTGCCGACATCGCCGCCTCCCACACCTGGCCCTCCTGGATCTCGCCGTCGCCGAGCACGCAGTACACGCGCGACGGCCAGCCGGCGAGCTTGGCGCCCAGCGCCAAACCCACCGCGATCGACAGGCCCTGGCCGAGCGAGCCCGTCGCGGCTTCGATCGCGGCCAGCGCGCCGCGGTCGGGATGCCCTTGCAGCGGCGAACCGAGCTTGCGGAGCGATGTGAGCGCGTCTTCGGAGAAGTACCCGGCTTTCGCCATGGCCGCGTACAGCGCCGGGACCGCGTGGCCCTTGCTGAGCACGATGCGATCGCGCTGGGGCCACTCGGGACGCGCGGGATCGTGTCGTAGCCGGCCGAACATGATCGTGACGAGGACGTCGATCACGGAGAGCGAGCCGCCGGGGTGTCCGGACCCGGCATGCGTGAGCATGCGAATGATCTGCACCCGACACGCGCGGGCGATCGCGTCCAGGCGAGCGTCAGCCATTCATGTCCTCCATGGTCTTCCCGATCGCATCGATGCGGATACCGCTGACGGCGATCTCGGGCGCGTACACCACCTCGTCCGCCGCCCAGACGATGGTGCCCTTCACGTCCTTGGTGAGGCCGACGACGTTGTTGAGGAAGGTGGCGATGTTGTCATTGATCCGGATCGTGTTTGCCATGATCGGCTCCGCGATCCGACCGTCGCGAATCATATAGGAATCCGCGGTGACGGTACAGGTGAAATCACCCGCGCGCAGCCCGTTGATCGGGTAGGTGTACCAGATGCGACCGATGTAGAGACCGTCGCCGACGCGTCGCAGGAGCTCGTCGCGGCTCACCGGATCGGCGCCCTCGACGACGACGTTCGTGGCGGCCACGGATGGCTGGGTTGCGAACTGCCGGCCGCCGCCCGCGCCGAAGCGAAAACCGTTGCGCGGCACCAAGGCGGCCGCGCGCACGGCGTCGCTTTCGCCGCCGAGCTTTTCGCCGCGACGCGGGTCACGCAGCAGGCGCTGGGTCTCGTACCAGCACGACAGACAGCCCGTGAAGACGCCGTCGCGAATCAGATCGGTGCGGCCGGTCGGCAGACCTTCACACGTGATGCCCTTGGACCCCATCAGTCCCGGCATCGCGCCATCGTCGTAAATCGACAGCGCCGGTGAGGCCACGCGCCGGCCCAACCGGCCGAGGAACGGCGACGCGGACGCATAGAAGGTGTCGGCGTTGCACGCCGGCACGATGAGATCGTTCAAAATGTCCGCCACGGGCTGACGACCGAACACGACCGTGTAGCGACCCGACGCTACGCGCGCGCCGCCGACGGCCGCAATGGCGGCCTCCGCCGCCGCGCTGCCGGCCTCGTCGGTGAGGTCGTGCAGCCGTGTGCCGGTCGACCAGCCCGAGCCTTTGGCCGCGTGCGCCTCGACCATGCCGGTGACGAACGATGTAACCAGCGTCGACTCATCGGTCTGCACGTGCGGTATCGCCGTGGAGGCGACCGCCATTCGCTCCTGCAGAATCGTCACGTCGCCGCTGACGATGAGACCCAGTTGCCGCAAGGCCTGCTCGCTCTCCGCCAGCTCGGCCAGGCGCGACGAGGCAAGGTACGTCCGAAGCGCGCCCTGGATGACGGTCCACCCGGCTTCGACGAGGCGCTCGTCGTCGAGTTGCATGAGGGCGGGGTCGTGGTAGTCCGCCAGCGCGCGCGGCGTCGACGACGGGCGCGGCAGCGACACGAAATCCGGATCCGTCACCGCCGCGCGCCGCGCCTTGTCGAACGCACGCGCGATGCCGGCGGCCGAGAGATCGCTCGGCTCGCTGCCAAAGCCCAGCCGGCGGCCTCCCGGACCGTCGAAGACGATCTGCAGCCCGAGCCCGTACGAGTCGACGGACTTTGGCTCTTCGACGCCGTTACACGGGATGTGCGACGTGTAGTTCAGACGCGTGAGAAGCGACGCGTTCGCCGACACGAACGCTTCGACCTCGCTCACGCCGGGTTGCGCCCGCGCCCACGCGAGCGCCTGCTCCGCCGCCCGCCTCAGCTCCCCCAGCTCACGCATCGCCGACAACTTGTGGCGAACGTCGCGAAGGCGGTGGCCCGCCTGTGATGCCGCATGAGCGCCGTATGGCTCGCCGTGTCGCCGCCGCGAAGCGCAGGGCGTGACGAGCGTGCCGCGAACGATTGGCTGGACGCAACGCGACCCCCTGTGGGGGATGGGGGGTACAGCGAGTCACGCCCGAGCGAGCGAGCGGCGTACAGGCGAGCCAT
>JBKOUQ010000258.1:0-22162 GCA_046723475.1 Candidatus Methylomirabilota bacterium
CGCATCGAGTGCTCCCACGCGCCGCGCGGCGTCCACTCGTGGGCGATGACGAGCAGCGTGCCGAAGCCGCCGACGTCGTCGGACAGCTTTGCCAGCTTGCGCGCGACGGTGTCCGGGCTGCCGACGATCCAGATGTTGTCGCAGAGGTACTCGAGCGTGACGTCGCGATCGGACATCGCGGGATCGACCTTGAGCATGTCGAAGCCGCGGAGCTTGGGCAGGAGCTTCAGGAAGTAGTCGCGATAGTCACGGCCGAGCGTTCCGTTGATCGCCTCGCGTCGCGCCCTGGCATCGGTGTCGGCGACGTAGACGTCGCGCGCGATGCGCCACGTGCGGCGATCGGCGACGCGGCCGGCGCGCTTCGCTCCCGTCTCGACGCCTTCCCAGTGCGTCTTCAAGATGCGGGCGGGAACGAAGTTGATCGACATCGGAATGTAGCCGCGCTCGCCCGCGAGCACGAGCGTCTCCGAGTTCGCCGACACGCCCGCCACACCGATCGGCGGGTGCGGCTTCTGGAATGGGCGCAGATGCAGGCGCAGACCGATGTCGGACTGCGGCTCCGGCACGTTGAACCGCCAGCGCCGGCTCGACGACTCGTACGCGCCCGGCTTGCCGTCCTGCCAGAGCGCCAGCACGGTGTCGAGAATCTCTCGCGTGATCGCCCGGTGCTCGCCGCTCTTGGGATCGACGCCGAACGTTTCGAAGTCGCCCGGGAACCCGCCGGAGCCGACGCCCCAGTAGAAGCGGCCGCGCGCCATCTGGTCGAGCTGCGCGATGCGCTGCGCAAGCATGAGCGGATCGTGGTTCGGCAGGCACGACACACCGGTGGCCAGCTTCATGTTCTTCGTCCGGTCCAGCGCGCGGGCGATGAAGAGGTCGGGGCACGGGATGTTTTCCCATTGCGCCGTGAAGTGCTCGCCGATCCACGCCTCCTCGAAGCCGAGCCGGTCGAGCGTCGCGAGCTGTACCAGATCATCGTCCATCGTCTTCGCCGGATCGGCTCCCGGTGGGTGCAGCGGCATCGCGAAATACCCGAGTCGCATCGAATCCTCCGCCTTGACAGCGTCGCTTCGCGGTGATGCCATTAGGGCCCACCGGAGCCCATTATGGCCGACATCGTCGCCGCAGCATTGGCGTCCCACGCGCCCCTCATCACGGGCAAGCCCGGGATCGCGCGCCCCGAGCAGCGCGAGCGTCTGTATGCCGGGTTTCACGAGATGCGGCGACGGCTCGCAGCCGCGCGTCCCGATCTGCTCGTGATGTTCGTGAACGATCACCTGCAGAATTTTCCGTACAGCAACCTGCCGGCGTTCTGCATCGGCCTCGCCGACGCGTACGACGCGCCGAGCCCGGGTGGCAGCACGCTCATGCGCATCGCGCCACGGAGAGTGCGCGGTGCGCCGGCGTGGGGCATGGCGCTGCTCGAGGCGGGCCTCGCCGCGGGCTTCGACTTCGCGTACTCGTACGAGATCGAGTCGTGGGACGAGCTTTCGGTTCCCCTGCACTTTCTCGATCCCGACGGCGATCTGCCGGTCGCGACGATCTACACCAATTGCGCGGCGCCGCCCCTGCCGACACTGCGCCGCTGCCACGAGGTCGGCGCGTTCGTCGGCCGCTTCGCGCGCGAGCACGACGGCGCCTCGCGCGTGGCATTCGTGGCCACCGGCGGCATCTCGCACTGGGTCGGCACGCCGGAGACGGGCCGCATCAACCCGGAGTGGGATCGCTGGGTCATCGACCACATCGAGCGCGGCGACGTCGAGCCGCTGCTTCGGCTGACGTGGGACGCAATCGAGCGCGACGGCGGCAACGGCGGCCAGGAGATCCGCAACTGGGTGGCGGCGATGGGCGCGGTACATGGCTGGAAGGGCGAGACGCTCGCCTACGAGCCTGTGCCGGAGTGGATCACGGGCTGTGGCGCCGTGTGGGTGCACGCGTGATCCGCGTGTCGTATCCGCTCAACAAGGTGCTCACCGCGCTCGCGCGCGCGCACGTCACGCGCGAAAAGCTCAGCGACACCGAGCTCGTGGGACACGAGCTCGGCGACACGGAGCGCTCGGCGCTGCTCGCCGGCGACATCCGGCGGCTGTACGAGCTCGGCGCCAACCCCTATCTGATCCGCCGAGTCTTTCGGCCCCGATTCCCCATCTAACGCAGGAGACTTCGAGCTTCATGCGACGCCTGCTCCTTGTGCTGTCGCTCGCCGTCCTCGCGCTGCCCGCGAGCGCCGAGGTCACGCCGCGCGTCTACCCGCTGCCGCGTGGCGGCGGCTATCCGCACGACGTCGCGGTCAGCGCGGACGGCGTCGTGTGGTACACCGCGCAGCGCGACGGCAAGCTCGGGCGCCTCGATCCGGCGTCAGGCAAGATCGATCTCGTTTCGCTTGGCGACGGTGCGGCGCCCCACGGCGTGATCGTCGGGCCCGACGGTGCGCCATGGGTGACCGAGGGCGGGACGAACGCGATCGTGCGCGTCGATCCGCAGAGTCGTGCGGTCAAGCGCTGGCCCCTGCCCGATGAGCGCCGGGGGGCGAACCTCAACACGGCGACGTTCGACAAGCGCGGGCGCATCTGGTTCACCGGCCAGAGCGGCGTCTATGGCCGTCTGGATCCGGCGACGGCAGAGATGAAAGTGTGGGACGCGCCACGCGGGCGCGGCCCGTACGGAATCACGACGACCCCGGACGGCGACGTCTACTATGCCTCGCTGGCGGGCAGCTACATCGCCCGCGTCGACCTCGACAGCGGCGCGGCCACGGTCATCGAGCCGCCGACGAAGGATCAGGGCGCGCGCCGGGTGTGGTCGGACAGCAAAGGGCGCGTCTGGGTCAGCGAGTGGAACAGCGGGAACGTGAGCGTCTACGATCCGAAGGCGCGGACGTGGAAGACGTGGCGGTTGCCGGGCGACAGCCCGCACGCGTACGCGGTCTACGTCGACGACCGCGACATCGTCTGGCTCAGCGACTTCGGCGCGAACGCGGTCGTTCGATTCGATCCGAGCACCGAGAGCTTCCAGGCCTTCCCCAGCGACAAGCGCGGCGCCAACGTCCGGCAGATGCTCGGCCGTCCGGGTGAGGTGTGGGCGCCCGAATCCGGCAACGATCGCCTCGTGGTGTTCCGGACGAAATGACGATGCGGCGGCTGCGTACCCCGCTCGCGCTGACGCTCGGAACGCTGGTGGCGCTCGTGGCCGTGCGGGCGGCGGCTGCGGATGCACGTGCCGAGCTGGACGCCGCCGCGCAGGCGCTCGGCGTGTCGACGCTCAAGTCATTCGAGATGACGGCCGTCGGTCTCAGCTGGGCGGTCGGACAAAGCGCGGCGCCCGGCCGACCGTGGCCGCGGTTTCTCGTCACGCGACTCACGCGCTCCGTCAACTATGAGACGGCCTCGCTCCGTGACGTCTGGGTCCGCACGCAAGGCGAGACCCCACCACGGGGCGGCGGACAGCAGCCCATCCGAGGTGAGCAGCGCCAGATATTCGTCGTCTCCGGCGACCATGCGTGGAACGTCGCCGACGAGGTGGCGCTGCCCGCGCCCATGACGCTGGCGTCGCGGCAGCTCGACCTCTGGGCGACGCCGCACGGTGTGATCCGGGCCGCTCAGTCGGAGACGGCCTCGGTCCAGGGCCGGCTCATCGTCTTCGCGGCGCCGGGCCGGTATCTCGCGCGCGCGACGCTGAACCGCGCGAACCTCGTCCAGCGTGTCCATGCCACCGTGCCGAATCCGGTGTTCGGCGACATCGTCGTCGTGACCGAGTACGACGACTACAAGGACTTCGGCGGCGTGAAATTCCCGACGCGCATCAAGCAGACGGCGGGCGGGTTTCCGGCCCTCGATCTCACCGTCACCGACGTGCGCCCGAACGCCGCGGTCGACGTCAGCGTGCCGGCGACGGTGGCCGCCGCGACGGCGTCATACGCGACGGTAACGTCCCAGATGGTCGCCGACGGCGTCTGGTATCTCACGGGCGGCACGCACCACAGTGTCGCGATCGAGATGCGCGACCACGTCATCGTCGTCGAGGCGCCGCTCAACGACGAGCGCGCGCTCGCGGTGATCGGCGAGGTGCATGGCCTCGTGCCCGACAAGCCGATCCGGTACGTCATCAACACCCATCACCACTTCGATCACGCCGGCGGGCTGCGCGCGTTCGCCGCCGAGGGCGTCACCGTGATCACGCACGAGATCAATCGCGCGTTCTTCGATCGCGCGCTCGCGGCGCGGGCGACGGTGGCCTCCGATCACCTATCGATGTCCGACAAAAAGCCCGCCGCCGTGGAGAGTGTGCGCGACAAGCGCGTCCTCACCGACGGCACACGGCGCGTCGAAATCCACCACGTCGCCGGCAACACCCACGACGACGGCCTGCTGATGGTGTACCTGCCGCGGGAGTCGCTGCTCGCCGAGGCCGACGCCTTCACGCCGCCGCCTGCCGATTCAGCACCTCCGATGCCGCCGAGCCCGTTCACCGTCAACCTGGCGGATAACGTCGCGCGGCTCGGGTTCACCGTCGACCGGCTGCTGCCGCTCCACGGGCGGATCGTCCCGCTGGCCGATCTGCTCGTGGCCGCCGGCCGCGCCAACTAGAGAGAGGAGACGACATGGCTCAGCTCAGAATTCCGCTCGACAGCACGCGCTTCTCGAAGGGCATGACGTGGAAGGAGTACATGGCCCAGATGGGCGACACGCGTCAGCGCACCGAGGACAACTACAACAAGGCCACGCTCAGCGATGATGAGCGCAAGTTCTTCTCCGGCGTGACCGGCGTGCGGCACGTGCTGATGCTCGCCGAGAACTGGTGCGGCGACGTCCATCGCAACTCGCCGCTCATCGCGCGCATCGTCGAGGCCATCCCCGGCGCCGAGCTGCGGGTGTTCCTGCGCGACCAGAACCTCGACATCACCGATTGCTTCCTCAACAACGGCTATCGCTCGATCCCCGTCGTGGTGTTCTTCGACCAGGACTGGAACGAGATCGGCCGCTGGATCGAGCGCGCGCATCCGGCCACCGGCAAGGCCGCGCTCATCCGGAGCAAGACGCTCGACGTGGCGCCCAAGGACGACAAGGCCAAGCAGGACGCGGCCATGAACGACTTCCGCGCGCAGGTCAACGCGGAATACGCGGTCGCCGGCTTCCCGCTCTGGCGGGCCGCGGTCGCCGAGGTCCGCACGCTGCTCGAGACGAAGCTCGGCAAGAAGTAGCTTCTCAGGGCACGCGGGGTCGGCATGCGCCGGCCCCGCGGCTCAGCTCAGCGTCGCGCCCTGCGCGTCGACGTAGACGGCGTAGATCGACTGACTCGCCGCCATGAACAGGCGGTTCCGACTCGGCCCGCCGAAGCAGAGATTGGCGCAGCGCTCGGGCAGCAGGATCCGAAAGACGATCTTGCCGTCGGGGTTGAACACGACGACGCCGTCGTGTCCTTCGCCGCCGCCCCACCCGCACCAGAGATTGCCGTCCGTGTCGCAGCGAAAGCCGTCGGGAACCCCGGGGCCGCAGTCGACGAACACGCGTCCGTTCGCCAGCGCGGTGCCGCCGCCGACGACGTCGAACACGCGGATCGTGCGCGGCCGGTCTCCGCTGGCGACGACGTAGAGTCGCGATTCGTCCGGCGAGAACGCCAGCCCGTTGGGCCGCGGCACGTCGCCGGTCACGACGGTGGCCCGGCCGCTGCGGTCCACGCGATAGACGTTCGTCGGCAGCTCCGCGGCGGCCTTATGACCTTCGTAGTTCGTCAGGATGCCGAACGGCGGATCGGTGAACCAGACCGAATCGTCGGACTTCACCACGACGTCGTTCGGCGAGTTCAGCCGCTTGTTCTCGAACCGGTCGAGGATGACGCTGATCGTGCCGTCGTACCCGGTACGCGTCACGCGGCGCGCGTCGTGCTCGCACGTGACGAGGCGGCCCTGGCGGTCGCGCGTGTTGCCGTTGGCGTTGTTCGACGGGCGGCGAAACAGCGAAACGCCGCCCGTCTCCTCGTCCCAGCGCATGATCCGGTTGTTCGGGATGTCGCTCCACAACAGGTACCGGCCATCGCCGAACCACACGGGACCCTCGCACCATCGATATCCGGTGCTCAGCCGCTCGACGGCGGCGTTGTTGATCCGAAAATGCGCCGCGCTGTCGTCCAGGATCTGCATCGACGCGTCGGGATACCGCACGATCGGACGCTCGGTCATGTCGTCTCCCACGTGGCCACCCAGAACCGGCCGAGGTCGGCGTAGGCGAGGTTGCGCGCGCGACCGTCAAGCACCGCGTGCAGGTCCGGCTCATCGATGAAGTTCTTCACGATCTCGTAACGCTCACCATTGTCGAGGCGCCGCCCTTCGTAGCGATTGCCCGTCGCCGCGTCGACACGCACCAGGCGGGCGGTGCGCGTTGCGTCGTCGCGCTCGTCGAAGGCCATCACCGGCGCCCTGCGCGACACGTGCGAGTGGAATGCATCGACGAACTCGCCCATGCGCGTGGCATCCACGTGCGAGAGCCACAAGCCGGCGAAGCCGGCGTCCCAGCGGCGCGCGCCGTCCGCGGGCGCGTAGGCGTCGCGCACGGCGAACGTCACATTGCAACGCGGATAGGCTCGCGCCCGCGCCAGCGCCAGCGTTTCGTCGTTGATGTCGGTCGCGTGCACCGCAATCGCCGTCGTGGCCAGGTGCGCCGTCCAGTAGCCGGTGCCGCACGCCACCTCGAAGACGCGGCGGCCGGCCGCGAACGCCGGCACGCGCCGCTGCAGCTCGGCGAGTGCGGGCTGCCATGCGGGGATGTCGTACACGCGCTCGTACTCGGCGGCGCGCCGTGCATAGTAGCGCGTCATCTCCTCGGTCATCGCGCCGTGCGCGTGCTCAGGGCTTGGCGGCGCGCAGGAGCGCCAGCGTCGAGTCCGTGCCCTCGTCGGCCGGCAGCGCGCGCAGCACGATCTCGTCCAACACGCCATCCCAGCGCGCCAGTGCGCGCGCGACGTCGGCCGGCGTGTCGCCGACGATCGCCGTCGCCTCCGGCTTCACGCCCATGCGCTTGAAGTTCGCGTGATAGGCGGGCACGGAATCGTAGCGCGCGCCTTCTTTCGTCACGCGCTCGGCCGCACCCGCCCCCATGGCGAGCCGGACGTAGGCGAACAGGCGCGGCACGGGACGCCGGGCGGCCTGAGCGCCTTCGCGCACGAGCGCGGCCGACGCCTTGGCGTGCTCGGGCGTGAGCCAGTTGAAGAGGACTCCATCGGCAATCTCGCCGGCCAGCCGACACATCTTCGGCCCGAGCGCGGCCACGACGAGCCTGGTGCGCACGTCCTTGCGGAGCGCGCCGATGCCCTCGCGCACGCGCTCGAGCGATCGGGGATTCGGGCTGCCGACGCCGAGCCACAGCCGGTCCAGCGGCAGCGCGTGCGTGCGCACGCCGTCGATGATCGACTGCGCGCCGCGCGTGTGCAGCGGAATCACCCCAATGCCGAGGCCAATGCGGCGCGACGCGCCCGCCGCCCCCGCGAGCGAGGCCAAGCCGTCGACGGGCCCGGGATGGTTCACCCAGAACGACGTGTACCCAACGGCCTCCGCCTCACGCGCGGCGGCGGCGATGACATCCGGCTTGACGTTGGCAGCGACGGCGAATCCTCGGCTCATCGGTCCCCTCCTTGTCCTGGTGCATACTATGCCCCACGCCCGCGCGCGACGGGCAAGAGGAGGCAGCACATGAAGGCAGCGGCCGTCGTGGCGGACATTCTCAAGCGCGAGGGCGTGAAGTTCCTGATCGGCTATCCGGTCAACCAGATCATCGAGGCGGCGGCCGAAGCCGACATCCGTACGATCATCGTGCGCCAGGAGCGCGTGGGCCTGCACATGGCCGACGCCCTGAGCCGCGTGAGCTCGGGCGACCGCATCGGTGTCTTCGCGATGCAGCACGGGCCCGGCACCGAGAACTCGTTCGGCGGCGTCGCGCAGGCCTTCGGCGACTCCGTTCCGATCGTCGTGCTGCCCGGCGGCTATCCGCGCAAGCTGCTCAACATCACGCCGAACTTCTCGTCGTGGCTCAACTACCAGCACGTGGTGAAGTGGGCCGAGCAGGTCGTGATGCCGGACGCGGTGCCCGACGCGATGCGCCGCGCGTTCACGCAGGTGAAGAACGGCCGTCCGCGACCGGTGCTCGTCGAGATCCCGGTGGACGTCATGCGCGAAGACGTGCCCGACGGCTGGACGTACGCGCCGGCGCCGCGGCTGCGCGTCGCGCCCGATCCCAAGGCGGTCACGGAGGTCGCGGCCGCGCTCGTCGCCGCCGAACGGCCGGTCATTTACGCCGGGCAGGGCGTTCACTATGCGAAAGCCTGGCCGCAGCTGCGCGAGCTCGCGGAGCTGCTCGAAGCGCCGGTCACGACGAGCCTGCAGGGCAAGAGCGCGTTCCCGGAGACGCATCCGCTGTCGCTGGGTTCGGGCGGCCGCTCGATCAGCAAGCAGCTGCACCACTTCCTGACGAACGCGGATCTGATCTTCGGTATCGGCTGCTCGTTCGCCTCGACGAACTACGGCGTGCCGATGCCCAAGGGCAAGAAGATCGTGCACGCCACGCTCGATCCGCTGGACATCAACAAGGACGTGCGCGCGGAGCTGGCGCTCGTCGGCGACGCGGGGCTGACGCTCGACGCGCTGCTCGCCGAAGTGCGCGACCGGCTGAAGGGCAAGCCGCGCGGCCGCGCCGCGGCCGTCACCGCGGAGATCAGTCGGCTCAAGACCGAATGGATGGCGCAGTGGATGCCGCGGCTCACCGCGAAGGCGACACCGCTGTCGCCCTATCGCGTCATCTACGATCTGCTCCACACGGTGGACGTGCCGAACACGATCATCACGCACGATGCGGGCAGCCCGCGCGATCAGATCTCGCCGTTCTGGGAGCCGATCGCGCCCCTCACCTACATCGGCTGGGGCAAGACCACGCAGCTCGGCTACGGTCTCGGCCTCGCGATGGGGGCCAAGCTCGCGCAGCCGGACAAGCTCTGTATCAACCTGTGGGGCGACGCGGCCATCGGCTTCACGGGCATGGACTTCGAGACGGCGGTGCGGGAGCGGATTCCGATCCTGTCCGTCCTGCTGAACAACTTCTCGATGGCGATCGAGCTCAAGGTCATGGCGACGGCCACCGAGAAATACCGGTCGACCGACATCAGCGGCAACTACGCGGACTTCGCGAAGGCGTTGGGCGGCTGGGGCGAGCGCGTGACGCAGCCCGACGACATCGTTCCCGCCATCAAGCGCGCGATCGCCAAGACGCGCGAGGGGACGCCCGCGCTGCTCGAATTCATCACCGAGAAAGCGGTTGACTTCTCGATGTACAGCGTATGACGGCACGCGCGATCGTTCTGGTCCTGGCGGCGGTGCTCGCTGCCGCCGGCTCGGCCTCCGCCGCCGAGATCCGCATGCTCAGCGCCGGCGCGGTCAAGTCGGTGGTGCTGGAGCTCGTCGAGACGTTCCAGAAGGAAACCGGCCACACGGTCACGATCGACTTCGAGACAGCCGGCGGCGTCAAGCGCAAGCTCGAGGCCGGCGAGAAGTTCGACGTGATGATCGCCACGGATACCGTCGTGGACGCCCTGATGAAGTCGAAGCACGTGGTCGACGGCAGCCGCGCCGATCTGGCCCGGACGGCGATCGGGGTCGCGGTTCGCGACGGCGCGCCCAAACCCGACATCTCCACGGTCGATGCGTTGAAGCGTGCGTTGCTGGAGGCGAAGTCGATCGTCTACAACGATCCGGCGATCGGCGCGACGAGCGGGATCCACTTCGCGTCGGTGCTGCAGCAACTGGGCATCGCGGAGGCCGTGAAGCCGAAAAGCGTGCTGTGGAAAGGCGGCTATGCCGCCGAGGCGCTGCTCAACGGCCAGGCCGAGCTCTGCGTGCACCAGATCAGCGAGATCATGCCGGTGAAAGGCGTGACGCTCGTCGGCCCGCTGCCGGCGGAGGTGAACAAGGTCACCACCTACTCCGGCGGCCTGGTGGCTTCGAGCGCGACGCCCGATGCCGCGCGTGCGTTGCTCGCGTATCTCGCCCGCCCGGAGTTCCGTCCCAAGTTCGCGGCCGCCGGGCTCGACTACAAGTAAGCAGCGACCACGATCGACTGGAGGGTTCCATGGCCGCCTATGGCGCAACCCTGCTGCGAGTCGCCCTCGGCGTGGTGTACGTGCTGCATGCGTACTTGATCGTGTTCCTGTTCGGCACCGCGGTATGGATCGGGTTCGCCACGCGCAACGGCGTGCCCGTGCCGCGCGTGCTCGTGTGGTATGTGATCGTCGCCCATGGGCTCGGTGGCCTCGCCCTGATCCTGGGGCTGTGGACGCGCTGGGCTGCGCTCGCCAACGCCATTGTCATGGCCGGCGCCGTCATCTTCGTCTACGGCAAGACCGGGTTCTTCCTGGGAGCGACCGTGATCGACGCGGCCAAGGGGATGGCCGCGCGCACCGGATCGGAGTTCGAGTTATTTTTGCTCGCGGCGACGGTCGCGCAGCTCCTCCTGGGCGGCGGCGCGCTCGGGCTCACCAGAGACCGCTAGAGCTCACTGCATCGCCGGAGGGCCTGTTCCGTCACCGGCCGGCGACGCTGCGGCGCGCGGCGCTGATTTCGGCTTTGACGGCGGCGGCGCCCGGAAAGTCGCGCTCGGCGCGCCGATACCAGTAGCGCGCGTTGTCGAGGTCGCCCTCGAGGGTGTGCACGATCCCGTGCAGCCAGGCGGCGAGCGTCGACGACTCTTTCTGGACGATCTCGTGGGCGGCTTTCCAGTCGCCGGCCTCCAGCAAGTCGAGCACGCGAGGCGTGTCCATGGCGCGAGTATAAGGCCCGTCCATTCGGGATCAGCTGCGACGACTGGCTCCTACGCAGCGCGACGGGTCGGGCGATAGATATCCTCGCCGCGGTAATTTCGCCATTCGTTCTCGAAGTACGCGGCGTCTTCGTCGCTTCGTGGTGAGACGCCCATGACGATGTTGCCCTCGCGGATGCCGCTCTCATAGCGGCGCGCTTGCTCTCCCGGGATGCCGTATCCGACGAGCGCGCCCAGCAAGCCACCGCCGGCTGCTCCGACGGCCCCACCCGTCAAGGCCGCCGCGATCGGACCCATCGCAAGAAGCCCAATGCCCGGAAGGGCGATCGTTCCGGCCGCGGCAAGAGCCGCGAGCACCGCGCCGAGCCCACCACCGACGACAGCGCCGATACCCGCACCCTCGGCCGCTTTGCTGCCGAGCTCGGACTCCTGTCCGTGGCCGAAGTGCCGCCTTCGCGCGTCGTCTGACATTTAGGAGCGTGACGTCATCCTTGGTGTAACCGCGTCCGGTAAGAGATGCATAGGCGCGTTCTGCGCTGTCGCGGTCTCTAAACATGCCCGATGATGTCAGTCGCGTGCGAACCTGCACCGCGAGAGGCCCGGTGGGACGGCTGATTGCGCCAGGCCGCGCTCGGCTCGACGAACGCGACCGCTTGGGGCATGCTTGGCGCGTTCGATTTCACCGCTGGGAGGCGGCCGTGGCGAAATTCAAAGTAGTGACCCCGACGGGACCGACGTATGGCGCCAAAAGCGATTACGCGTTGGAGCTCGAGGCGCTGCGTCCGCTCGGCGCCGAGATCGTGGAGATCGACGCGAAAAGCGAGGACGACTTCGTCGCCGCCGCGCGCGACGCCGACGCCCTCTACGCCAAGGGCCGCAAGATCACGAAGAAGATCATCGACGGGCTCGAGCGCTGCCGCGTGATCTCCCTCGGCTCGGTCGGCGTGGATTCCGTCGACGTCGCGGCCGCCAGCGCGCGCGGGATCCCAGTGACCAACGTCCCCGACACGTTCATCGAGGAAGTGGCCGACCACGCGATGACGCTGATCCTCGCGACGTTCCGGCGTCTCGTCACGATGGATCGCCTGGTGCGTGAGGGGCGGTGGCGCGAGGGCCGGCCCCTGCTCTACCACTTCCCTCGCCTCATGGGCCAGACGCTCGGCTTCATCGCCTTCGGCCACGTCGCGCGCGCGGTGGCCGTCCGCGCCCGGGCGTTCGGCGTGCGGCTTATCGCCTACGATCCGTTCGTCGAGGAGCTGATCATGAGCCGCTACGGCGTCGAGCCCGTCAGCCTGCCGGAGCTCCTCGCGCAGGCCGATATCATCTCGATGCACGCGCCCTCCACGCCGAGCGCGCATCACATGCTGCGCGAGGAGCATTTCCGCGCGATGAAGCGCACCTCGCTGTTCGTCAACACCGGACGCGGCCCCACCGTCGACGAGCCCGCCCTCATCAAGGCGCTGCAGGAAGGCTGGATCGCGGGCGCGGGGCTCGACGTGCTCGAGGAAGAGCCGGTGACGCCGTCGAACCCGCTGCTCAAGATGGACAACGTCATTCTCACGCCGCACGTCGCCTCAGCCTCGGCGCGCTTCGATCCCGTGCGGCTGCGCCGCGTCGGTCAGGAGATTGCGCTGGTGCTGGGTGGCCGCTGGCCGATGAGCTGCGTGAACCCGGCGGTGCTCGACAAGAGCGGATTGCAGCGCTGGCAGCCGCACTCGATGGAGCGTGGCCCCGGCGCCTGATCGGAGTACGTTGTTGCCGCAGAGCCGCGCAATCACGATCGGCGCGGCGGTTGCCGTCGGCGTCGTGTACTTTGCCGCCGGCAAGCTCGGCCTGGCGTTTGCCGTCGTGCACACGAACGCCACCGCCGTGTGGCCGCCCACGGGGATTGCGCTTGCCGCGGTGCTCCTGCTCGGCCGCCGCGTGTGGCCGGCGATCTTCGCGGGCGCGTTCCTCGTCAACCTGAGCACGGCGGGCACGGTCCTCTCCTCGCTCGGCATCGCGGCCGGCAACACCCTGGAGGCGCTCGTGGGCGCCGTGCTCGTCGAGCGCGTCGCTCGCGGCACCGGGGCCTTCGACCGCGCACCGGACATTTTCAACTTCGTGGTCGTCGCGGCGTTCGCCAGCACGATGGTGAGCGCGACGATCGGCGTGGGGACCCTCCTCGCGAGCGGCCTCGCGCACCGGGTCGATGCCGGCGCGATCTGGCTCACCTGGTGGCTCGGCGACGCCGCGGGCGACGTCGTGGTCGCGCCGTTCGTGCTGCTCGCGATGCGCGGCAAGCCACCGGGCGCCGTCGGCGCGCGTGATCGGCCGGCCGAGGCCGTCGTGCTGGGCGCGGTGACGGCGCTGATCGCGGTCGCGGTGTTTCGCGATGTCATCACGGCCCCGACGCACTACCCGCTGACGTTTCTGTGTCTCCCGCCCCTGCTGTGGGCCGCGTTTCGATTCGGCGCGCGCGAGACGTCGGCGCTGATCGTGCTGATCGCGAGCATCGCGGTGTCCGGCACCAGCGCCGGGCGCGGCGCATTCGCCGTGGCCCCGCCGAACGAGGCGCTGCTCTTGGTGCAGCTGTTCCTCGGCACCATGGCCGTGACGTCGCTCTCGATCGCGGCGCTCATCTGGGAATCCAGAGGCGTCGAGCGGGCGCTGCGTGAGCGCGACGAGCGACTGCGCTTGTCGCTCGAGGCCGGTGGCCTCGGCACGTTTGAATGGCTCGTGCGCACCGGTCGCATCGTGTGGTCGCCGTCCCTCGAGGCGATCCACGGACTGAGCCCGGCCGCGTTCGCGGGAACGCTGGACGCCTTCCTCGCCACCGTGCATCCCGACGATCGCGAGCGGCTCGGCCTGTCGATGCGCATGGCGCTGGAACGCGGTGAGGATCGGACGGAATACCGCGCGCTCCGGCGCGATGGCAGCGTGCGCTGGCTCGATGCACGGGCCGTGGCGCTGTACGACGCCGCCGGCCGCGCCGAGCGCGTCGTCGCGGTGTGCGCGGACGTCAGCGAGGACAAGCGCGCGGACGCGCGCGTGGCGTTCCTCGGCGAGATCGCGCGCTCGATCACTTCGTCGCTCGACCTCGACACCGTGCTCCGCCGTGTGGCGGAAGGGGCACAGGCGCTGACGGGCAGTGCGAACGCATCGATCTTGCTGCGCGAGGCGGAGTCGGGCGCAATGGTGCCGCGCCACAGTGTCGGCCCGTGGTCTCGGGACTTCGACACGGTCCGCGTCACGCCCGATTACGGCATCGGCGGCGTGGCAATGGCCACCGGCCGCCCCGTGCGCACCGCCGATTACCGTGTCGATCCACGCGCGCCGGCCAACCTGCGCGCGATCGCCGAGCGCATGGGAACGATGGCGCTGATGGTGGTACCGATTCTGGTCGGTACCGAGATCGCAGGGCTGCTCTATGTCGGCAATCGCACGGCGCGCGCATTCACAGACGAGGACGAGATGATCTGTGTGCGGCTGGCCGAGCAGACGGCGGTCGCCATCCAGAACGCGCGGCTCTTCGGGCGCGAGGAAGCGGCGCGCGCCGAGGCCGAGGCCGCCAACCGCACGAAGGACGAGTTCCTCGCCATGCTCGGTCACGAGCTGCGCAACCCGCTGGGCGCGATCAGCAGCGCCGCCCACGTGCTCTCGCGCACCGCGAGCGCGAACACGGCAACGAGCCGGGCCGGCGAGATCATCGGACGGCAGGTGCAGCACCTCGCGCGCATCGTCGACGATCTGCTCGACGTCTCACGCGTCGTCGCGGGCAAGGTGGTGCTGCGCGTCCAACCGGTGGACCTCGGCGAGTTCGTGCGCCGCGCGGCCACGCTGCATGGCGGCCCCGGCGGCAGCCGTCACGCGATCGACGTCCATGCGACCTCGGTGTGGGTGGCCGCGGATCCCACGCGACTCGAGCAGATCGTCAGCAACCTGCTCGCGAACGCCGTCAAGTACACGCCGCCGAGCGGCGGCATCACGGTGACCGTGCGCCGCGAGGACGACGACGCGGTGCTCAGCGTCCGCGATACCGGCGTCGGCATCCATCATGAGCTGCTGCCCCGCGTGTTCGATCTCTTCGTGCAGGCCGATCGCTCGCTGGAACGCACCGGGGGCGGGCTCGGCATCGGCTTGACGCTCGTCCGCCAGCTCGTCGAGCTGCACGGGGGAAGCGTCGAGGCCGCGAGCGCGGGCGCCGGCCGCGGGAGCACCTTCACGGTGCGGCTGCCCGTGCTGACCACGCCGCCACCGTCTCCTGCCGCGGCACGCGGCCCCGGCGGCGCGCCGCCGCAACGCATCCTCGTCATCGAAGACAACGAGGACGCGCGCGAGATGCTCTGCAATCTCCTCCGGCTGTCCGGTCATGAGGTGCACGTCGCAGACGACGGCGCGGCCGGGGTCGAAGCCGCTCGCGTGTGGCGTCCGGAGGCGGCGCTGATCGACATCGGACTCCCGGGGATGGACGGGTACGAGGTCGCGCGTCGCATCCGCGAGACGGTCCCGAAAGCCCGGCTGGTGGCGGTCACCGGCTATGGCCAGCCCGAAGACCGCGAACGGGCGCTGGCGGCCGGGTTCGAGGCGCACCTGGTGAAGCCCGTCGACCCCGAAGAGCTCGACCGATTGCTGGCGGCGCGCACCTGAGGGTTCTGTTAGCCTAGATCCTGTATGGACGAGGACTGGCGGGCCAGGGCAGCCCGGATGGGCCGGACCACGGCCCACGTGCGAGAGGGTCACATGCCCGAAATCCAGGTCTGGTCCATGCGGATCACGCGGCCCACGCGTGACCCGTGCATCACGTGCGGCGATCCCCTCGACGCCGCGTCGGAAACCGTCGAAGTCTTCTCGGTCGAAGGGGTGCGCCTGCTCTTCCACCCGGAGTGCCACGACATGTGGGTGGCGTTGCGCGAGCGCGCGAGGCGCTCGGACGCGACGCGCTGACGCCGGCTCCGACGGCGCGCGGCGCGGGCCGCGAGCCGTCGAAGCGTGACGTCCCCGCTTACTTCACCTGTACGTTCGTCGCCTCGTTCTTGCCGTCCTTTTCCTCGTACGAGACCGTCACTTCGGCGCCCTCGCGCAGCTGATCGAGATCCATGCCATCCGGAAGGACGATGCGGGTGCCGTCCTCCAGGGTGACCGTGCGATCCGATTGATCGACCGACTTCACCTTGCCCTCGATCTGTCCGGCCCAGGCGAGCGACGAAACCGCGAGCAACGACACGATGACGAACACGATGAGACGATGCATGGACAGACTCCTCTCGTCGATTGCAGCGACGTTGATGGGTCGTGCGTTGGCGCGCTAGCGGACGCGGCGCGCGACGGGCGGAGCGCGCGAGCTCGACCAGGCGTTCGGCGCTGGTGTCGGAGCCTCGACGGCGAACATGCGCACGGGCTCCCACGCGAGCGGCGCCGCCAGCAGCACGGGCAGGCCGGCGTCGGCGGCGACGAGAGTGAGGCGGATGCGGATCTCGTCGCCGTCGAGAAGATCGTCGTTCTCGAATGCGGGCGACGACGACAGACGATTGAGGTGGGCGTCGGCCAGGCGACGCTCGGCGCTCACCAGCAGGATGAGCAGGCAGAAGCAACCGACGGCGATAGCGCGGTAACGCCGCAGGGTCACGAGTTCAGCGTACCTCGCGTTTCAAGTTGCGCGTGGCTATACTCCCTGGCACTTCGCCTCGGAGGTGCGCATCCCATGATTCTTCGCGTCGTCGTCGGGACGCTCGCTCTGCTGCTCGCGCTCGCCCGCGCCGCGGCCGCCTTCGAGGGCGAGGCCGCCCTGCACGAGGCCGCAAAGAAAGAGAAAGAGCTCACCTGGTACACGGCCCACTACGACTCGGAGACGGCCGCTGCCGTGTGCAACGGCTTCGAGAAAAAGTACGCGGGCGTGAAGTGCAACTACGTCCGCACCACCGCGCAGGTCGCGTACCAGCGAATCTCGCAGGACATGAAGGGCGGGCTCGCCATCGCCTCGGTGTTCTCGTCGACCGACACCAGCCACCACGGCAAGATGAAGAAGGACGGCTGGTTCATGGCGTACCGGCCGAAGAACCTCAGCGAGCTGATCGACGCCTTCAAGTCCTTCAACGACCCCGACAACCAGTTCTTCGCCACCGCGGCCGGGCTCGTGCTGATCAACTACAACTCGAGCCTCGTGTCCGCCAAGGACGCGCCGAAGAGCTGGACCGACTTGCTGGACGCGAAGTGGAAGGGCAAGGTCTCGATCGGCCACCCCGGCTTCAGCGGCTACGTCGGCACCTGGGTGGTGCAGATGAAGAAGATGTACGGCTGGGAGTACTTCAAGAAGCTCGAGCTCAACAAGCCGCGGATCGGCCGGTCGATCAACGACACGGTCACGATGCTCAACGCCAAGGAATCGTGGGTCGGGGCCGGGCCGTCGGCCACGACGCTGCAGAGCAAGGACAGGGGCAATCCCGTTGCGGTGGCGTATCCGGAGGACGGCGCGATCCTGATGGTCTCCCCGTCCAGCATCATGAAGACCGCGCCGGCGCCGAATGCCGCCAAGCTGTTCATGGAGTACCTGCTCTCCAAGGACTGCAACGAGATCATGGTGAAGTTCCGTCAGGACTCGGTCAACAAGCTGGTGAAGCCACTGCCCGGCGGCAAGTCGATCGCTGACGTGAAGACGGTGCGGCCGACGTACGAGGAAATCGACAAGGGCATCCCCGAGGTCAAGGAGCTGTTCCGGGACACGTTCGGGATCTGAGGGCGTGGACCGCTCGCGCCTCGTCTGGCTGCTGTTCGTCGCGCTGCTCCTCATTCTGGTCGTCAACCCGCTCGCGCGGCTGTTCTGGGTGTCCTTCCAAGATCCAACGACCGGCGTGCTGACGCTGGGGAACTACCTGACGGCGTTCGGTCGGTGGCGCTACATCGAGGCGCTGATCAACTCGCTTGTCGTCGGCCTCGCCGTCGGGGCGCTGTGCGTCGTCTTCGGCGTGCCGATGGCGTGGGCGGTGTCGCGCACGGACATGCCGGGCAAGGGACTCGTGTGGGCGGCGATCCTCGGCACCTTCATCGTGCCGAACTACCTCGGCGCCGTGGCGTGGATCCTGCTGGCCGGGCCGAATGCCGGCTGGCTCAACCGGGTGTGGATGGCCGTGACCGGCGCGGCGTCCGGCCCGTTCAACGTGTACAGCATGCCGGGGCTGGTCCTCGTCATCGCCATCTACTCGTATCCCTACGTCTTCGTGTTCACGCGCGGGGCGCTCGATCTGATCTCGTCCGAGATGGACGATGCGGCCACGACACTCGGGGCCGGGGTGTTGCGGCGCACGCTGCGCATCACGCTGCCGCTGACGCTGCCGGCTGTTCTCGCCGCGTTCATCGTTGCATTCCTCGAGGCCATCGCGCTGTTTGGCGTGCCGGCGCTCATCGCGCTGCCCGGACGGTTCCAGGTGATGACGACGATGCTGTGGCAGTTCTTCGAGTTCCCGCCCAAGGTCGAGGTGGCGGCCGCGTACGCGATGCCGTTGCTCGTCATCACCGTGGCGCTGTTCTGGCTGCAGCGGCGCATCATCGCGCGCAAGGGCTATGTCGCGCTTACCGGTAAGGGCGGCGAGCGCCGGCTGATCCGCCTCGGGCGGTGGCGGTGGCCGCTGCTGGCGTGGTGTCTGTTCGTAACGTCGCTGTCCTTCTTCATGCCGATGCTCGTGGTGCTGCAGGCGGCGTTCGCGAAAGCATGGGGCCGCGGGTTCTCGCTCGACAACCTCACGCTGCGGAACCTGTCGTTCGTGCTGATCGACCAGCGGGCCACGCAGACGGCGGCCTGGCACACGTTCGTGTACGGCGGCACCGCCGCGCTCATCGCCCTCGTCCTGGCGCTCGCCATCGCCTACGTCGCGCATCGTCGCCTCGTCCCGCTGTCGAGCGTCTTGACGTACGTGGCGATGGCGCCGTTCGTGATACCGGGCATCGTGCTCGCGATCGGCTTCTATGCCGCCTACACGCGACAGCCGCTCGTGCTCTACGGTACCGCGTGGATCCTCATCCTCGCGTTCGCCACGCGCTTCCTGCCGATCGCATATGCCAACAGCGATGCCGCCATCCGGTCGATCAATCCCGAGCTGGAGGACGCCGTGCGCATCCTCGGCGGCAGCCGGGCGCTCGCCCTACGACGCGTGGTGACGCCGCTGCTGCAGCGGGGACTGGCGGGCGCGTTCATCCTGGTGTTCATTCCGGCCACGCGCGAGCTCTCGTCGGCGATCTTCCTGTACACCACCGGCACCCAGGTGCTGTCGGTACTGCTGTTCGACAAGAGTGATGAGGGCAACTTCGAGCTGCTCGCCTCCATCGGGCTCGTGCTCGTCGTGGTGACGGTGGCGCTCGTGATGGCGGGCTTTCGCGTGGTGGGACGGGATTTCATGCTGCGCCGCACGAGCACATGATGGACAAGCTCGTCCTGCGGGACGTCACGTGCCGCTTCGGTGCGGTGACGGCGGTCGACCGCATCAGCCTCACGCTGGCGCGCGGGGAGTTCGTCTCGCTGCTCGGGCCGTCGGGCTGTGGCAAGACAACGACCCTCCGGATGATCGCGGGGTTTCTCGATCCGAGTGAAGGGAGCATCGAGCTCGACGGACGCACGATTTCGGCGCCGGGCGGCTCGCTGCCGCCCGAGAAGCGCGGCATGTCGATGATCTTCCAGTCGTACGCGATCTGGCCGAACATGACGGTGGCGGGCAACGTCGGCTTCGGCCTCGAGGTGCGCCGGCTGCCGCGCGCGGAGATTCGCGACAAGGTCGACCGGATCCTCGACGTGGTCCGCATGCGGCACCTGCGCGATCGGTATCCCGCGGAGCTCTCCGGCGGACAGCAGCAGCGCGTCGCGCTGGCGCGTGCGATCGTGGTGCAGCCCGACGTGCTCCTGCTCGACGAGCCGCTGTCCAACCTCGACGCCAACCTGCGCGAGGAGATGCGGTACGAGATCCGCCGGCTGCACGACGAGTTCCAGATCACGACCGTGTACGTGACGCACGATCAGGCGGAAGCCATGGTCACGTCCGACCGGATCGCGGTCATGAACGCCGGACGCATCGAGCAGCTGGACGAGCCGCGCACGCTCTATGCGCGGCCGCGGACGCGCTTCGTCGCCGGCTTCATCGGGCGCACCAACTTCCTGTCCGCCGAGGTGCGCGGCGACGACGTCGTCTTCGACGGCTTCGCGATCGCCCGCGCGCGGTTCGCGGACGGGCCCCGGCTGCAGGGCCGGCTCACGTTCTCGCTCCGACCGCAAAGCGCGCACCTGCACCGCCATCCGCCGGCCGCGTCCGAGCACGCGGCGGTCTTGCCCGGCCGCATCGTCCAGCGCGCCTATCTCGGTGAGCACTGGGATTACGGCGTCCGCCCGAAGGACGGCGCGCTCGTGCTGCGGGTCACCGCTCGACCGCACGAGGTGTTCGACGTCGACGAAAGCGTGTGGCTCGAGCTCGACGCCGCGCAGATGTCGCCGATCGCAGACTGACGCGGTGTGTGCGAAGATCACGCGATCAGCTCCTCGTAGCTTTCCTGGCCCGGGACAGGCCCGCCCGATGCGCTCGGCGCGATCATCGACAACCGCTTCAACGTGATCGTGACCAGCCACGCGCCGGGGTGCTGACGGCCACTGCGGCTCGGCCCCGCGTCGCCGCTTCTACTCGTCGCGGAACAGGATCGTGTAGATCAATCCAATGGCGCCGCAGGCGGCGACGAGGAACAGGATCATCGCGAGGCCCGGGTAGCCGAAGACGCGAAAGTTCGTCTCGACTTGCAGTGCGAGTGCCGCACCGACGATCAGCGCGGCCAGCAGCAGCCCGAGCGTGATGCGGTTGGCAATCTTCTGGCACGCGGTCATGAATGCCGATTGGTCCAGTCCCTCGACGCGCACGGGAACGTCGCCTTCGGCGAGCCGCTCGAGAATCTGGTTGGTCCGGCGCGGTAGCTGCTGGGCGAGATCCTTGAGCTCGAGCAATCCCGACCACGCGTTCTCGGGCTTCATGGCGCCGACCACACGGCGCTGCATGATGTCCTCGACGTGACGCCGGAAGGCGGCCTGCGGACGGAAGTCGGGATCGAGGCGGCGCGCGATCTCGTCGAGATTCAGCAGCGTCTTGCCCAGCATCATCGCCTCCGACGGCAGGCGCAGCCCGGTCTCGGCCGCCGTGCGCGTCATCTGCAGCATCAACCGGCCGGGGGCGAACTGGCTCACCGTGGCGTCGCGCTGACCGGCGACGAGATCGCGCATGCGGCGCTCGAATTCGTCGGCACGCAGATCGGCGCGAGGCTCGCCGAGGCGCAGGGCGTGCTTGGCCGCCTCGTCGCCTCGCCCGTCGGCGATGGCCGCCAGGAGCTGCAGCAGCAGGTCCTGGAAGCGCGGCGTGAGATGCGCGACCATTCCGAGATCGAGCATGGCGAGGCGCCCGTCGCGGGTGACGAGCAGGTTGCCCGGATGCGGATCGGCGTGAAAGAAGCCGTCGACGAAGATCTGCTTGAGATACGCGGCGAACAGCACGTCGGCGAGCTCCGCGGCGCTGATTTCCGCATGCGCCACGCGGCTCAGCGCGGTCACCTTGGTGCCGGCCACGTAGTCCATCGTCAACACGCGCGAGGTCGAATAGTCCGCGACCGGCTGGGGCACGAACACGCGGTCGAACCCGGCCAGATTCCGCCCGAGCATGCGGAGGTTCTCGGCCTCCATGCGGTAGTCGAGCTCGCGCAACAGCGTGGCGCGGAACTCGCGCACGAGCCGACCTACCTCGTACCGCGCTGCCGTCGCCGAGACGCGCTCGGTGACAGACGCGACCGACTCCAGCACGTCCAGATCGTCTGCCGCCTGCAGACGCACGCCCGGGCGCTGGATCTTGACCGCGACCGGGCGTCCGTCGCGAAGCGCCGCGCGATGCACCTGCGCGAGCGAAGCCGCGGCCAGCGGAGTGGCGTCGAAATCCCGGAACGCCTTGGAGATACGGACCCCGAGCTCCTCGTGCAGCGTTCGCTCGACGTCCGCGAAGGGAATCGGCGCGACCTCGTCCTGCAGCCGTGACAGCGCGGTCAGGTACGAGTCGGGGAGCAGGTCCGCGCGTGTCGAGAGGATCTGGCCGAGCTTGACGAACGTCGGCCCGAGTCGTTCGAGGTCGTGCGCCAGCTCATCCGGCACGGCGGCGCCGGGATCGGCCGGGGGCAGGTCCTCCGCGAGAATCTCCTCGAGCCCTGCGCGGGAGAGGAGATCGGAGCGACCGTACTTGAAAAGAAGCAGCGCCAGGTCTCGATAGCGTCCGAGCCGGCGTGGATGCAGCGACGGCAGCGCCATGCGCGCTGCCCGGCGATCAGGCGGCGCGGCGCCGGCGGCGCGACGATTTGCGCGCGGCCCGCGCAGGCCGCACGGG
>JBKOUQ010000260.1:0-13046 GCA_046723475.1 Candidatus Methylomirabilota bacterium
CGCCCAGCCCGACGACTGCGCGGCCGTCGTCACGCGTGGGCTGCGGGCGTTCGGCCGGCTCGACGTCGTGCTCAACAATGCCGGCGTCGGTACGATGGTGGTCGGCGGCACGGTCGAATCGATCTCGCTCGAGCAGTGGGATCTCGCGCAGGACGTCAACGTGCGTGCGGTCTATTTGGTGAGCCGCGCCGCGGTGCCGCACATGCGCGGTGCGGGCGGCGCGATCGTCAACATCGCGTCGGTGTCCGCCTTCCACGGCTCGGTCCAGCGTCCGACGCACGCGTACGCGGCGAGCAAGGGCGCGGTGCTCGCACTCACCCGCGCCATGGCCGCGTCCTACGGACGCGATGGCATCCGCGTGAACGCGATCTGCCCGGGCACCATCCGCACGCGGCTGACCGCCGACATCGTGGGCCAGGCGGAGCGCGACGCGCGGGAAGGCCGGGGCATTCCGCTCGGACGGGTCGGCGAGCCGGAGGACATCGCACGGTGCGCCTTGTTTCTGGCTTCTGACGAGGCGTCGTTCATCTCGGGCGCCGCAATCGTCGCGGATGGTGGTGCGATGGCGGCCACGCCGTAGCGACGGCGTGCCGCCACGCCACGCGGGTCGCTAGCGCTTCGAGGTGGACAGGTCGGAGCGGACGATCGCCCAGCCCAGCGCGGCGATCTGACGATCGACGTTCCGCCAGCGCAGGTTCATTCGCGCCAGCGCGGGCTGCGGCCGGCCGCCGCGGCGATCGAGGATGACCGTGACGCTGTCGACGCCGTTCAGCTCGCGCTGCAGCGTCTCGTAGAGCTTCGGCTGCTCGCGCGAGACGATGACGAGGTGGTGCGCGTCGCTGTGCGCGCCGGTCTTGCCGCGCGTCTCGGCGACCATCGCGCGGACGGCGCGGACGACCGTACCCTCCGACGCGTGACCGACGAGTTTGGCGAGCGGCGACCACGTCCGTCCGCCGCAGGCAGGGCAGGCGTCGAAGCCGATCTCGAAGCAGACCTCGCAGTCGGCACAGAGCGCGAGGCGGGCCAGCGGGAAGTACAGCCGCGGTGAGGCTATCTCGAGGCGGGATCGCATGACCATTCCAACGTGGCAAGCGCGGTGCCACACCGATCGCCGCGTCCTATATAGAGGAAGGGCGCGCGGGGGCCAGCGCGTCATGTGCGAACTGGCACCGGGCGGTCAGGCTGACGCGACGAGCCTACGGTGCCCCTGAAGGAATGTCGCCGCCGAGGGTAATCCGGTGCATGACGCGGCGGTGGCCCGCGTAGTCGTTCACCGCGTTGTGCTGGGCGCACCGGTTGTCCCAGAAGGCGAGTGAGCCCGGGCGCCAGCGAAACCGACAGCAGAATTCCGGCCGAACCTGGTGGCGGAAGAGAAAGCGGAGAATCGGCGAACTTTCTTCCTCGGTCATTCCGTCGAAGCGTACGGTATGCGCGACGTTGACGTAGAGCGCCTTACGTCTGGTCTCGGGGTGCACCCGGACGACGGGGTGCGCCGCTTCATAGAGCTGGCGCGCGTCGGTGCGCCCACGCTCGGCGATGCGGTCCTCTCGGGTGCGCGAGGCGTCTGCTTTGGCCGAGCTGTTGACGGCGCGCAGGCCCGCCAGAAGTCGCTTCATACCGTCGGACAGCGTGTCGTACGCCTGGTACATGTTCGCGAACAGCGTGTCGCCTCCGGCCTCCGGCACGTCACGCGCGAGCAGCATGCTGGCCATCGGCGGCACGTCGAGATAGGCGGTGTCCGAGTGCCAGACGCCCCCGAAGTTGATCCGCTCGTGCTCGAGCTTCACGACGGGAATGATCTCGGGGTAGGCCTCGAGGCCCTTCACGAACGGGTACTCGACGATCTCGCCGAAGCGTCGCGCAAACGTGAGGAACTGCGCGGGTGTCAGCGTCTGGTCGCGGAAGAACAGCACGAGGTGGTCGAGCCACGCGCGCCGCAGGACGCCGAGCGTCTGCGAGTCGAGCTCCTTCGCGAGGTCCACGCCCGTCACCTCGGCGCCGAGCGCGCCCGAAACGGGGTGAATGCCGATCTCGCTCACGAGCCCTATCTTATCCGCTATACCCCCTTGCGCGTGCCGCGCGGCGGCACGCGGCGCTGCTCGCGCTGCTCGCGGGCCGGCGAGAGATTGGAGATTCCGACCGCACCGACGGGGCGAAGCCGGCCGGAGCGCTTCGGCGCCGACCGCCGTTCGAGCGGTCCCGCGGACGCCGGCGCCCGCCGATCACGGCCCTCGCGGCCGAACGCGCCCGCGACCTGCCGCCGGGACGGCTGGGGCTCCGTTCCATGGCGTGACGTGGCGGCTTTGCGCGACTGCGACTGCAGTCCGCGCTTGCTCGAGCTCTGTACGCCCATGGCTGCACCTCCACGATGTGGTGTAGCGAGTCGCGTGCCACCGCGCTCGGTACGAAGTTACGAGACGGCCTCGCGCTCGAGCAGGCGCCGCTTGCGCTCGACGCCCCAGCGATAGCCCGACAGGCTGCCGTCCCGACGAACGACGCGGTGGCAAGGGATGGCGACGGCAAGCGTGTTGGCCGCGCACGCGCGCGCGACCGCGCGCACCGCTCGCGGCACGCCGATGCGCGCCGCGATGCTCGTGTAGGTCGACGTGCGGCCGGCCGGAATCTCGCGCAAGGCTTGCCAGACGCGCTGCTGGAACGCCGTGCCCCGTACGTCGAGCGGAAGATCGAGGCCGAGCGCGGGCGCCTCGACGAAGGCAACCACCCGCGCGACGAGGTCTTCGAAGTCGCGCTGCCCGCCGACCAGGCGGGCGCGTGGGAACCGATCTTGTAGCTCACGCACCAGGGCGTCCGGATCGTCGCCGAGCAGAATCGCGCACACACCGCGCGCGGTCGCCGCGACGAGGATCGAGCCCAGCGAGCACTCGCCGACGGCGAAGCGAATCGCCGCCCCGGCGCCGCCGGAGCGAAAGTCGCTCGGCGTCATCCCGAGGATCGCTGGTGCGTCAGCATAGAACCGCCCGCTCGAGCTGAACCCGGCGCCATACAGCGCGTCGGTCACGCTCTGCGCGCGCGTGAGCTCATCGCGTACACGATGCGCGCGGTGTGCGCGCGCATACGCCCGGGGCGTGAGCCCGGTGAGCTGCTTGAACACGCGGTGGAAATGAAAGCGGCTGAGCCCGGCCGCATCGGCGAGCCGGCCGAGCGATGGCATGGCCTCCTCGGTCTCCATCAGTCGGCACGCGCGCGCCACTCCGGCCGCGCGCGCGTCGGCAACGCCCTCAGCGTCGGGACGGCACCGCTTGCACGCGCGAAACCCCGCGCGCGTGGCGTCCGCGGCCGTCGCGTGAAAGCGGACGTTCTCGCGGCGCGCCTGCCGCGCGGCGCACGAGGGTCGGCAGTACACGCCGGTCGTGCGGACGGAGTAATAAAACGCGCCGTCGGCGCGCCGGTCACGTCGCCGCACCGCGGCCCAGCGCTCTTCGTCGCTCGAGAACATCGGCTGTCCGTTGCCTCGTGTCGTCGCCACGGCTGTCATCATGCCTCCTCCTCGCGCTCGATTCTCAACGAACACGCGGGCAGGCCGCACTCCGCTCGTTGCGGTCGAATTCGAGGGTCGTGGGGCGCCTTACGCGCGGAGTAATTGCCTCCAGGGGGCATCGGGTCGACGATCGGGGCCGGGAGGTCGGAAATGCTCACCGTCGGCGTGGTCGGGACATTCGCCGCGAGCCTCGAGGCGCCGCTTCGCGCGGCGATCGGCGCTCCGATCGAGCTCATCGTCGGTGACGAGGTCTCGATCGTGCCGAAACTTGGCGCCGTCGACGTGCTCGTCACCATGGCGTTCACACCGGCGATGGGGGCCGCGGCGACGCGGCTCAAGCTTGTGCAGGTTGCGGGCGCCGGGCTCGAGCGGATCGATCGCGGCGCATTGCCGCCGGCGGCGTGGCTCGCTAACGCGTACGGCCACGAGATCGGTATCGCCGAGTACGTGATGGGCGCGATGTTGACGCTCACCCGCGACTTCGTGCGTCTGGACGCGGGTCTCAAACGCGGGGTGTGGCACAGTCAGTGGGCGGTCGGGACCGCGCCGCCGCCGCCGTGGCCCGAGCTGGCCGGCAAGACGCTCGGCATCATCGGCTACGGTCGGATCGGGCAAGCTGTCGCGCGGCGGGCACGCGCGTTCGACATGGACGTGTGCGGCATCCGACGCGACGTCGCGCGCTCGGCCTACGACGCGCTCGCCCGCGTCGGTGACCTCGAGACGCTCGACGACGTGCTCCGGTGCTCCGATTACCTCGTGATCGCGCTGCCTGCCACGCCGGTCACGCGTGGGCTGATCCGCGCGCCCCAGCTGTCGGCGATGAAGCGAACGGCGGTCCTGATCAACGTGGCCCGCGCGCAGGTCGTCGATGAGCGCGCGCTGTACGACGCGCTCGCCGAACGCACGATCGCGGCGGCTGCGCTCGACGTGTGGTGGAGCTACCCGACCGCGCCGGGACCGGCCGCGCCGGCACGCTGGCCATTCCACGAGCTACCGAACGTGCTCATGACGCCGCACGTCTCGGGCTGGACCGAGGGAATGATCCGCGCCCGCATTCGAGTCATCGCGGAAAACATCCGTCGTGCGGAGCGCGGAGAGCCGCCCGTGAATCTCGTGACGTCGTGACCCCAGGCGGCGTTCCTCGATGCTTGCGCGCCCGCGACGTCGCTCTGATCGTGTCGCGGACGTCGCGATGCGCTGTGTAGCGGACGCCGCGATCAGCTTGTAGCGCTTACATCGTGATCGTCGAAAGCCCCCCCACCACCTCGCGCCTGCTCCTCGCGCGCACAGTCGCGGTGCGCACCGAACCCGTGCCACGACGTGGCCGTCCGTGCCGCTTCCAGTGGCTCATCGCACAGCCAGCACAACTGATCATCGCCCGGCATACTCGCCCCCTTCGTCGCAACGTCGCCGGCGACCAGCGCGACGTGGCTCGTCGCCGCAGCACGGCCGATGCCAGCGAGCTCAGCCGCGTAGTCGACCGATCAGATCGAGCACGCGCAGGATCTCGCCACCGTCGCGGGTCATCTGCCGATCGCCGGCCTGGCCCCAGCGCAGCACGCCGTCGCGGTCGATGACGAACGTCGACCGCCACGCCACGTTTCGGTCGGCGTCCAGCACGCCATAGGCGCGAATCGCGCTGCGGTGAATGTCGCTCAGCAGCGGGAACGGAAACTTCTTCGCGTCCGCAAAGGCCGTGTGACACGCGGGGCTGTCCGCACTGATGGCGACCAGGGCGGCGCCGCGCTCGTGCACACGCTCGGCGACCTCGACGAGGTCGCTCAGCTCGGGTGTTCAGATACTGCCCCAATCGAAGCAGTAGAAGACGAGCACCAGGTCGCGTCCCCGAAAATCGGCCAGCTTCGTCTGACCGCCGCCCGTCGCCGGCAGCGCGAAGTCGGGAGCCGGCTGGCCGAACCTGAGGCCCGTCATGGCTCCGCAGTATATCCTTCGGCCGCTCGTCACGGCGGGGGCCGTCCGAGGCGACCCCCGGGTGATCAATCCATGCGAACAGCGAGGAGCCCGATGAAAGACAGCGAGACGTACCGCAAGGGAGCGGAGATGCGGCGGCGGCTGCTCGGAGACGCCTACGTCGAGCGTTCGACGAAGAGCGTGTACGCCGACCCTGTCATGCGCGAGTTCATCGACGTCGCGATCGAGGGGGTCTTCGGGATGCTGTGGACGCGCCCCGGACTCGATCTCAAGACGCGCACCCTCGTGTGCGTGGTGTCCGACGCGGCGACCGGACGCGAGCCCGAGCTGGCGATCCATCTGCGGATGGCGCTGCGCCAGGGCTGGACAGAGCAGGAGCTGACCGAGGTCCTGGTCCAGCTCGTCGGCTATGTCGGCGCTCCGCTGGCGCGTGACGCGCTGATCGTCGCGTCCCGGCTCTTCGCCGAGGTTCGTGCGGAGGCGGCGAAGAGCTAATTCATCGCGGCGCCAGGCGCGCGACGATCTCCACCAGCGTCGCGGGCTCGACGGGCTTGGCCACGTGGACCGCGTACCCCGCGGCGAGCGCACGGTTGCGGTCGTCGGCCCGCGCGAAGGCGGTGAGCGCGACGGCGGGCACGCGCCCGCCGCGGTCGAGACCGAGCTGCCGGACGCGCTCGATGAGCGCGTAGCCGTCGTCGCCCGGCATCGCGAGATCGCTGACGAGCACGTGTGGTCGCGCGCGCGCCAGCGCGTCGAGCGCTTCGGCCGTCGATGCGGCCGTCACCACGTCGGCACCCGACTGGGCGAGGACGGCGGTCACGAGGTCACGCGCATCGGCGTCGTCGTCGACGACGAGCACGCGAATGCCGGCCAGCGGCGGCAACCGGTCGACGCCGGTCGCCGCGTCCTCCGACCGACGCGCCACGCTGGGCAACGGCGCCAAGGGAACCCGAACCGTGAACGTGGCGCCGCGATCGCGGCCGTCGCTCGACGCGGTGACCGTGCCCCGGTGTAGCGTCACCAGATGATGGACGATGGCGAGACCGAGGCCCAGTCCTCCGTGCGCCCTCGTCATCGTCGAATCCGCCTGCCGGAAGCGGTCGAAGATGTACGGCAGGAATTCCGCAGCGATGCCCTGGCCCGTGTCCGCGACGCGCACGATCACGTGCGTATCGTCCCGATCGACGGTGACGCGCACACGCCCGCCGGACGGCGTGAACTTGATGGCGTTCGACAGCAGGTTCCACACGACCTGCTGCAGCCGATGGGCATCGCCCCACGCCGGCCCGGCCGCCGGGTCGATGCGGCGCTCGAGCGTCACCGCCTTCGTGAGGGCGCCCGGCGTGACGGCGTCGAGCGCGCTCTCCACCACCGCGCCGACGTCGACGGCCTTCAGCTCGAGGTTGAGCTTGCCGGTAACGATGCGCGACACGTCGAGCAGGTCGTCGATGAGCTGGGCCAGCACCTTGGTGTTGCGATCGATCACCTGCAGCGCGCGTGTGCTCGTCGCCGTGTCGAGCGTGCCGCTCTGGAGCATCCGGACCCAGCCGAGCATCGCCGTCAGCGGCGTGCGGAGCTCGTGCGAGAGCGTGGCGAGGAACTCGTCTTTGGCGCGGTTGGCGTCACGCGCCTCCGCATACAGCCGCGCATTCTCGAGCGCCAGTGCCGCCTGCTCGGCAAAGCCTTGGGCTAACAAGATTTCCTCGTGATGGAACTCGCGACCCTTGCGATCGCCGAGAGCCAACACGGCGACGACGCGCTCGTGCGAGAGCAGTGGCACGGCGAGCACCGAGCGGTACGGTGCGCGCTCGAGCGCCGCGCGCCGCTCGGGCGGCAGCGCAATCCGCGGATCGCTCATCACGTCGAGGGTCGTGATCGGCCGCCGCTCGCGCACGGCGAGCCCGACGGTGGCCGCGCCGGCGGGCAGCGTGGTGCCGGGCTCGAGGCCCGGCCCCGGCGTGCCGGACGTGGCGACGATCGTCATGTCGAGCGAGTACGGATCGACCTTGTAGAACAGCGCCATGCCCAGGCCGAGCAGCGCCCGGACGGAATCTGCGATCCGCCGACTGACGACCTCGGGATCGAGCGTCTGGTTCAGAAAGCTGCCGATCTCGGCCACGGCTTCGGCGGCGCGCAGGCGGGCCTCGCTCTGCTGATAGAGTCGCGCGTTGTCGATGGCGACCGCCGCGCGCCGCGCGATGTCCTCGGCGAACGGAACGTCTTCGGCGCTGTAGCGGCGTCCCGACCCGGCGGAGACGAGCGAGATTGCGCCAAGCGTCCGCTCGCGCGCGATGAGGGGCACGACGAGATACGAGGCGTACGCCATCGCGTGCGCGAGGTCGCGATGTGCGGGATCGGGCGCGATGCGCTCGAGCGCATCGGCGGTGATTTCGCCGGCGAGCTCGGGCCGCCCGCTGCGCAGTGCGCGCGCCACCGGATGGTCGCCGCGGGGGTCGGGCGGAAAGCGCCTCCCGACCTCGCGCACGGCGTCGCCCTTGGCCGGATCGGCATGGGCACCGGCGACGCGTCGAATCTCGCCGTCGTCGTCGACGAGATCGATCACGCAGAGATCGGCGAGCGCCGGGACGAGCAGACGCGCGAGGCGCTCGAGCGTCGTCTCGTAGTCCAGGGTCGAGGCGAGTAACCGGCTCGCCTCGGCGAGGAGCGCCGCGCGCTCGCGTGCGGCCTCGGCTCGCGCCAGTAACACCTCGCGGTCCGCCTCGACCTCGCGGCGGCGACGTGCGCCATCCGCCAGCGCGACGGCGAGTGCCTTCACCTCGTGAACGCCGCTCGCATCCGGCGGGTCAGCCATGCCGCCGCGAGCGGCGGCATGCGACAGCGCGACGATCGGTGCCGTCAGCCGGCGGCCCACGAGCATCGCGAGCACGATGCCCGAGCCGAGGAACACGAGGCCGCCGCCGACCAGTGCCCACAGCGAGTTCCGGAACACGGCGTCCATGACCGGCGCGGGCAGCCCGAGATAGACCGTCCACCGGGCGTGCTGCAGCCGATCGAAGACGGTGTGGCGATTCACGGCGTCGACGCCGGGCAGCCGCGCGGCCCCGGCGTCGCGCCGCGCGGTGAACTTGACGTACTCGCTCGACGCCGGCCGGCCGATGAAGCGCGCGCCGTCCGGAGACCGGGCGACGAGCACGCCGCGCCCGGCGACGATGCCGGCGGACCACGCGCCCGGAAGCTGCTGCGCCTCGAGCACGCGCACGAACGTGGCCGCGTCGACCGATGCGAGCAGCGCGCCGCGGAGGACGCGATTGCGAAGCACGGGGACGGCGATCATCACGTGAGCGCGCTCGGGCAGATCGCCGGAGATCAGGTCCGACACGACCGGCGTGCGTCGCGCGAGGACGGCGGTGACGAGGGCGGGGTCCGCGGGTGGTGGGAGCGTGCTGCCGCTCGGCCGCAGCGTGTTCAGGAGCTGCCGCCCGCGCTGATCGACGACCGCGACGCTCAGCCACCCCCGCTGTCCCTCCAGCGCGCGCACGGCGACGCCGTGGAACGTCTGGAGGTCTCCCGCGTCCAGAAGGTCCGAGGTGGCGAGCACCTGGAGCGCGCCGACGGCGTTGTCGAGGGCGTGGTCAACCGCCGTGCCGACCGCGTGGGTGGTGGCGCGCAGCCCGCGCTCGGTGGCGTCGCGCTCGCTGTCCGCCGCGAGCCCGACCACGATCGCCGAGAACAGCAGGAGTGGAAGCACCGCGACCAACACCAACATGATCAGGTGCGATCGCAGCGTCATCCGCATGGTCAGATGCTACTCGACCACCGCGATGCGCACGGGGAACACGCCATCGCCGATGGCGCCGAGCGCGCGTGCGGCCGCATACGAGAGATCGATGATGCGATCCTCCAGCGTCGGGCCGCGGTCGTTGATGCGGACATCGACCATCCGGCCGTTGGCGAGGTTCGTCACGCGGACATGACTGCCGAGCGGCAGCGTGCGATGCGCGGCGGTGAGGGCATACATGTCGAAGCGCTCGCCGCTCGCGGTGGCCTTGCCGTGGTGCGGCTTGCCGTACCACGAGGCCTTGCCGGTCTCCACGAAGGGAGCCGGTGCGGACGTCACGGGCGCCGGCGCGTCACGCCACACGTGTGCGCATCCCGTCGCGACGATCGCGAGCGCGATCAGCGGCGCAGCCAGTCGCGGAAGCGATTCCACCATTCCTCCACCCGATCACCGAGGCCGCCATGCTCGCGACAGGTCTCGGGCTCGGTGCCGACGAGAAACACTTCTTTGCCCGTGCGCGGGCAGAACCGGTTCGCGGCCTTGCCGTTCGTGAGGTCGATCTCGACGAACGTCACCCCGGGCGGCACCGTGAAGTCGCGCCGCGCGGCAACGCTGTCGACCGCCGCCCTCATGAAATCGGCCCAGATCGGGAGCGCCCCCTCGGCCCCGCTAAGGCCGTGCGGCTCGCCGCTGTCGAACCCGACCCACACCGCGACGAGCAGGTCCGGCGCCCCGCCAACGAACCACGCATCGCGACCGTCGTTCGTCGTGCCGGTCTTGCCGGCGACCGAGCCCGTCACGCCCAGCGCCCTCGCCGAGGCGCCCGTGCCTGCATTGATCACGCCTTCGAGCAGGGAGACCATCAGGTACGCTTCCGCCGGCGCCATGACCGAGCTGTCGCTTTCGTCGTCGGTCTCGACGGCGCCTCCGCTGTCCTCGAGCGCGCGGACGCCGTGGGCGGAGGCTGTCCGCTGCCCGCCGTTAAAGAAGGGCAGGTACGCATGCGCGATCTCGAGCGGCGTCACCTCGAACGAGCCGAGCGCCATCGCGGGCACCGGCTCGAGCCGGCTCTCGATTCCGAGCGCTCGCGCGCGCTCGATGATCGCGGGCAGTCCGACGTCCTGCGCGAGCCGCACGGTGGCGGCGTTGAGTGACTGCTGCAGCGCGTCGCGCACGGTCACGCGGCCGAGATAGCGGTCTTCGTAGTTCCGCGGCGACCATGGCGTCCCGTCGACGGAGATGGTGAGCGGCGAGTCATCGAGAAACGTCGCGAGCGTGAAGCCACGTCCACCGTTGCTCGGCGCGGCGAGCGCCGCGGCGTAGACGAACGGCTTGAACGCGGAGCCGGGCTGGCGGTGCGCGGACGTCGCGCGGTTGAACTGACTCGCCTGATAACGGCGTCCGCCGACCATCGCGCGGATGTGGCCGGTCACGGGGTCCAGCGCAATGAGTGCGGCCTGCAGCCGGTCGGCGTCGTCGGTGTGGCGCAGGCGCGGTCGCTGCGCCTCGAGACGCGTCAGGCCGCGCTCCACGGCGGCTTCGGCGAGTCGCTGCAGCGTGAGATCGAGACTGGTGAACACGCGGACGTCGCGGCCGTCGAGCACCCCGCTGCCGAAGCGCGTCTCGAGCTCCTGCCGTACGTGATCGATGAAATACGGGGCCGTCTGCGTGGCGGCCACCGCAGTCTGCACACGCACGGGCTCGCGTCGGGCCGCCTGGTAGTCCGCCTCCGACAGCCGCCCGAGCTCGCGCATGCGCGCCAGCACGACGTCGCGCCGCTCGCGCGCGCGGGCGGGGTTGATGGCGGGCGAATACGTGTTCGGCGCGCGAATCATCCCGGCGAGCAGTGCGGACTCCGCGACCGAGAGCTGATGCACCTCCTTGTGGAAGTAGGCGCGACTCGCCGACGACACGCCGCGGATGGCGATCGACCCGCGCTGCCCGAGGTACACCTCGTTGAGATACGCCTCGAGGATGCGCTCTTTGCTGTAGCGCCACTCGATGAGCGTGGCCAGCCACGCCTCGCGCGCCTTGCGTGAGAGCGTGCGCTTGGGATCGAGCAGCCGGTTTTTCACGAGCTGCTGCGTGATCGTGCTGCCGCCCTGTGCGACGCGTCCCGTTCTCACGTTCACCCACAGCGCGCGCAACAAGCCGTGCAGGTCGACGCCGGGGTGCTCGAAGAACCGATGGTCTTCGGCCGCGAGCACGGCCTGCAGCAGGCTGAACGGGACGTCGCGCAGCCGCACGGGCCGATGGTCCTCGCCGGGACGATCACCGGCACTTGCAAGGACCTCCGGCTCGAGGGCGGCGGCGCCGATGTCGCGACCATCGCGCGTCACCCGCACGATGCGGTCGTTGCTGACGTCGAGTCGGACGCGCTGCGCGGTGCCCAGGCCTGGCAGCCCGCGCAAATAGATGTCCCAGGCCGCCGCGCTGCGACGGAAGCGTCCGGGCGTCTGCGGTACGCCCGGGCCCTCGGTGTAGGACAGTCGCGTGAGTGTGCCCGCAAGATCGGCAAGCTTGACGTGCACGCCCGCGGCGAGCGGCTGCGGCATCGCGTATACCAGCGCCGAGCGCCGCGTCTCGACGCGGTCGAAGCGCGCGAGCTCGACCGCCGAATATACGGTGAGCATCAGAAGCCCGAGCACCGCGAGCGCGGCGAGGCCGAGGACGACGAGGGTCGCGCGCCGTCGCCGCCGCGCCCAAGCCACCGCCCGCGATGAGCGCAGGTCGCGAAGACGACCGCCGAAGCCGGGCGGGGGGCCGGTTGAGGTCACGTTCGATTATGCCCGCAGCGGTGACCCGCCCGCGCGAGGAAGCGACACGGCCGCGCGGAAGTCTTTTTCCTAGGCGCGCTCGCGAGACAGGGGAGACATTTTCCTTCCAGCGGCGCTACGTGCACCGCAAATAGGCGGGATCGCAACGTCGATCGGTCGGGGCACACCCGTTGCACCGATGCGCGTAGTCGACGAAAGGGAGGGTTTCGTGCTCCTCAGCCGCTGTGCCTGGCATCCCCGCTATCACGGCTATCCTCTCGTGGCCGGTGTGGCGTCGTGGGGTGGCTGGGGGCTGAAGTTCACCGACGGGATCTGTGCGGACTGCGCCGAGCGATTCCGCGCCGAGTACCGCGCCTTCTTCGATCGTCGTCGCCGTGCCGCCCCCAAAGAGCCAGAGGCCCGTCGCCAGATCGCCTGAGCGTCGTGCGTCGGTTCTACAAAAGTCGCCGATCCTTGCGACCCCGCCTTGCCCCCGGTATGCTCTGGGCGCGCGAGTTCGCGCATATCTCGCGAGAGTGGCGAAACTGGCAGACGCTCCGGACTTAGGATCCGGTGGGCCTCACAGCCCTTGGGGGTTCGACTCCCCCCTCTCGCACCAAATCGGAGCATCGATGACGCTCGTGCGCGTGGTGCGCTCGTGAAGGTTGCCGTCGAGGAACTGGAGGCCTGCAAGCGACGTCTCGCCGTCGAGGCGCCCGCCGACGTCGTCCAGAAAGAATGGGAGCGCGCGTACGGCCGGGTCCAGAAGCAGGCGCGGCTGCCGGGCTTTCGTAAGGGCCACGTGCCGCGCTCGCTCGTCAAGCTGCACTTCGCCGACGACGTCCGCCGCGAGGTCGCCGAGCACCTCATCCCGGATGTCTATCGTCGGGCGCTGAGCGAGGCGCAGCTCGATCCCGTCAACGAGCCCGATCTGCAGGAGCTCACACTGGAGGAGAACGCCCCGCTGTCGTTCAAGGCGGTGGTGGAAGTGAAACCGACCATCGCGCTGGCCGATTACCGCGGTGTGGAGATCGAGCACGCCACGCCCGCGGTGAGCGACACCGACGTGGCCGACACGCTGGAGCGCATGCGTGACCAGCACGCCGAGTTCCGCAGCGTC
>JBKOUQ010000262.1:0-13310 GCA_046723475.1 Candidatus Methylomirabilota bacterium
GCAACACCTTCAGCTTGAGCGCCTTCGTGGGCTTCGGCCACAACAACGCCGAGATTTTTGCGACCGGGACACGCACCGCGCCGACCGGGCCGACCGCGAGTGCCGCCGAGCCCAGTGTCATGCTCATCGGGGGCGCGGGGCTGATCGGCGCCGCGGCGCTGCGCCGCCGGCATCGTCGCTGATCGCGACACCGACGGCGACGCTGCTCGAGGGCTCCCGGCGCGCGTCGCGCGTGCCGGGAGCCCTCAGCGGTCGAGAAGCCGTTTGCTCAGCGGTCGAGAAACCCTTTGCCGGCGTCGGCAAGCCGATTCAGCAGCGGCGCCGGCGTCCAGAACGCGTCGCCGGTTTTCTTCTGGAACCCCAGCATCGTGTCGCGGAGTGCGCGGAGACCAATCGAGTCCGCCCAGAACATCGGGCCGCCGCGATAGACGGGCCAGCCGTAGCCGTACACCCAGATGACGTCGATGTCGCTGGCGCGGATCGCGATCTTCTCGTCGAGAATCTTGGCGCCCTCGTTGACCATCGGATAGAGCAGTCGCTGGAGGATCTCTTCGTCGGAGATCGGACGCCGCGTGATGCCCATCTCCGTGGAGACATCGACGATGATCTTCTCGACGTCGGGATCGGGTGACGGATTGCGCTTGTCGTCGTACTTGTAGTAGCCGGCGCCGGTCTTCTGCCCGAATCGCCCGAGCTCGCAGATCCGATCGGCCACGGGCGACTTCACGCCGCGCCCCTTGCGAATGCGCCAGCCGACATCGAGGCCGGCCAGGTCGCCCATCGCGAACGGCCCCATCGGAAAGCCGAAATCGTAGAGCACGCGGTCGACCTGGTGCGGCAGCGCGCCCTCGAGGATCAGCTTTTCCGCCTGGATGCCCCGCTGGTGCAGCATGCGGTTGCCGACGAAGCCGTAGCAGACGCCGACGAGGACCGGCACCTTGTTGATGCGGCGACCGACCGTCATCGCCGTGGCAATGGTGGTCTTCGAGGACTTCGCGCCGCGGACGTTTTCCAGCAGTCGCATGACGTTGGCGGGGCTGAAGAAGTGCATCCCGATCACGCTCTCGGGCCGCGAGGTCGCGGACGCGATCTCGTTGACGTCCAGCGTGGAGGTGTTCGTCGCGATCACGGCATCGGGCTTCGCGATCTTGTCGAGCCTCGCGAAGACCTCTTTCTTGATGGGCATCTCTTCGAACACGGCCTCGATCACGATGTCGGCGTCGGCAATCGCGTTGAAGTCGGTCGTGCCGCGGATCAGCCCCATGCGTTGTTCGACGTCGGCCATCGTGAGGCGGCCGCGGCTTGCCGTGGTCTCGTAGTTCTTGCGGACCACACCGAGGCCGCGATCGAGCGCGTCCTGCTTGATCTCGACGACCGTGACGGGAATGCCGACGTTGGCGAAGTTCATCGCGATGCCGCCGCCCATCGTGCCCGCGCCGATCACCGCGGCCTTCTTCACGTCCCTGGCCGCGGTGTCCGACGGCACGTCGGGAATCTTGGCCGCCTCGCGTTCGGCGAAGAAGAAGTAGCGCTGCGCCTTGGACTCCGGCGAGTTCAGCAGCTCAGCGAACAGCTCGCGCTCGCGGCGAATCCCCTGATCGAACGGCAGGCTCACCGCCGCTTCGACGGCCTTGATGATGTTTTCCGGCGCGCGGAAGCCGCGCGTCTGGCGCGCGACCGACTTGCGGAAGTTGGCGAATACCTCGGGCTTGCCGCGCGCGGCTGCGAGCTTGTCGTCGAGATCGCGGATCTTCTTCAGCGAGCGCTTTTCGGTCAGCACCTTCTCGGCGAACGCCACGCCGGCCGCGGTCAGATCGCCGGCGACGATCTCGTCGATGAGCCCGGACGCCATCGCCTCGTCAGCCCGGATGGGATCGCCGCTGACCATCATCGACAGCGCCTTCTCGACGCCGACGACGCGTGGGAGCCGCTGTGTGCCACCCGCGCCGGGCAGCAGGCCGAGCTTCACCTCCGGCAGGCCGAAGCGCGCGTCCTTCACACCGACGCGGTAGTGACACGCCAGCGTGACCTCGAGACCGCCGCCGAGCGCGGTGCCGTGCACCGCCGCCACGACCGGCTTGGGACTTGCCTCGATCACGTCGAGCACCGTATGCAGGCTCGGCTCCGCCGGCGGCTTACCGAACTCGGTGATGTCTGCGCCCGCGATGAACGTACGCCCGGCGCAGACGATGACAATGGCCTGGGCGCCGCTGTCCGCGATCGCCTGCTTGAGACCTTCGTGGAGGCCCTGCCGGACGTGCTGACTCAGCGCGTTCACGGGCGGATTGTTGACGGTGAGCACGGCCACGCGGCCGCGGCGGTCCAGATCGACGGACTGGGTGATGGCTGTCATCGGCCTCTCCACTGAGGGGGATTGTGCGGACGGACTATACTCCTACACCATGACGACTTCGACCGTCGAGCGCCCCAGCGTCTGCCCCCTCGATTGCCCCGACACGTGCAGCCTCAGCGTCACCGTCGACGACGGCCGCATCACGAAGATCCGCGGCTCGCGCGCCAATCCCTACACCGCCGGCGTGCTCTGCGCGAAAGTGCCCGAGTCGTATCCGGAGTTCGTGCATGGCCCCGGCCGGCTCACCACGCCGCTGCGTCGCACCGGCGCGAAGGGCGAGGGCCGCTTCGCGCGGCTCTCGTGGGCCGACGCGCTCGACATCGTCCACGCGCGGTTCTCGGCCGTCATCGCCGAGCACGGCCCGCAGGCGATCATGCCGCTCAACTATGGCGGCCCGCACGGCCTGCTCGCCGGCGGCTCGATGGACCTGCGCTTCTTCCATCGGCTCGGCGCCACGCTGCTCGACCGGTCGCCGCTGTGTGGCGGCATCCGGACCGAGGCGTGGACGGGGACCTACGGCGCGGCGCCCGGCATTCCCCCCGAGCAGGTCGACGCGAGCAAGCTGATCGTCGCGTGGGGCTACAACGTGACGTGGTCGGGCCTGCATCTCACGCCGCTCATCGACCGCGCGCGGCGGGCAGGCGCAAAGCTCGTCATCGTGGACCCGAAGCGCACGAAGATCGCCGAGCGCGCGGATCTTCATCTGGCGGTCAAGCCGGGCACCGACGTGGTGCTCGCGTGGGCGATCGCGGGAGAGCTCGAGCGCCGCGGCGCCATCGACCGAGCGTTCGTCGAGCGCCACGTCGTCGGTTACGACGAATTCATGGCGAGCGCGCGCACGTGGACGCCGGCAGCCGCCGCGCGCGAGTGCGGGCTGCTCGAGGCCGACATCGTGCGCTTCGCGGACTGGTACGCGACGATGTCGCCCGCGGCGATCGCCGTCGGCAACGGCCTCGAGCGAAACCAGAACGGCGGCAGCGGCGTCCGCGCCGTGTTCGCGTTGCCCGCGCTCGCCGGCAAGTTCGGCGTGACGGGCGGCGGTCTGGTGAACTCGGCGCGCGCCGCGTTCCCGCGCACACCCGCGAAGCTCGCGCGCCCCGATCTCGTGCCCGCCGGGACGCGCACGCTGAACATCGTCGACGTCGGCCGGCACCTGACCGACCCGTCGCTGACGCCGCCGCTGAAGGCGCTGTTCATCTACAACCACAACGCGCTGGTCGTGCATCCCGACCAGAACCGGATGCGCCGGGGTCTGGCGCGCGAGGACCTCTTCGTCGTCGGCTCGGACGTCGTGATGACCGACACGCTCGCCTACGCCGATGTGATCCTGCCCGCGTGCAGCCACTTCGAGCACGACGACCTCTACGCCGCCTACGGCACGCACTGGCTGCAGCGCGCGGCGCCCGTGATCCCGCCGCAGGGCGAGGCGCTCCCGAACACGGAAATCTTCCGGCGCCTGGCGGCGCGCTTCGGCTTCGACGACGCCGCGTTCCGGGCCAGCGATGCGCAGCTGATGGACGACGCCGTCGACGGTACCGATCCTCGACTGGGCGGTGTGCAGCCGAGTGCCCTGCCGCTCGATCGCGCGCTGCTCATGACGTTCGACGGCGCGCCGGCGAACCTCTTCGCGAACGTCTTTCCCAAAACGCCCTCGGGAAGGGTCGAGCTCGCCTCCTCCTATCTCGAGAAGAAGTACGGGGCGCGGCTGCCAACGTACCGGCCGTTCATGTCGTCCTATCCGCTCATCCTGATCACGCCGGCGTCGGACCGGCGCACGACGTCGACGTTCGGCGGCTGCACCGCCAACGCCGAGACGCCACCGCTGGAGATTCATCCCGAGGACGCGAAAGCACGTGGGCTACGCGACGGCGCGAGCGTGCGCGTCTGGAACGACCTCGGCGAGGTGCACCTGCCGCTGCGCGTGACCGACGCGGTGCCCCGCGGCGTCGTGTGCTCTCTCAAAGGCGCGTGGATGAAGACCAGCGACAACGGCCAGACGGTGTCCGCGCTCGCGCCGAGTCACCACGCCGACATTTGCGGCGGCGCGTGCTACAACGACACGCGCGTCGAGGTGGCCGCGGTCTGAGCGACGCGCCGCTCGTCGCCGGGGTCGAGACGGGCGGCACGCGCGTGCGCTGTATCGTCGCCACCGGCCCCGACGACGTGCGCGCCGAGGCGTGCGTGCCGACCACGACCCCCGGCGAGACGCTCGCCCGCGTGGCGGAGTTTCTGCGTGCGCATGCCGCGGGCGTCGCGGCCATCGGGGTCGCGTGCTTCGGGCCGGTGGATCTCGATCGCCGCTCCCCGACGTTCGGTCACATCACGAGCACGCCGAAGCCGGGATGGGCGGGCACCGACGTCGTCGGCGCGCTCCGCGCGCTCGCCGTCGTCGGCGCGCTCCGCGCGCTCGCCGTACCCGTGGCCTTCGATACCGACGTCAACGGCGCGGCGCTGGGCGAGCACCGCTGGGGCGCGGGCGGCGGCGCTGATCCGTTCGTGTACGTCACGGTCGGTACGGGCATCGGTGGCGGCGCCATCGTGAGCGGCCGACCGCTGCACGGCCTCGTCCACCCCGAGATGGGCCACGTACCGATTCCGCGTGACCCGGCCGATCCGTTCGCGGGCGCGTGCCCATATCACAGCGCGTGTCTCGAGGGCCTCGCCTCCGGTGTCGCGTTGCAGCGCCGCTGGGGCACGCCCGCCGAAACGTTGCACGCCGGGCACGAAGCCTGGCGCCTGCAGGCCCGCTATCTCGCGCTCGGCCTCGTCGCGATCACCGCGGTGCTCTCACCACCGCGCGTGGCGCTCGGCGGCGGAGTCATGCGCGCCCCCGGGCTCTTGGCGCGCGTGCGCGCGCAGCTCGACGCGGCCCTGGCCGGCTATGTGCGCGCGCCCGAGCTCGTCGCGCCCACGCTCGGTGAACGTGTAGGGCCACTCGGGGCAGTCGCGCTCGCGCAAAGCGCCCTCGACGACGGTGGGTACAATAACGCCGAATGAACGTCCTGCTCGTGCATCCCAGCCCGCTGATGTACTCGGAGATCTTCCTGCGCCTCGAGCCGATCGGACTGGAGCGCGTCGCGGCGGCGGTGCGTGCCGCCGGTCACGAGGTGCGGCTGCTCGATCTGCAGATCTTCGGGCACGCCGACTTCTACCGCGAGCTCGACGACTTCACGCCGCACGCGGTGGGGTTTTCGCTGAACTATCTCGCCAACGTGCCGGAGGTCCTCGATCTGGCGAGGGCGACGAAGCAGAGACGTCCCGGCTGCTTCGTGTTCGCGGGTGGACACAGCGGATCGTTCATCGCCGACGAGCTGCTCGAGCACGCGGCCGGCACCATCGACGCGCTGGTGCGCGGCGAGGGCGAGTCGATCACGCCGCGGCTGCTCGAAGCCGCGGGCGATCCGCGTCTGTGCACGCTGCCCGGCGTGGTCACGCTCGACGGCGCCGGCCCCGCGCCCACGATGCTCGACGACCTCGACCGCTTTCCGCCGGCACGCGACCTCGCGCGCCGACGCCGTAAGTACTTCATCGGGGTGCTCGATCCCTGCGCGTCCGCGGAGCTCACGCGCGGCTGCCCGTGGGACTGCTCGTTCTGCAGCGCGTGGACCTTCTACGGCCGCTCGTATCGCAAGGCGTCGCCGGAGGCCGCCGCCGAGGATCTCGCCAGCATCGCCGAGCCCAACGTCTTCCTCGTCGACGACGTCGCCTTCATCCATCCCGAGCACGGCTTCGCGATCGGCCGCGAGCTCGAGAAGCGCAGCGTCCGCAAGCAGTACTACCTGGAGACCCGCTGCGACGTGCTGCTCCGCAATCGCGAGGTGTTCGAGTACTGGAAGCGGCTCGGGCTGCACTACATGTTCCTGGGCCTCGAGGCGCTCGATGAGGACGCGCTGCGGCTGCACCGCAAGCGCATCACGCCGAGCGAAAATTTGAAGGCGCTCGAGGTCGCGCGCGAGCTCGGCTTCACCGTCGCCGTGAACATCATCGCCGACCCCGACTGGGACGAGCGGCGCTTCGCGATCGTCCGCGAGTGGGCGACGTCGGTCCCCGAGATCGTGCACCTGACCGTCGCCACGCCGTATCCGGGCACCGAGATCTGGCACACGGACTCGCGGCGCCTGACCACGCTGGACTACCGGCTGTTCGACGTGCAGCACGCGGTGCTGCCGACGCGGTTGCCGCTGCAGCGGTTCTACGAAGAGCTCGTGGCGACGCAGGCCGTGATCAATCGCAAGCATCTCGGGTTGACCGCGCTGCGCGAAGTGGCGGGCCTGGCGACGCGCCTGGCGCTACGTGGACAGACGAACTTTCTGCGGATGCTGTGGAAGTTCGGCTCGGTCTACAACCGCGACCGCCAGTACAACGACCATCTCCGACCGGTGACGTACCAGATGCGCCCGCCCGCACTCACGACCGTCAAACCGCGGGCACGCGATCTGTTCGTCCACCGGGTGGGGGGCCCCGAAATGGCCCCGCAGGTTCTTAAGCGAGGGGGCTGACGCCCCCTCGGACTCCCCGGCCAACGCTCGTCGCGCCTCGGGGGACCCGGAGCGCTCCTCGATCAGCGTCGCGGCACGCGGCGACTCAGCGCGCGGCGACCTGCATCGGCTTGTACACCGGCGTCCGCCATTCGGGGTGACGCTTGTCGATACCGCGTACGAGGTCCATGTACGCGCGGCTGAGCTTCTTGGTGATCGGCCCCACCTCGCCGGTGCCGAGCGGGAACCGATCGACGGACAGGATCGGCGTGATCTCGTAGCCGCTACCGCAGAAGAACGCCTCGTCCGCGACGTACAGCTCGGTGCGCGCGATGTCGCGCTCCTGCACTTCCAGTCCCAGATCGGGAATGACGTCCTGCAGCAGCGTGATCCGCGTGATCGACTCGAGAATGTCCGCGGTGAGCGGCGGGGTCAGGAGCACCCCGCGCCGAACCATGAAGAACGTGGCGCCGGTGCCCTCCGCGACCGTCCCGCTCTGGTTGAGCAATATTGGCGAGTCGTAGCCGTCGGCCTTGGCCTGCAGCGTGGCGAGCCGCCCGTTCTGGTAGTTCGAGCCCGACTTCAGACGGATCGGAATCGCGTTGTCGTTCGTCCGCGTCCACGACGACACGCAGCAGCGCAGCCCCGCCGGCGCGCTCGGACGCCGCCGCGGATTGATGTAGAGCCCCGTCGGCGTCGTGGCGTCGAGCCCCGTCCCAAGGACGTAGGCCACCATGTGCATGTGGACGTCCTCGCGAACCTCATTGGCCTTCAGCACCTCGCGGACGGCCTCGTAAAGGTCGACGTCGCTGTACGGCACCGTGAAGCGCATCATCTTCATCGACTCGCGCAGCCGCGCGAAGTGCTCGGCGAGGCGAAAGCCGTACATCTCGGCGTCGGTCGCGTTCCAGTACGCGCGCAGGCCCTCGAAGCAGTTCGTCGCATAGAACACCGCGGCGCTGTTGACCGGCAGCACCGCCTGCTCGCCCGGGACCACCTTGCCGTTCATCCAGATCTTGAAATCGGCCATCGTCACGCTCCCCGCGCCCGCCGGCGGGCGCTCACATAATCTACCACCAGGTATTCACCCAGACGGTCCGGCGTCGCGAAAAACGCGCGGCCGCGATTGATGCGGGCCATCTGCTCGACGAACGAGGTGAGCCATGGGCTGCGCTCGAGCATGAACGTGTTGATCGTGATCCGCTCACGGGTGCAGCGCTGGACTTCCTTGAGCGTCTCGTCGACCGTGCGCTTCGTGGGCGGATAGCTGAAGTCCGCGACGTCGCCCTCGAGGTGCGCCGTGGGCTCGCCGTCCGTCACCATGAGGATCTGCCGATTGCCGCCGGCGTGCCGCGCGAGCAGGCGCCGCGACAACATGAACCCGGCGTGCATGTTGGTGCCCATGTTCCACTCGCTCCACGACAGCGTCGGCAGCTGCTGCGTGGTGAACTCGCGCGCGTAGAGCGAGAACCCGACGATGTACAGCGCGTCGCGCGGAAACTGGCTGCGGATCAGCGCGGAGAGCGCCAGGGCGACTTTCTTGGCCGGCAGGAAGTAGCCGTTGTTCAGCATCGACCGGCTCATGTCGAGCATCACGACGGTGGCCGCCTGCGTGCGCTGCTCGGTCCGGATGACCGCGAAATCGTCGGGGACGAGACGTACCGGCGTGCCGGGCCCGCGTCGTGCGACGGCCCGCATGACCGTCTCCTTGAGATCGAGCAGAAACGGGTCGCCGAACTCGTAGAGCTTGCTCTCGTCGGTCTGGTCGCCACCGGCGCCCCGGCGATCGACCTGGTGGCCACCGAAGCGATCACGCTTGAGGCGCGCGAAGATGTCGCGCAGCGCCTTGTCGGCGATCTTACGGATGGCGCGCGCGGTCAGCGTCAGGTTGTCGTCGTCACCCTCGAGATAGCCGGCGTCTTTCAGACGCTTCGCGATGTCTTGAAGCTGCTCGAGCTCGCGCCGCGCGTCCTCGCCGGCGAGCTTCTCCACCCGCGCCGGATCCAGCCGATCGAGGTCCTCCAGCGAGCGCGTGCTCCGCACCTCGCGCTCCAGGGCGTCGAGCTGCTGCATCTCCTCCATTAGCCGCATCGCCTCTTCGAGACCGACCTGCTCGTCGCCCCGAAACGGATAGCGTTGCGTCATCTCGTCGATCAGCTCCGAGAGGTGCATCCCGAGCTGACGCATGGCCGCTTCGAGCCGCTCGTCCCGCAAGAACAGCGAGCGCATCATCTCGTCGAGCTGCGCCCGCTGCTCCGGCGAGAGTGACTGCATGAGCGACTGCATCGCCGCCATCCGCTGCCCGATCTGCTCCAGCAGGTCGTCGAGGCTCTCGGCGCCGGGGAACTGCTGACCCCATTTCTGCTTGAACGCCTCGAAGTCGGGCTCGCCGCCCTCCGCGCGCTCGCGCAGCATCCGGTTGAGGTCCTGGATCATCTCGCGCATGCGCCGCAGATCCTCGGGCGTCATGTTGCCGAGCGTGTTCTTCATCCCCTGCATGAACGGCTGCATGGCCTGCGCGCGCAGCGAGGCGAGCAGATCCTCGAATTTCTGCTTCGCCTGGGCATCGTGGAAGTCGTAGTTCTGGAGCTCGCGCAGCCGTCCCGCCGCGTCGGGCGGGATCTGCTCGAGGGCCTGACGCCGACGCTCGCGCTGGCGGCCTTCGAGGTCGCGCTCGATTCCCGCGCGCTCAGTCTTCACCACATCGTCGAGCTTCTTGGCGATCTCTTCGAGGCTGCTGCCCAGGTCGTACCGCGAGAGGCGCTGCTGGCGCTGCTGCCGGAGCCGGTCGAGGAGGTCTTTGAGACCGCGCATCGGTGGACCATCGGGCCGCCGCATGCCCTGCTGCAGCAGCCGCTGGAGCGCGGATTTCAGGTCGCCATAGCCGAGGACGTCGTCTGCGATCTCGTCCAGCACGTCGTCGGCGTCCAGATCGGGAATCGCCTGCGTGCCGTCCCAGCGCGAGTAGCGGTGGAGCACGTCAGCTCCGGTACCGGCTGTGTCCCGGCTGCGAGTCCTTGTTCAGCTTCTTGCTGAGATGCAGTCCTTCGAGGACGAACTCGATCGCGGACGCCAGGCTCGCCGGCGACGCCGCATCGGCGTCGAGCTTGTGCGCGACGGCACGCAGCGTCGGCGTCTTCTCCGCCTGCCGGACGTACTCGGTGGACGGCATGGCGTCCGAGACCTGCACGGTCAGGCCACCCTGGAACGCCGCCACGACGGGGTCGACCTCGGCCGCGGTGACGAGGCGATTGAAGACGTTCAGCACCGCGCGCTGCACGAGCTTGCCCAGAACCTTTTCCTCGCTCGTGTCGCCGAGCGTCTCGAGCTCGATCTTGCCGGCGGTGGAAGCGGCGAGCGCGCCGAGATCGCTCACGCGCGGCGCCGCGTGCGTCTCGCCCAGGCGAATGGCGCGCTTCAGCGCGCTCGACATCAGATTTTCGTAGTTGCAGATGCTCACGCGGACCGACACGCCCGAGCGCTGGCTGATCTCGCTGGCGCGCCGCGCGAGATGCGTCAGCTCCGCGACGATCTGCTTCATGTACGCCGGCGTCGTGGTGCGCACACCATCGACGGGGAACGCCGTACGCTCCGCCTCCATGATCGCAATCTCGTCGGCGACGCGGCGCGGATAGTGCGTGCGGATCTGCGAGCCGAACCGATCCTTGAGCGGCGTGATGATCCGGCCGCGATTTGTGTAGTCCTCGGGATTCGCGCTCGCGACGACGTACACATCGATGGGCAGCCGGACTTTGTAGCCCCGAATCTGCACGTCGCGCTCTTCCATGATGTTCAGCAGCCCCACCTGGATCCGCTCGGCGAGGTCGGGCAGCTCGTTGAGCGCAAAGATCCCGCGATGCGTCCGCGGCAACAGTCCATAGTGGATCGTGAGCTCGTCGGCGAGATACCGCCCCTCGGCGACCTTGATCGGATCGACCTCACCGATGAGATCGGCGATCGTGATGTCGGGCGTCGCGAGCTTTTCGCCGTAGCGTCGGTCGCGCGGCAGCCATGCGATGGCGGCCGCGTCACCGACGTCCTGCACACGCGTACGGCAGGCCGAGCAGATCGGTGCCAGCGGATCGTCGTTGATCTCGCAGCCCGCCAGCACGGGCAGCGTCTCGTCGAGCAGTCCGACGAGCAGCCGCGCGATGCGCGTCTTGGCCTGCCCGCGCTCGCCGAGCAGCACGATGTCCTGACCGCTGAGGACGGCGTTCTCGATCTGTGGCACCACGGTCTCGTCGTAGCCGACGATGCCGGGCAAGAACGACTCGCCGCGTCGCAGTCGCGCGACGAGGTTGTCGCGCATTTCCTGTTTCACCGACTTCGAGCGATAGCCGCTGCGGCGGAGTTCTCCGAGGGTCTGCGCCTGGGTCATCACGATGTCGGGGCCACTATGCTGCGCCCCGCGGTGAGTGTCAAGGCGAGTGGCCGGTGTTACGATGGCGCGCGCGACGAGCGTCAGGCGGGCTGGTTGCGTCGTCGACGTGTGACGCGGCTTCGAGCGTGCTTCGCACGGCGCCCATCAGCACGGCCACGCTGAACGGCTTGTGCACGACGATCGCGGCGGGCACCGGCGGCACCTCGGCGAACCCGGTCATGTACAGCACGCGCGCGTCCGGACGCGCAGCGGCGAACGCGCGCGCGAGCTGCACGCCGTTCATCCGCGGCATCATCACGTCCGTCAACAGCAGGCGGATGCGCGCCGGGTGGCGCTCGGCATGCGCAGCGCCTCCTCGCCGTCGCCGGGCTGTGAGCACCGTGTAGGCGTGCTCGCGTAGCATGTCGCTGGCGAGCGCACGGACAGCGGCATCGTCCTCGGCGACCAGGATGGTCTCCGAGCCTGTGCGCGGCGTTTCCGCCACGATCACGTCCATTGCCGCGGGCTCGTCGACGCACGGCAGGATGACGGGAACGTCGTTCCGCGCCCGGCCGCGCTCTCGACGAGGATGCGGCCGCCGTGCTGCTCGACGATGCCGTACACCGTCGACAGGCCGAGTCCCGTGCCGGCGCCGACAGGCTTGGTCGTGAAGAACGGCTCGAAGATGCGCTCCTGCGTGTGCGCATCCATGCCGACACCGGTGTCGCTCACCACCAGCCGGACGAAACGGCCGACGGGCAGCCCGGCATGGGGGGCGCCGTCTACCGTGTCGGTCGTCACCACGAGTCGCCCGCCGTCCGGCATCGCGTCGCGCGCGTTGACGGCGAGGTTGAGCACGATCTGCTCGAGCTGGTCGCGATCGACGTTGACCCACGCGGCGGTGCGTGCGAGCGCGGTCACGACGGTGATGTTCTCGCCGATCAGGCGCCGCAGCATCTTCGCCATGTCGACGATCACGGTGTTGAGGTCTAGCGTGCGGCGCTCGAGGAGCTCCTTACGGCTGAACGCGAGCAGCTGTCGCGTGAGCGCTGCGGCGCGGTCGGCGGCCTCGCCGATGGCGTCGGCGTCGTGCCGCGCGCGCGAGTCGTGCGGCAGCCGCTCGAGCAGCACCTACGCGCGGCCGAAGATCACCGTCAGCATGTTGTTGAGGTCGTGCGCGATGCCGCCGGCCAGCAGCCCGAGCGCCTGCATCTTCTGCGCTTGCATCAGCTGCTGCGTTCGTTGCTCCACCTCGTGCTGCAGCCGCGCGGCGTGCTGCCGCAGCATCTTCGTCCTCGAGCTGGCGACGGTAGACCTGCATCAGCAGCGGCAGCAGCACCAGGTAGAGCGTGGCGCCGCCCGCCAGAGAGATGACCCAGATGATGGCCCGGCTCCACGAGATCGTCGTCATCAGACGCTCGCGCGCCTTGTTCACCTGGATCACGCCGAGCAAACCGCCGCTGCGGCTGAACACGGGAACGTAGATTTCGGCAGGGCGTCCGCGCCGGGATACAGCACGTGACTCCTGTGCTTGAAGTCCACGTCGACCTCGCCGGCGAGCGCGTTGCGCAGGTTCTCCGTTCTCGGCAGCGCGCTGGCCGATGACATGCGGCTGGTCCGCCCAGATCATCTCGGCCGCGCGGCTCCGCATCTTCACGCGCCTGACCTCGGGCAGCGTCATGATTCGCGCCGCGAGCGCGCGGCCCCAGCGCTGGCGCGCTCGCGATCCGTCGTGTCCGCGAAGATGCGGTGCACGATCTCGTCGTCGGCCTCTCGGCGGACGAGCTCGGCGGTGTTGTCCCACTCCCACTCGGACACGAGCCGAGTGACGAGCGCCGAGATCGCGTAGCCCATGCCGACCGCGAGAGCGAGCCTGGCCAGCAGACACAGCAGCGAAAATCGCGTGAAGACCGGATGTTTGAGCAGATGCATCTTGTCGGCGGGTGTGCCACTCGCGTGCACGCCCGCGCACCTACCGCTTGGGGCCGCCGATCCGTCGTCGCCCTATCCGTCGTACGGCGGGCGCGGCGCTGGGTGGCCAGCCTCGGGCCACCGGCAAGATTTCGCCGGCCGCTTTTCAGCCTTCGCTGCGCGGGGTCATGTCCGCAAAGACCACCGA
>JBKOUQ010000041.1:0-22275 GCA_046723475.1 Candidatus Methylomirabilota bacterium
GGGTAGGCCAGATGCTGCAGCCGACAGCCGCCGCAGCGTGCGAAGTACCGGCATGGCGGCTCGACGCGGTCGACGGACGGGACGACTATCTCCTCGATGGTCGCGCGCCCGAAACGGCCGCGCGCCTCGACGAGCCGGACCCGCAGGCGGTCGCCGGGGAGGCCTCCGCGGACGAAAATGACGTAGCCGTCGGCGCGTCCCACACCTTCGCCGCCGAACGCCAGATCGTCGATCGCGAGCTCGAGCGTATCGCCGCGACGCGGTTTCGCCATGGCCGAGGCCACTATAAGCGTCGGTCCGAAACCAGTCAATTTGGCGGGGACTTCGCGGTGTATGATGCGACGTGATGAGGAGCGGAACGCCGCGCCCGGTCGGCGATGTCCTCGCTGCCGCGGTCCCGCAGATCGCCGAGCGACTCCCCGAGTATCAGGTCCGCCGCGTATGGACCGCGCTGGTTGGCCCCGACGTCGCCCGGCGCGCGCGACCACACAGACTCTCCAAGGGTTGTCTGCACGTCGTCGTCGACAACTCGCCGTGGCTCGCGGAGCTGACGCTGCGATCCGCCGAGCTCACCGCCAAGCTCCACGCGAAGTTCGAGACCATCCGCTCGCTCCGCTTTACCCTGGGCACCCTCGAGGCCGAGCCGTCGCCACCGGCCGAGCGCCGCGAACGTCGCGTGAAGGCGCTCGACGACGACGACCGCCGAGACATCGAGGCAGCCACTTCGGCGATCTCCGATCCCGCGCTGGCCGACGTCGCGCGCCGCCTGCTGACCAAGGCGCGCCGTGCTGCCGGCGCACGAGGTGCATCTTGATGACCCGGCTTCGCGCCGCCGCCGTGTTGCTTCTACCGCTCGGTCTCGCCGGTTGCGCCGCGCTCTCACGCAGCGCCGGCGACGACGACGGCGTCACGCCGCCGCGCCTCCGTTTGGTGGCCACCGCGCGTGATCCGCGAGCGGAGGCGTACTACGATTTCGCCGCCGCGCAGTTACAGGCGCAGGCGGGCCGCTTCAAGGACGCAATCCCACTGCTGCAGGACGCGCTCAAGCGCGATCCGAACTCGGCGTTCCTGTGGACGCAGCTCGCGCAATGGCTGGTACGGGCCGATCAGCCGGCGGAGGCGCTCAACGCCGCGCAGAAAGCGGTTCAGCTCGCGCCCGACGATCCCGGACCGCACGTCACCCTGGCCGAGCTGCTGCGCGCGCAGAAGAATTTCGGCGAGGCCGAGGCCGAGCTCGAGAAGGTCATCGAGCTCAATCCATCGAGCGAAGACGCCTATCTGACGCTGGCGCGCTATCAAGTCGAGCAGAAGGCGTACGATCGTGCGCGGGCGACATTGCTGCGGCTCGCCGAGCGACAGCCGCGGCTGGCGCAGGCCCAGTTCCTGCTCGGCCGCCTCGCCGTCGAAACCGAGAACTGGGACGAGGCGATCGCCCGGCTCACCCGTGCCGTCGAGCTCGATCCCGACCACGACGGCGCGTGGACGGCGCTGGGCTATGTCTACGAAACGCGGCATCGCACGGATGAGGCCGTCGAGACGTACCGCAAGGCGGTGCAGGCCAACCCCGACAACCCTGCGTTCGTGGAGCGCCTCGGAGACCTTCTGATTCGCCTCGGCCGCTACAAGGAAGCGCAGACCGAGATCGAGCAGCTCGCCGAGATCGCCCCGCGCGATGCGCGCGTGTGGATGAAGCTCGGTGCGGTGTTCTACGAACAGAAGATGTTCGACCGTGCCAGCGATGCCTTCCGGCGCGTGGTGATGCTCGAGCCCACCAACCTCCGCGCGCGTTACTTCCTGGCGACCACATATATGGACGCCGGCAAGGACGACGAGGCGCGGGCGGAGCTCGAGCGAATTCTCAGAGCCGATCCACGCTCGATCGACGCGCGCGTGCAGCTCGGCTTTCTCTACGGCCGGGCCAAGCGCTACGACGAGTCCATCTCGGTGCTGCGCGAGGCCGTCAACCTCGAGCCCAAGCGACCGGAGCTGTTCCTGTACCTCGGCACCGCATATTTCCGCGCCAAGGAGTACGAGCGCGCGCTCGAAACGCTGCGCGAGGGATTGTCGCTCGACGAGAAGAACCGCGACCTGCTCTTTCAGGTCGGCGTCGTGCTCGAAAAGCAGGCCAAGTTCGACGACGCCGTCGGCGCATTCCGGCGCGTCATCGCGCTCGATCCCAAGCACGCCGAGGCCTACAACTACGTGGGCTACATGTACGCCGAGCGCGGCCAGAATCTGGACGAAGCGGTCTCGCTCATCGGCAAGGCACTGGCCCTCGAGCCCGACAACGGCTACTTCATCGACAGCCTCGGCTGGGCCTATTACCAGCAGGGCAAGTATCCGGATGCGCTGCGCGAGCTGAAGCGGGCGGTCGAGAAGGCCAAGGAAGACCCCGTCATCTTCGACCACCTCGGCGATGCGTACGCCAAGAACGGCTTCGAGGAAGATGCGCTGGCGGCGTGGGAAAAGTCGCTCTCACTGGACCCCAGCGCCGACGGCGTGAAGCAGAAGCTGCAGGACGTCCGATCGCGGCTGCACCGTGTTCCAAGCGAGCGCTCTAAAGCGTCTCAGTAGCGGCCTCGTCGTCCTCGTCCTCGCCGGCTGTGCGATCGCGCCGCCCACTCCGCACGCGCCGATCGACGCCGAGGCGCGGCGTGCCATCGACGTGCTCACCGCGCGCTGGCAGGAGCTGCACGATCTGCGCGCGCTCGCCGATGTCACCGCCAAGCGTGGCGGCGATCGTCAGCGCCTGAGTGGCGTCCTGCTGGCGCGCTCCCCGGCCTCCGTGCGCTTCGAAGCACTGTCGCCGTTTGGCCAGCCGTTTTTGCTCGTCGCCATGCACGACGGCCGGATCACCGCTTACAACGCGGCCACCAACGAGGCGCGCGTCGGAGCAGCGAGCGCCGAGAGCGCCGCCGATCTCATCAGCCTTCCCGTTGAACCCGAGGACCTGGTGGGGTTGTTGTCGGGCCGCGCCGTCCCGCCGCAGGATCTTCGCGTCGCCGAGATTCTGCCCGCGGATGAGCTCGGGCCGTCGATCAATCTCGTCGGCCGCTACAATCGCCAGCGCGTCTGGATGGACTTCCAGACCGGCATCGCGCGCCAAGTCACGATTACCGGCGGGCGGACCGAGGCGACGGTCACGTTCCAGCGCGAAGCGGACGGCTCGCTCAGCGGCCTCGACGTGACGGGCGCCAACGGCTACGTCACTGCGAATGTGCGCTATCGCTCGCTGGCCCTCAACGCCGGCGTGGACGTCGACCGCTTCGCGCTCACTCTCCCGAAGGACGCGAAAATACAGACCATCCGTTGACCCTGCGCGCGGGCGCGTGATAGCCTTGCGTGCTTTGTCGAAGGGGACCGGGCGCGCCCGTCGCGTCGTGTTAAGAGCCGCCGCCAAGGTCAACCTGGTCCTCGAGGTGCTGGGCAAGCGGGACGACGGCTATCACGAGCTCGTCACGGTGATGCAGGCCGTCGACCTCTCCGATCGCATCACGCTCGAAGACGCCGACGTCCTCGAGCTCCGCTGCGATGCCCCCGGGGTACCGACGGACAGCACGAATCTGGCGATGAAGGCGGCGATGGTCCTGCGGGAGGCTGCAGAAGTGACGCGCGGCGTGCGGATGACCCTCGACAAGCACATTCCGGTCGGCGCCGGGCTCGGCGGTGGATCGGCGGATGCCGCCGCGGTGCTCGTTGGGCTGAATCGGCTCTGGCGGCTGCGCTGGCCGCGTGCACGCCTGGAGGAAGTCGCGACGCGACTGGGGATGGACGTGCCGTTCTTCCTCCGAGGTGGGACGGCGCTCGGGACCGGCCGCGGCGAACGCATCGAGCCTCTGCCGGGACGGTCCCTGGGACTGGTGCTCGTGAACCCTCGCTTCGCGGTGAGCACCGCAGAGACGTACGGACGTGTGACGCCCGAGATGTACACCGACGGCCGGTTCGCCAAAACGCTCGGCGCGGGCCGCAACGGACGAAGCCCCGCTCGAGTGGCCGCGAGCCTCTACAATGGACTGCAGGAACCGGTCGCGGCCGCCCACCCGGCCATCAGCCGCATGCGCGCGGCGCTGCTTGCGGCGGGCGCGCTCGGCGCCTTGATGTCGGGCAGCGGGCCGACGGTGTTTGGCGTGGCGCGCTCGTACGAGCACGCCCGGCAGATCCGCCGACGGCTCACGCGGGGCGCGTGGGACTGCTGGGCGGTGCGCACGCTGAACGGTCCCGCGATACGGATGAGCGCGTGACGGAGGCACCGATGCTGGGGCGTGGCCAAGCGGCAAGGCGCGGGACTTTGGATCCCGTATTCGGAGGTTCGAATCCTCCCGCCCCAACCACCTCGAGGGCGCAATGTCCTACGACCTGAAGCTGTTCTCCGGCAACGCCAACCGGCCGCTGGCGGACGAGATCGCGCAGTACCTCCGCGTCCCGCTGTCGGACGCCGAGGTCACGCGCTTCTCCGACGGAGAGGTGTACGTGCAGGTCAACGAAAACGTCCGCGGCGCGGACGTCTTCGTGATTCAGCCCACGTGCCCCCCGGTGAACGATACGCTGATGGAGCTGCTCATCATGATCGACGCGCTGAAGCGCGCGTCGGCGCATCGCATCACCGCCGTGCTGCCGTACTACGGCTATGCGCGTCAGGACCGCAAGGTGCAGCCCCGCGTGCCGATTTCCGCGAAGCTCGTCGCAGACCTGCTCGAAGCCGCCGGGGTGGACCGCGTGCTCGCGCTCGACCTGCACGCGGGCCAGATCCAGGGCTTCTTCAACATCCCGGTGGATCACCTGTTTGCTGGGCCGGTGGTCATGATCGACTACCTGAAGAAGAAGGAGCTGCAGGATCCCGTGCTCGTCTCGCCGGATGCCGGCGGTGTGGAGCGCGCGCGCGCCATCGCCAAGCGGCTGAACGCGAGCCTCGCCATCATCGACAAGCGGCGCGACAAGCCGGGGGCGGCCGTCGCCATGAATCTCATCGGCGACGTCGACGGGCGCGACGCCGTCGTCATCGACGACATGATCGACACCGCGGGCACGCTCGTGCAGGCGGTCACCGCCGTGCAGCGCGAAGGCGCGCGACGCATCATCGCGTGCGGCATCCACGCCGTGCTGTCCGGACCGGCCATCGACCGCATCAAGGCCTCGCCGATCGAAGAGGTTGTCGTCACCAACTCGATCGCGCTGGCGCCCGAGAAGCGTGCGGCCGCCCGCATCACCGTGCTCACCGTGGCGCCGCTGCTCGGCGAAGCGATTCGACGCATCCACGACGAGGAATCCGTCTCGACGCTGTTCGTGTAGACCGAGGACCAAGGAGCCCCAGATGAATACGCCGGAACTCATCGTCAGCCGTCGTGAGGGGACGGGCAAGGGCATCGCCCGCCGTCTGCGACGCGAGGGTGCCGTGCCCGCCATTCTCTACGGCGGCGCCGCGCCCCAGACCATCACCGTCAACCCGCGCGACGTGCTGCGGCTCATCACGGGCCGCGAAGGCACGACGCAGCTGCTCTCGCTGAAGTTCGACGGCGACGGCGGGGCGCGGATGGCCATCATCCGCGACATCCAGTTCGATCCCGTCACCGAGAAGCTCGTACACGTCGACATCCAGGAAGTCCGTGCCGATCGCGCGATCACCGTGCGCGTCGCGGTGCACCCCGTCGGTGAGGCGGTCGGCGTTCGAGAGACGAAAGGCATCTTGAACCTCGTGCTCCACGAGCTCGAGGTGTCGTGCCTGCCGACGAACATCCCGGCGCGAATCGACGCCGACGTGTCGAACCTGGCCATCGGCGACGTGCTCGCGGTGCGCGATCTGCGTCCGCCGGACGGCGTGCGTATCGTCAACGACCCCGGACAGGCCGTGGCGACGGTGGCGCCGCCGATGGCCGAGGAAGTCGCGCCGACCGCGGAGGCCGCCGCCGCCGTCACGCCGGCCGAGCCCGAAGTCCTCACCGAGCGCAAGCCGAAGGAAGAGGCCGGTGCCGCCGAGGGCGAGGGCAAGAAGGCCGCGCCCGCTGCGAAGAAGGCGGACAAGGAAAAGTAGCCCGGAGACGACGCGTTGGCCCACGTGGTGGTGGGGTTGGGAAATCCTGGCCCCGAGTACCGCGATACCCGCCACAACGTCGGCCAGCGCGTCGTCGACCACCTGGCGCAGCAGCTCAAGCGCGCCTGGCATCCCGACACCCGCGCCCTGGTCGCGCGCGCGACGTGGCGCGGCGACGCGCTCTATCTCGTCAAGCCGCAGTCGTTCATGAACGTGAGCGGGCCCGTCGTTCGCCACACGCTCCAGGCCCTCGGCGCCACGGCCGAGGAGCTCGTGCTCGTCTACGACGACATCGACATGGAGCTCGGCAAGGTGCGAACGCGCCTGCGGGGCAGCGCGGGCGGCCACAACGGCGTGCAATCGGTCATCGATGCTTTCGGCACCGACGCGATCCGCCGCGTCAAGATCGGCATCGGACGGCCGGCGCTCAAGGCGCACGTGCCGGACCACGTGCTGACGCGGTTCGATCCTGAGGAAGAAGAGGTCATCGCCGCCGCCGTGGCCCTCGCGGCCGACCGCGTGCTGGGCCTCCTCTCCCGCGCGAGCTGAGTCACCGCTCGCGAAGCTCGTCGAGCAGCCGCCGGCCCTCCGGCCACTCGCCGTAGCCGGAGTCCGCGTTGATGTGGCCCGCGGCGCCGATGCTCACGAAGCGACTGCCCCACGCGCGCGCAAACGCCTCGGCGCGCTCGGGGCTCACGTACGGATCGTCGGTGCTCGCCACGACGACGCTGCGGAACGGGAGCGGTGCCAACGGGACCGGCGTGAAGCTGGCGACGTTGTCGTCGATCAACACGACCACTTCGACGTCGACCGGCGCCACGAGCAGCGCCGCCGCCACCGGGCGGCGCGCCGACCGCGCCCAGTGGGCGACGAGCATGCAGCCGAGGCTGTGGCCGACGAGAATCGGTGGCCGCTCGCATCCCGCGATCGCATGATCGAGGGCCGGCAGCCATTCGGCGAGCGTCGGCCTCACCCAGTCCCGCTGCACCACCCGTCGCCACGTCGGGTCGGCCGCTTCCCAGCGGCTCTGCCAGTGCCGCGGTCCGGAATCCCCGTAGCCCGGCAGCACGAGCACGGGCGGGAGCGCGGTGGCGGCGTCGGCCGTCATCTGAAAAACAGCAGCGTCGCGACGACGAAGACCGGAATCAGGATGCCGCCGCTGTAGAGCATGTAGCCGAAGAACGACGGCATCGGAATCTTCGCTTCCTCGGCGATCGACTTCACCATGAAGTTCGGCGCGTTGCCGATGTAGCTATTCGCGCCCATCGCGACCGCGCCGACGCTGATCGCGGCGAGCACGACGTGGCTGACGCCGATGACCTCCGGCGTCAGGCGCAGACCTTGTGCGAGCGCGAGGAACGCGAGATAGGTTGGCGCGTTGTCGAGGAACGAGGACAGCGTGCCGGTGGCCCAGAAGAACTGCCACGGCTCGCGCACACCGAGCTCGGCGCCGCGCAGCCGCAACAGCTCGAGGGCGGGAATCATCGTGAGAAAAATTCCGAAGAAGAGCACGGCAACCTCGACGATCGGATATGCCGTCACGCCGTTGGCGTGACGGATGTGGCGTGGCGTCAACCACAGCGACGCCGCGGCCACGGTCGCGATCGCGACCTCCCGCCAGGGCTCGTGCAGGACCGCAACGGCGAGCACGACCAGTCCGACGCCGACGGCGTTCAAACCGCCACGCAGCCGCAGCGGCCGGATCTCGGCGCGATCGCGCTGCAGCGCGGCCAGCGGCTCATGAACGTACTGGCGCGTGTCCCAAACGAAATAGATGACGAGTAACGCCCCAGTCAGGAACAGCCAGTGCGGCCACAATCGGAACGTCCACGCGAACGGCACACCCTGCAGGTAGCCGAGGAACAGCGGTGGGTCTCCGAGCGGCGTCAGCATCCCGCCGACATTGCTCACGAGAAAGATGAAGAAGATGACCGTGTGGTTGACCCGTCGGCGCTCGCGATTGGTTTGTAGCAGAGGCCGAATGAGGACCATCGACGCGCCGGTCGTGCCGATGATCGAGGCGAGGACGGCACCGACGCCGAGAAACGCGCTGTTGGTAAGCGGAGTCGCCTCCAGATCGCCGGTGAGGCGGATACCGCTCGAGATGGCATAGAGTCCCGCAAGCAGGACGATGAACGAGACGTACTGCTCGGCCATGCCGAGCAAAGCGGATGGTCGTCGGACGAGGTACAGCACGAGAATCGGCAGGCCAAGCGCGGCGCAGACGATCAGTTTGCGGCTATTCGCCTCCCACCAATGCGGAACCCACAGCGGGCAGACCGCGATCGCGAGCAGCATGAGAACGAAGGGCAGCACGCTTGCGAGCGGAGGGGCGGCACCGGCCGGCACGATGTAGGTCTGTGGCCTCCGATCCTGGAAGTAGGCTCATGGTATATCGCGGGTGCCGTCTCTCACATGATCCTCGGCGTCCGTCATCGCGTTGGGCCGATGCATGAGCTCTCGGGCCAGCCCGAGCATCGGGTAGCCGTCCCGCTCCTCATCCTGAAAGCGTCGAGCAAAGCCGCCGCTCTGGATGTCGTGAAGAACCGTTCGAAAGGTCTCGGCCATCGCCGCGTGATCCAGCTCGAGCGTACGCGTGATACCGCCGAAGACCGCCGTCGAGCCGTGCGCCTCGGAGGCGCGAAAGAAGCCGGTCTTTCGAAATGACTCGAAGACCGTCTCCATCTCGCCGGACATGTACATTTCCAGCACCAGCGCTTCGCCCGGAACGCCCGCATCGCGGGCGACCTGGAACGCGGTCATGATCGCCTGCCCCAGCACCGCGCCGACCGTCTGCTCGACGAAGAGATCGAGCGTCGCTTCGAGCCGCGCGCTCATCTCGATGGCCCCTGCGCGCAGTACGCCGAGGCCGCTCGCCAGAGCCAGCATCCGCTGCCGAGCACGACCGGTCGCGTCGGCTTCGACCCCGACACAGGCCCAGAAGCCCTGGCCTTCGACAAATCTGGCGCGCGCCGTCTCTCCCGCCATCCGCGGGGCCACGAGAAGGACGTCCACGTCGGCAGGTGGCTCGATGACTCCGAACGCCAGGCTATAGCCGGATGCGAACGCCACCGCGCTTCCGGGTCTCAGTGCCGGCGCGATGTCCCTGACGAACACGCTCGAGACCACCTCGTCCGGTACCAGAACGAACACGATGTCATCGCTTGCGGCCGTTGCGATCGGAACGACCTCGAAGCTCTCTGCGTGCGCACGAGCGGCATATTCGTCGTCCCGATTTCCGATGCGCACTTTGGCGCCCGAGTCCCGCAGATTGAGCGCCGCCGTCCGTCCCATAAAGCCGTACCCGATGATCGCCACCGTCTCACCGGCGAGACCGCTGGCCGGCGCGTCGCCGGCACCGTACATCCGGACGGCTCCGTTTGTACCGTCGGTCATCATTGATCACCTTCCTCGAGCCCCATGCTCCCCGCGCGAACGCGTGCGACTCAGTGCCGAATGGCGAAATCGGCGGGACCTGCCGGCACTGTGAGCGGCTGTCCAGCAATGCTGCCATTGCGGGTGAGCGGAGCGACCGCATTCTATCGCACGGACTGATCGGTGATGAAACATACGGGCAAAACGACGGCGCTGGGCGGACTGCTGACTCTGTGCGTGCTGCTTGGCGCCTGTTCAAAGCACTACTGGGTGAAACGCGACGCATCGGCCGATGAGTTCAACCGCAAGCAGCGCGTGTGCCTGCACGAAGCCACGCACACTGCCTACAGGCAATGCATGGAGGCGTCGGGGTGGACGCGGATCAAGAGCTCGACCACTCCGACAGGGGGATACCGCGGCTATCCCGATCTCCATTCCTGGGCATTTCGCCCCTACTGACTGGAGCACATCGGCGCGTTCGAAAGTGAGGTCGAGCGGTGAGATCGTTACTCGCGATCCTGGTCGTGCTGGCGGTGGCCCACCCCGCCGTGGGTCAGGAGATCCGGCCGACGCTCGACAAATTCGCAGAAACTGGGGTCGCCGCCCTCGGCTATCGCGAGACGTCGCGCCCATTTTCGTTCGTCGGCAGCGACGGCAAACCGGCGGGATACTCCGTCGACCTGTGCCTGACGATCGTCGATGCGATTCGCCAATCGTCGAAGCTTCCCGACCTCAAAACGCGCTGGGTGGCGGTGACGCCCGGCAATCGCATCCCGCAGCTCGTCAAGGGCGCGATCGATCTGGAGTGTGGATCCACCACCATCACGTTCTCGCGCATGGAGGAGGTCGCGTTCAGCCACATGATCTTCGTCGATGGTGGCAGCCTGCTCGCCACGACGGAGTCCGGAATCGCCGTCGTGAAGGACCTTGCCGGCAAGCGCGTCGGTGTGATTCCCAATACCACGACCGAGAAAGCGCTCGCCGGCGCGCTGGCCGGCGCATCGATCAAGGCGACCGTCGTCACGGTGAACGAGCACGGCGACGGCCTGCGCGGCCTCGAGGAGGGACGGCTCGACGCGTACGCCTCGGACCGTATCCTGCTCGCCGGACTGCTGAAGAGTGCGCGAGACGCTTCCAAGCTCCAGCTGAGTTCCGAATTCTTCTCCTATGAGCCGTACGGCCTGATGCTGCGCCGGGGCGACAACGCGTTCCAGGCGAGCGTCGATCGCGCGCTCTCGCATCTCTATCGCTCCGGTGGACTCGTGCAGATCTACGAGCGCTGGTTCGGCCCCTTCACGAACGCGACGCCGCTGGTGAAGGCACTCTATCTCCTTCATAGCTGGCCCGACTGAGCCAGGGTTTCGCGATGACGAGACGTCGCGCCTGGCGCGTGCTGGTTCTGCTGCTCGCACTGCCGCTGGTGTGCGCGTCGCCACCGACGCGGGTAGCCGCGGAAACCCTCGGCGAGGTCTACCGTCGCGTCAACGCATCGGTCGTCGTGATCCGAGGCCGCGGCGAAGAAGTCACGGAAGGCGGCGTTTCGCGCTTCCGCGAGATCGGTTCCGGCGTCCTGATCGCACCGGATGGAAAGATCGCCACCGCGGCGCACGTCGTCCACACGATGAATGAGATCGTCGTGGAGTTCCTCGGTGAGGATCCGGTGCCCGCGCGCGTGATTGCCTCCGAGCCGCGCGCGGACGTCTCGATCGTGCAGGCCTCCGTCGTCCCTCGCGACGTCGTCGTTTCGAAGCTCGCCGACTCCGATCCCGTCCGCGTCGGCGACGCCGTCTTCATCGTCGGGGCTCCGTACGGCCTCAGCCACTCGCTGAGCGCGGGGATCATCAGCGCGCGCTGGGAAGCAGACACCGTGGCGCGCGATTTCCCGCTGGCCGAGTTCTTCCAGACGGACGCGGTCATCAATACCGGCAACTCCGGCGGACCGGTGTTCAGTCGAGCCGGCGAGCTGATCGGGATCGTCAGCCACAACATCAGCCAGTCCGGCGGCAGCGAGGGACTCGGCTTCGTCGTTACCGCGAACACGGTCCGCAAGCTGCTCGTGGAACGAACCCGCCACTGGTATGGGCTCGACCTCATGCTGGTCAACGGCGCCGTCGCTCAGGCGCTGAACGTGCCGCAGGCCGGCGGATTCCTCGTCAAGCAGGTCGTGAAGAACTCCCCCGCCGCTGACATGGGGCTTCGCGGCGGTGATCGAATCGGGATCGTCGAGGGTCAGAAGCTCATCATCGGCGGCGACATCCTGTTGTCGGTTCAGGGAATCACCGTCGCGAGCGACGACGACATAGCGAAGGTCCTCAAGTCCCTCGAAACGCTTCGACCGGGCCAGGATCTCCGCGTCACCGTTCTTCGCGACAAGAAGGTCCAGCACCTCAGCATGAAGTGGACCGGCCGGTGAACTAGGCAACGAGGTGCGCATCCCCTGGACGCGTGGTATATAGTGTTCATTTACCCACCAGGCCTGTGATTCCGCGGAGGGGGGAGCCGAGTGACCAAGGTCATCGTTGAGCCCGACGAGTCCTTCGAAAGCGCGCTGAAGCGCTTCAAGAAGCAGTGCGAGAAGGCCGGGCTCCTGTCGGAGTTCAAGAAGCGCCAACACTACGAGAAGCCGAGCGTTCGGCGCAAGCGGAAGGCCCTCGCCGCGCGCAAGAAGGCGAAGCGGCGGGAGCGGATGGCCGATTAGCCTCGGCAGCACTCCGGACGGTACCGCCAGCACTCCCGCCGAGATCGGGCGGGAGCGAATGGGGCGAAGGGTGGAGGCAGGCCGACTCTGGGGGCGCGGAATCGAGTGGGATGCTGTCCGCACCCTGATTGCTTCCGACGCGCGCACCGCGGTCGGGCGTGAGCGCGCCCTGACGGCGGAGCCCCTCACCGACTCCACTGACGTCGAGCGACTCCTCGATCTCACCACCGAGGCTCGTGACGCCCTGGCCCAAGAAGGTCTCCCTCCGTTCGACGGCCTGGTCGACCCGCGTCCCGTCCTGGAGCGCGCACAGACCGAGGGCAGCGTGCTGGATGGCGCCGAGTTCCTGGCGTTGCTCGCGATGCTCGACGTCCTGCCGCGCCTGGCGGCATACGGTCGCGCGATCCGTCCCGCCGCGCCAACACTCGGCGGGAATGCCGAGGCTCTCCCGCGGCTCGGGGATCTCCGCGAGACGCTGCGCCGAGCGCTCGACGACGACGGCGCCCTCACGGACCGGGCAAGCGCCCGGTTGGGGCAGATTCGCCGCGAGCTTCGCGAGCGACGCCGTCGCCTCGTGGCCGATCTCGAGCGACTGCTGCAGGCCGAGGGGGAGCGCGCCTTTACCGAACGCTTCGTGACGGTACGCCATGGCCGGTACGTCGTGCCGCTCCGCTCGGAGGCCCGCGGCCGGGTGCGCGGCATCGTGCACGACCGGTCGCAGAGCGGCCAGACGCTCTTCATCGAGCCGGAAACCGTCGTCGAGGCCAACAACGATCTCGTCGGCCTGGAGCGTGACGAACACCATGAGACCGCGCGGATTCTGGCCGAGCTCACCGCCGCGGTGCGCGCGCACGGCGCGCAGCTGGGCGGCGTCGTAGAGACGATCGCCGAGCTCGACTGGACCTTCGCCCGCGCGCACCTGGCGGAGCGGATGGAGGCGTCGCGACCCGCGATCGCGCGCGACGGCCGCGTCGAGCTCAAAGCCGCGCGTCATCCCCTGCTGCTCGCGCAGCGTTGGCGCGACGCCACGCGCGAGGTGGTCCCGGTCGACCTCGATCTCGCGCCCGAGCGTCCGCTGCTGCTCATCACCGGCCCGAACGCGGGCGGCAAGACGATCGCGCTCAAGACGCTGGCCTTGCTCTCGCTGATGGCCCAGGCTGGCTGCCATGTGCCGGCCGCCGAGGGCTCGCGCCTGCCGATCTTCGCGCAGATCTTCGCGGTCATCGGCGACGATCAGTCGGTCGCGGAAAACCTCTCGACGTTCTCAGCGTTCATCAAGCAGATCCGCGAGGTGCTTGCCGAGGCGGACCGCCACTCGCTGGTGCTGCTCGACGAGCTGGGCGCGGGCACGGACCCCGACGAGGGCGCGGCCCTGGCGCGCGCGATTCTCGAGTCGCTCGCCGAGCGCGGCTCGCTCGTCGTCGCCAGCACGCACCTCGAGCCGCTCCGCGCCTTCGCCGCCGCCGACCCACGCGCGCGGAACGCCTCGGTCGAGTTCGACGCGGTCACCCTCGCACCGACATTCCGCCTCGTCTACGACCGTCCCGGCCAGTCGTGGGCGCTTGCGATCGCCGCGCGCCTCGGTCTGCCGTCGCCGCTGATCCTCCGCGCCGAGAGCCACCGCGGTGCCGAAGCCCGCCGGCTCAGCGAGCTGCTGGCCCAGATGGACGCGCGCAATCGCTCGGAGGCCGAGCGCGTGCGCGAGCTCGAGCGCCGCGAGACGGAAACGGCGGCTCGCCTGGCCGCGGCGCGCGAGGCGGAGCGACGCGCGACGGAACAGGCCCGCACGCTACTCGAGCGCGCCAAGAGCGACGCGGCGGCGCTGCTCACCGACATCCGCCGTGCGGTGTCCGCGGAGTGGGAGCGGCTGAAGCGGGCGGATCGCACGCGGCCGGCGCTGCAGGAAAGCCGACGCCGGCTTCAAGAGGTCACCAGTCGCGTCGCGCCTAGCATCCCGGAGCCGGCGCCGACCGACCGCCCGCTCGCGCCGGGCACCGCGGTCGTCGCCGCGCACCTCGGACTCAAGGGCGAGCTGCTCGACATCCAGGGCGCGACGGCCACCGTGCGTGCCGGCTCGATGACCGTCCGCGTGCCGCTGACGGCGCTGCGACCGACCGACGCGCCGGCCGTGGCGGTGGCGCCCGTGCGGGTCGCGCGCCCGAGCGAGGACGCGCCCGCGCGCCGGGAAATCGGCCCGGAGTTGCTCCTGCTAGGCAAGACGACCGACGAAGCCCGCGACCTCGTCGAGGAATATCTCGACGATGCGTTCATGGCGGGGCTGGCGAACGTGCGGCTCGTTCACGGTAAGGGCACCGGGGCGCTCCGGAAGGCCGTGCGTACGCTGCTGTCCACGCATCCGCTCGTCGAATCGTTCCGAGACGGCGAGCCGTCCGAGGGAGGCGCCGGCGCGACCGTCGCCGCGCTCAAGGTCAGCTGACGATGGCCACCTACTCGGCGGCCGTCCTCGACGACATCCGGGCGGGTGTAGACATCGTGGATCTCATCGGGCGGTTCGTGAATCTCCGCAAGGCCGGCGTGAACTGGAAGGGCCTCTGCCCGTTCCATGGCGAGAAGACGCCGTCGTTCATGGTCAATCCGAAAAAGGGCATCTTCCACTGCTTCGGCTGCGGCGTCGGCGGCGACGTGTTCGGGTTCCTCATGCGCCAGGATCGGCTGTCGTTCCCGGAAGCCGTGCGCGCGCTCGCAAAGACGGCGGGCGTGACGCTGCCCGAAGAGCGCGGCGCGCAGCCGGGAGACTCCGGCCGCGAAGAGCTCTTCCGCGTCATGGAACTGGCCGGGCGGTTCTACGCGGAGGCGCTGTGGAAACCGGCCGGCGCGCGGGCGCAGAGCTATCTGGCCGAGCGCGGCATCGAGCCGGACGTTGCCAAGCGCTTCACGCTCGGGTACGCGCCGGACGCGTGGGATCGCCTGCTCGATTTCATGAAAGCCGAAAAAGTCCCCGACGACGCTCTCGTGGCCGCGGGCTTGGCGGTGCAGCGCGAGAACCGCAGCGGCTGTTACGATCGCTTCCGCAATCGGCTGCTGTTCGCGATCCGCGATCTGCAGGGCCGCATCGTCGCCTTCGGCGGGCGCGCGTTCGGCGACGAGCAGCCGAAGTACCTCAACTCGCCTGAGACGCCGCTGTACACGAAAGGCAACCTGCTCTATGCCGCCGACGTCGCCCGCGAGACGATGCGCGAGAAGAACCGCGCCCTCATCGTGGAGGGCTACGTCGACTGCCTGATGGCGCACCAGCACGGCTTCAACGAGACGGTCGCCGCGCTCGGCACCGCGTTCACTCCGGCGCAGCTTGCGCTGCTGCGCCGGTACTGCGACGAGGTCGTCACGTTCTTCGACGCCGACGCCGCCGGACAGAAGGCGGCCGAGCGCGCCGAGGAGCTGCTGGAGCCGACCTCCGGCGGCTTCACCTGGGCGGTCAACCGCTCCGGCGGATTCGACGGCGCCGGCACGCTGCGCGTGAAGGTGGCCCTGCTGCCCGCCGGCCACGACCCCGACACGTACTTGCGCGCCGAGGGCGCGGCGGCATTCTCCGAGCGCATCGCCGGGGCGCGAAGCCTGTTGTCGTATGCGCTGGAACGCGCCATTGGTGATGCGCACGCGGGTGGGCCGCGGGGCCGGACGACCGCCTTCGCGCGCGCGGCGTTGATGCTGTCCAAGGTCGCGGATGCCGATGAGGCGGCCGTGCTCTCGCGAGAGGCGGCACTGCGCCTCGGCGTGGACGCCACGCAGCTCTGGATCGAGGCGCAGCGTCTGCAGACGTCGCTGCGCAAGCCGCCGGTTGCCGTGGGCGTGGCGACGACCACGCCGGCCCCGCCGGTGTGGGAGCGCGACCTCGTCACGCTACTCCTCGCGTCGAGCGCGGCGCGGACCGCGCTTTTGCCGCTGCTGGATGGCGACGACCTCTCCCACGCGCCGCTGCGTGAGGTGGCCCTTGCCCTGCGCCAGCAACCCGCGTCGGAGGGAGCCACGCTGCTCGCCGAGCTGCCAAGCGAGGCGGCCCGGCACGCGCTCTCGGCCCTGCTCGTCGCCGACGTGCCGGCGTCCGACGTTGACGCGACCATCGAGCAGTTCCGTCGCCGTCTCGACCGCTCGCAGCGTCTGCGTCGCCTCCGCGCCGCCGCCCGCGACATCGCGGAGCGCCAGCAGGCGTCGGCAGGCGCGGATCACTCGCTCGTGGACGCCCTGCGAGACCTCGAGCGAGAGAGCAAGACCGTCTACGGCTACACGCGCGCCGTCGGCCTTCCGCATCCCATGGGCCCCGAAGGCCCGCAAGGAGTTCAAGCGCATGAGTGAAGAACCCAAGCTGGAGGAGCTCGACCGGCTCATCTCGATGGGCAAGCAGAAGGGCTTCCTCACCTACGACGAGGTGAATGACGCCCTGCCGTCCGACATCGTGTCGCTCGATCAGCTCGACGACATCATGATGATGTTCGGCGCGATGGACATCGAGGTGGTGGACTCCGCCAAGGCCGGCCGGCTGCCATCCGAGGTGCGCGAGCGCCAGGCAACCGCCGTCGTCGACGACGACGACGACGGTCCGGGGGACCCGATCGACCTCACGCCCGGGCCCGTGGGCCGCACCGAGGATCCCGTGCGGCTCTACCTGCGCGAGATGGGACGCGTGGCGCTGCTCACGCGTGAGGGCGAGATCGCACTGGCCAAGCGCATCGAGGAAGGCAAGAACCAGGTCGCGGTCGCCATCCTGAGCACCAACCTGGCTCTGGAGCGCTTCCGCGAGCTGCGCGATCTCCTGCGCAACGGCGACATTTCGGTCAAGGAAGTCGTCGACGTCAACGAGGAAGAGTTCACCGAGGAAAAGGAGATCGAGCTCACCCGCACCGTGGTCAACGCGTTCGGTGCGGTGGAACGTATGCTGCGCGAGCGGGATCAGATCGCCGACAAGGCGCGCAAGCTCAAGGCCAAGAGCGGCGGCGGCAAGCCCTCGCGCCGCAAGGTACACGGCAAGGTCAAAGAGCCGGCGTGGAAGAAGCTCGAGAACGTAGTCATGGACCGCAACCGCAAGGTCCTCGACAAGCTGCGCGCGCTGAACATCGGCAACCAGATCGTCGACCGTGAGGACAGCGAACCACCGCGCCGCGGGCTGGTGCAGCGCCTGCGTGATCTGCTCGACGACATCGAGCGAGCCGAGCGTGTCATTCACCTCTGGACGAACGGTCGTCGGCCGTCGCCCGAAGAGGTGCAGAATCTCATCTACGTCTCGTTTCGTGATCCGGGCGCGGCGGCCACCAACGGTCTCTCCGACCTGCATCTCAAGGCCGCCAAGAAGTTCCAGAGCCCCAAGCAGCAGCAGATCTGGGTGGCCCAGCAGGAGATCAAGGCCGCGGAGGTCCGGGCGAACGCCAAGGCCGAGGACATCAAGCGCGTCATGGCGATCATCAAGCAGGGCCAGCACAAGGCGGCCATCGCGAAGAAGGAGATGGTCGAGGCCAACCTCCGCCTGGTGATCTCGATCGCGAAGAAGTACACGAACCGGGGTCTGCAGTTCCTCGACCTGATCCAGGAAGGCAACATCGGCCTGATGAAGGCCGTCGACAAGTTCGAGTATCGTCGCGGCTACAAGTTTTCGACGTACGCGACGTGGTGGATCCGTCAGGCGATCACGCGCGCCATCGCGGATCAGGCCCGAACGATCCGCATTCCCGTGCACATGATCGAGACGATCAACAAGCTGATCCGCACGTCGCGCCAGCTCGTGCAGGAGCTCGGCCGCGAGCCGACCCCCGAAGAGATCGCGACAAAGATGGACGTTCCCGTCGACAAGGTCCGCAAGGTCCTCAAGATCGCCCAGGAGCCGATCTCGCTCGAGACGCCGATCGGCGAAGAGGAAGACAGCCACCTGGGCGATTTCATCGAGGACAAGCAGGTCGTGTCCCCGGTGGACTCGATCATTGGGCTCTCGCTGCGCGAGCAGACGAACAAGGTCCTCAACACACTCACCCCGCGTGAAGAAAAAGTGCTGCGCTTGCGCTTCGGGCTGTCCGACGGCTGCGAGCATACCCTCGAAGAGGTTGGACAGGACTTCGCGGTCACCCGGGAACGCATCCGACAGATCGAGGCGAAGGCGCTGCGCAAGCTGCGGCACCCGTCGCGCTCGAAGAAGCTGCGGAGCTTTCTCGAGTCATGAGCGCAGCGTGGCGACGGGCCCATAGCTCAACGGCAGAGCGCCCGGCTCATAACCGGTCAGGTCTTGGTTCGAATCCAGGTGGGCCCACTTTTGTATCGGAGCGCGAGGACGGCTTGAACCGTAGGTGGCCCGATATAGACGCACGTGGCGCTGTTCCGCCGTCACCCGTTTCATTCATGGAGACAACGTGGACGCACAGCTTCAGACCCTCATAGATCTGCAGGGTCTGGATGGTCGCATCGCGGGCCTCGAGACCGAGGCCGCGCGACTGCCCAGACAGATCGAGGCGCTCCATGCGGCACTGGCCGAGGCCAAGAAGGCCGTCGAGACGATCAAGGCCAAGGTCGACAGCACCCGCAAGGATCTGCGCACGAAGGAAAAAGACCTCGAAGTCGCGAACGTCAAGCGCCAGAAGCTCGAGGCGAAGCTCTACGAGGTGAAGACCAACAAGGAATACTCCGCCGTCCTGCTCGAGATCGAAGAAGCCAAGCAGGAGAAGGCGAAAACCGAGGAAGAGATCCTCGGGCTGATGGAGACGCAAGAGCGCCTGGCCGTCGAGATCAAGGAGGCCGAGCAGCGCCTCAAGACCCGCGAGGAGCAGGCGCGACAGGACGAAGGCGTCGTACGCAAGAAGCTCGCGACCGTCGAGCAGGAGCTCGCCACCGTGCGTGGTCAGCGCGCGTCGCGGGCCAAGGAGCTGCCCGTCGGCGTGCTCGCCAGCTACGACCGCATTCTCAAGGCGCGCGGCGGGATCGCGGTGGCCGCGGTGTCGGCCGCCGGCGTATGTGGCGGGTGTCGGATGAGCACTCGGCCCCAGGCCGTTCAAGAGCTCCGGGCCGGCGCCGGTCTCATGCTCTGCGAGAGCTGCGGACGCTACCTCTACTGGCAGGAATAACGGTCTACACCGACGGCGCCTGCTCCGGGAACCCGGGGCCGGGCGGCTGGGCCGCGCTGCTGATCGAGGCCGGCGACGAGCGCATCGTGAGCGGCGCGAGTACGCACCCCACGAACCAGCGCATGGAGCTCACGGCGGCGATCGAGGGCTTGGCCGCCATCACCACGCACCAGCCCGTGCACCTCTTCACCGACTCCTCGTACGTGATGAACTGCTTTCGCGACCGATGGTGGGCGAGCTGGGAAGCGAACGGCTGGCTCGGAGCGGGCCGGCAATCGATCGCCAACCGTGATTTGTGGGAGCGGCTCATCGCGGAGACACGGCGACTCGACGTCGTCTGGCACAAGGTGAAAGGGCACAGCGGTGATCCGCTCAACGAGCGCGTCGACGCGCTTGCACGCGGCGCCATTGCGACGCTGACGGCGCGCTGATCCGCGAGCGCCACTCCTCGGCAGCGCCTTGCCGTTCTGGCGGCGCACGCGGCACGTCGGCGACGCTGGAGCCGAGATTTAACAGGCACTTAGGCGTTGACCCCGCTGGCTTGATCCTTGCGAAATCCGCCCTCGTGTCCAGCGACGACGCCGTCGTATCCAATGCAGACGCCCTCGCACCCCCAGAGTCGCCGGCAGCGGCTCCGGCGCCGTGGCTCGCGACGCTGCGTCAGCCGCTCTCGACGCTGCAGACGGTCGTCGGGATCATCGCCGGCGTGCTGACCATCGGGGGCGGGTTTCTCTCGTTCAGCGGTTTCGCGACGCCAACGGCGCTGGCCCAGCAGGGCGAGATCGTCGCCGTCGTGCACGATCTCCGCACGAGCAAGCCGGTCGCGAATGCGAGGGTCGAGATCTTCACCGCGCAGGACGCCATCGTCACCGCGGTGAAGCTCGAGCCCGATGGTCGATTGGCGCGTCGACTGAAGGACGGCCGTTATCGCGTGCGCGTGACGCACCCGTCGTTCGTGCCCGAGGTGCGGCAGATCGAGATCCACGCCGGCCAGCGCTCCGACATCGAGATCGCGCTCGCCCCGCGCGCGTCCGCCCCGCGCGTGACGAGGGCAGTCGTGGTTGAGGAGCCGCAGGGCCCCATTCAGAAGTTCTTCCGAAACCTCTTCGAATAGCCTCCTTCGCGCGATCCGTGGTCCGCGGCTTGCACCGCCGTCGGTGAAGAGCCGGTTTGCCGGGGGGTCACCATGGCCGCGCACGATCTCTGGTACAAGAACGCGGTCCTGTATTGCCTGGACGTCGAGAAGTACATGGACGCCAACGGCGACGGGACGGGCGACTTCGAAGGACTGCATCGTCGGCTGGAATACCTGGCCGGCCTCGGCGTCACGTGCCTGTGGCTGCAGCCGTTCTATCCGTCGCCGAATCGCGACAACGGGTACGACATCACCGATTTTTATGGCGTGCACCCCAAACACGGGACGCCCGGCGACTTCGTGGACTTCATGAAGCACGCCGAGGCGCTCGGGCTGCGCGTGATCATCGACTTCGTCGTCAATCACAGCTCCGACGCGCATCCCTGGTTTCAATCGGCGTGCAACGACCCGCGATCGCCGTTCCGTGACTGGTACGTGTGGGCCGACGAGCGTCCCAAGGACTACGACAAGGGGATTGTGTTTCCCGGGACGCAGAAATCGACGTGGACCTTCAACGACACGGCCGGCCGGTGGTATTTCCACCGCTTCTACGATCACCAGCCCGATCTCGACACGCATCACCCGTCCGTCCGGCACGAGATCATGAAGATCATGGGCTACTGGCTGGAGCTCGGGATCTCGGGCTTCCGCATGGACGCCGTGCCGTTCATCATCGCGAAGAAAGGCATGGCCGTGCCGACGGAGCGCGATTTCGGCTTGCTGCACGAGCTGCGACAGTTTTTGAGCTGGCGATGCCGGGACGCCGTCCTGCTCGCGGAAGCCAACGTGCCGCCGGACGAGAGTCTCGAGTACTTCGGCGAGGACGGCGACCGGCTGCAGATGATGCTCAACTTCCCGGTGAACCAGCGCCTCTTCTACGCGCTCGCGACCGCCGACGTTGGTCCCCTCACGTGGGCACTGCAGCAGACGTCGAAGAAACCGGAGGCGGCGCAGTGGGTGAATTTCCTTCGGTCGCACGACGAGCTCGACCTGGGTCGCCTTTCCCCCGAGCAGCGCGCCGCGGTGTTCAAGGAATTCGCGCCCGACAAGTCGATGCAGCTTTACGACCGCGGCATCCGCCGCCGGCTGGCCCCCATGCTGAAGAACGACCGCCGGCGGCTCGAGCTCGCCTTCAGCCTGCTGTTCTCGCTGCCGGGCACGCCGATGATGCAGTATGGCGACGAGATCGGTATGGGGGACGACCTCACGATGGAGGAGCGCGAGTGCGCGCGGTCGCCGATGCAGTGGACGAACGAGCCGCACGCGGGCTTTTCGAAGGCCGAGCGGACGGTGCGCCCGGTGATCAGCGACGAGGTGTACGGCTACGAAAAGGTCAACGTCGCGGCGCAGCGCCGTGATCCCGAGTCGCTGCTCAACTGGACGGAGCGGCGGATCCGGATGCGCAAAGAATGTCCCGAGCTCGGCTGGGGCGACTTCATGGTGCTGCGGCTCGATGTTCCGGAGGTGCTGGCGATCCGCTACGACTTCCGCGGCGTGTCGATGCTCACCCTGCACAACTTTTCGAACCGGCGCCAGACGGTCGGCGTCGATCCGAAGACCGACAACAGCGGGCTGCTGGTCGACGTCTTCGACGACAATCACAGTCGCTCGGAGAGCGGCGTGCACGAGCTCACGCTGCCGCCCTACGGCCATCGCTGGTATCGCATCGGCGCTCCGGACAACGCGCTCAACCGAAACAGCTTTTGATCGCGCTCCCTGCGGAGACCGGGACGCTGATGTCTCGACCCTCGTGCCGCGCTTATACTGAATGGCGCGCCAGAGAAGATCGGACGGTCGCCGGCCGTGGCAACACGGCGGGAGGAAAGTCCGGGCTCCGCAGGGCAGGGTGCTGGCTAACGGCCAGGGGGGGCGACCCCACGGAAAGTGCCACAGAAACATACCGCCGCCGCAAGGCTGGTAAGGGTGAAACGGTGAGGTAAGAGCTCACCAGCGGCGCGGGTGACCGCGTCGGCTAGGC
>JBKOUQ010000271.1:0-21318 GCA_046723475.1 Candidatus Methylomirabilota bacterium
GCTCAGGCGCGATCTGGCGGCCGAAGAGGCGGTCGATGAAGAAGTACGTCGCGATCGACGTGAACAGTCCGAGCACGCTGAAGAGCACCGAGAACCGGTACGTGAGCTCGAGACGCCACTCTGTTCGGAGATAGGCGCGGACCGCGCGCAGCTCGGTCATCCGAGCGCGGCTCGCGCGACGGCGTCCTCGAACACCACGGCGAGCTCCGCCTCGGCCGTCAGCGCCTCGACGCGCTCGTCCGCGACGAGCTGGCCGCGGTGCAGGATCGCGACGCGATGGCAGAGCGTTTTTGCCTCGGCGAGATCATGGGTGGCGAGCACGATCGTGCAGTTACGCTCGGCGAGCAGGCTCGTGCGGATCACCCGGTGGACGTCCGCCGTCGCCAGCGGGTCGAGGCTCCGTGTCGGCTCGTCGAGCAGCAGGACGGGCGGCTCGGTGAGCAGCGCCCGCGCGATGGCCAGCCGATGCCGCATGCCCGTCGAGTACGAGCCGTAGCGGCGATCGAGCGCCTCGAGGCCAAGAGTCGCCGCGAGCGTGTCGATGCGGGCGCCCGCGGCGGCGTCGGTGAGACCCTGGAACGCCGCGAAGAATTCGAGGTTCTGCCGCCCCGTCAGCCGCCAGTAGAAGCTGCGCTCGTCGCCCGTGACGAATCCAACCAGCCGCCGCACGCGGTCGGCATCGTGCTCGACGTGCAGGCCGTGCACGCTGACGTCGCCGGCATTCGGAAGCACCAGCGTCGCCAGGATTTTGAGCAACGTGGTCTTGCCCGCGCCGTTCGTGCCGAGCAGCCCGACGACCTCGCCGTGGGCAACGTTGAACGTCACATCGGCGAGGGCGGTGATCGGCGCGGGCCGGCGAAGCGGGTGAAGTGATCGCAGCCGGAGCTCGATGGGATGAAACACCTTGGTGAGCCCGCGGATGACGATCGCGTCACCCGAGCCTCGCTGCATCGCTCGACTATAGCGATTCGTCGCGCTCGCACGCCAGTTTCGTGTCGCGGGTCGGGCGTGGCGTCGCGCCTTCGAATTTCTTGCCGGGTTTGAGTGGTGTTCGACGATCATCGACATGGTGCCGCCGCTGAGCGCGCGCTACGAGAAGAACCCGAGCTTCGTGTCGCGTCGCATCGCCGACGAGATGCTCCTCGTGCCCATTCGCCGCTCGGTCGATGATGTGGACTGCCTGTACGCGCTCAACGAGGTCGCGGCGCGGGTCTGGGACCTGATCGATGTCGCCACGCCGGTGACGTCCGTGCGCGACGCGATCGTCGCGGAGTTCGAGGTCGAGGCGTGGGAGGCGGACCGGGACGTCGGCGTCCTGATCGATCAACTCGCGAGCATCGGCGCCCTCCGTGCTGCGGGCGGCTGACGCCCTGGCCGCCCCGCTCGCGCACGAATCGGTGCCGGCGGCCGCCATCGTCATGATGGAGGACCACGACGGCGCCTACCATGCGTGGAAGCGGGCAGGCGCGCGGCAGCGCGTGCTCGTCCACATCGACGGCCACCTCGACTGGGCATGGATGCCGGACAAGCAGCCGTCTGAGCTGCTGGCGGCGCCGACGTTGCGTGACGTGGACGCCATGCTGCGCGAGCCGTGGCTCTGGAACGTCAGCGCGCGCCGGCCGAGCGAGCTGATGCACATCGGCAACTACATCAACCCCGCACTCCGCGACGGCATGGTCCGGCAGTTCTACTGGGTGGTGCCGGACGTCGAGTTCGACACGCAGCGGCTCGGCGCGATGTTCCGGCAGATGCGCGCGATCAATGCCCGCCGCTTCGAGATCGTCGACGTGCGACCGGAGTCGATCGGCTGTCGCATCGATGGCACGCCGCTGACCGCGTGCCGGCTCTCGGCGCTTCCGCGGATCGACGAGCCGGTGCTGTTGGACATCGATACCGACTTTCTGGTTGCCGACCAGATCGCGACGGTCGGTGCGGGGCGGGAGCTGTGGCGGCAGCTGCCGTGGATGTGGCCGGCGGAGCTCGTCGAGGCGCTTGCCATGAAAGGCGTCCGTAGTGATCTCGTCACGATTGCGTATTCCGTCGAGGGCGGCTTCACCCCGCTGATGTACAAGTACCTCGGCGACGAGCTCGCGCTGCGGCTGCGGCACGCGGCGCTGCCCGAGACCGTGCGCAGTCGGCTCGCGCACCTTCGGCAGGCAGCCATCGATCGCTCGGCCGGACGCTTCGATCGCGCCATCGCGGAATGCGACGCCGCACTCGCCCTCGATCCCGACGATGCCGCCGCGCACTTCGCTCTGGCCTACCTCTACGAGGCGTGGCAGCGGCCGGCGCTGGCCGCCGTCTGCTATCGCCGCGCCGTCGCGCTCGACGCCAGCTACGCCACCGCGTTCAGCAACTTCGGGCCCGTGTACGAATCGGCCGGCCGGATGGAGGCGGCGCGAGCGGAGTACGAGCGCGTGCTTCGATGGCAGCCGTCCAGTCGACACGCCCTGCATGGGCTCGCTCGCGTGCACGTCGTCGGCGCACGCTGGAGCGACGCGGTGGCGGCGTACGAGAAGGCCAAGGGGCTTGGTGTCGGCAGCGCCGATCTCCATCGCGGGCTGGGATCGGTGTACGCGGCGCTCCGCCGTTGGCCCGCGGCGATCCGGGCATGGGAGCGCGCGATCGCCCTGACGCCGCACGACGCACGCGTGCACCTGGGGCTGGGGCACGCCTATGCCCGGGCGCGGCGCTTGGACGACGCGATCGCCGCGTACCGCGCCGCGCTCACGTGCGGCGCTCGCGCGTCGGCCGTCTATTTCCGCCTGAGTGCGCTCTATGCGCGGACGGCGAGAGTCGGACCGAGCTGCCTGTACGCCGGCCGCGGGCTTCGGCGGTGGGGGCGCGCGATGCGCGCGCGGCTGGCCGCGCGGACGAAGCCGTGGCTCCGCGCGGCCACGGCGTCGTGAGCTCGAAGCTGCCCCTGATACGCCGCGCCGATATCGACTGGCGCGTGGTGGAGGGCGAGGCGATCCTGCTCGACCTCGAAGAAGCGGAGGTGCTGCGGCTCAATCGGATGGCCGCCGAGCTGTGGACGCTCATCGACGGCACGCGCAGCGTGGACGATCTCGCCCGTCACCTCGAACGCACCTACGACGTGAGCGGCTGGCGCGCGCGCCGTGACGTGCGGCGCTTCGTCCGGCGGCTGCGCCGGCGCGATTTCGTCCGCCCGATGGAGGCCGCCCGGCGTTGATCGAGACCGTTCCCGACCGGCAGCTCGGCGAGCGGCTGTTCGTCCGGCTCGGACATCGGCGCTACCCGATGGCGGGGCAGTGGGAGCTCACGTGCCGCTGCAATCTTCGCTGCGTGATGTGCTATACGGACTGCTTCAACACGCCCGAGCGCGCGCGACACGAGCTCACGCTCGCCGAGATCACGCGGATCATGGACGAGCTTCACGCCGAGGGCTGCCTGGAGCTCTGCCTCACGGGCGGCGAGCCACTGGCGCGGCGCGATTTCCGCGATATCTACGACTACGCCAAAGACCGCGGCTTTTTGCTGACGATCTTCACCAACGGCACGCTCGTCACGGCGACCGTCGCCGATCACTGGCGCGCGTCTCCGCCCACCATGGTCGAGATCAGCATGCACGGCCTCGGCCGCGAGTCGTTCGAGCGCATCACACAGGGCCCCGGCTCCCACGCGCGCTGCCTGGCCGGGATCCGGCGGCTGCTCGAGCGCAAGCTTCCGCTCACGCTGAAGACCACGGGCATGACGCTCAATCGCGACGAAATCGTACGGATCCGCGCATGGGTTGCGGAGCTCGGCGACGAGTACGGCACGACGGTGCGCTACAAGTTCGGCTCCGACGTGCGCCCGCGGCTCGACAGCGCGACTGACGTCCAGCGATTTCAGCTCGCGGCCAGCGACGTCGATGCCATCGAGCGTGCCGATCCCGAGCTCTCCGCGGAGCGCGACCGGCATGATCGCGTGATCGCCGACCGCACGCGGCGCCGCGCATCACTCTGCGGCGCCGAGCAGTCGCGCTTCCACATCGACGCCTACGGCCAGCTGCAGCTCTGCTCCAGCAACCGGCGCCACAGCTACGACCTGCGCCGTGGCTCGTTCGCGGAGGGCTTCTACCACTACCTGCCGAAGTTTCCGTGCCCCGGGCGCGGTGTCGCGTATGAGTGAGCCGCGCCTGCTGGCGCTCGAGTATCGCGACTTCAGCGCACACGTGCACGCCGCGGCGGCCGCCGAGCACCGGATCGTGAATGCGCAGATCGAGCTGACCTACGACTGCAATCTGCGGTGCGTGCACTGCTACACCGACTGCTACAACCGGCCGGAGCTGATCGAGCAGGAAATGAGCTACGAGCTGATCACGTCGATCCTCGATCAGCTCGCCGCGCTCGGCTGCCTCTGGGTGTGCTTCACCGGCGGCGAGATCTTCGTACGCCGTGATTTCCGGGAGATCTATGCCTATGCAAAGGACAAGGGCTTCCTGATCACCCTCTTCACCAACGGGACCGTCATCACGCGCGCCGTCGCCGATTACCTCGCGCAGCGTCCGCCGTTTTCGATCGAGCTCAGCTGCCACGGCGGGACGGCCGAGACGTTCGCTCGGATCACGCAGGTCAGCGGCTCGTTCCAGCGGTTCGTCGCCGGCGTCGAGCTGCTCCGCGAGCGCGGCCTGCCGATCAAGATCAAGAGCAAGGCCATGACGCTGAACCGGCACGAGCTCGATCGCCTCCGGAGCCTCGTCGAAGGCTTCGGCGTGTCCTTCCGCGCGAGTACCGCGATCTACCCGCGCCTGGACGGTGATCTCTCGCCGACGGCGTACCGGCTCTCGCCGGAGGAGATCGTCGCGCTCGAGACGTCGCCGGCGGACGACGAAGCGACATGCACGGCTCGGCAGCCGGAGCATGCGATGGCCGCCGCGCCGCCGGACGATCGGCTCTACCGGTGCGGGTGCGGCACCACGGCCGTTCACATCAATGCGTGGGGCCAGCTGGGCGCGTGCACGTGGACAAGCGTGACGAGAGCCGATCTGCGCCGGATCAGTGTCGCGGACGCCATCGATGCCGTGTTCGCGCGTATTCATGACGCCCGCTACCGAGGCCAAACTCCGTGCCGGTCGTGCGCCGTGTACACGTTCTGCGACAAGATGCCGGCCGCCGCGGCCGCCGAGACCGGCGATGTCGAGCAGCCGGTGGAACATTTTTGCCGCGTGGCGTTTCGCCGGGCGGCGCGATGAGGAGAAGCTGATGCAGAAGCGCCCGTATGAAAGGCCGACGATCGTCCGAGTCGCGCTCAATCACGATCAAGCGGTGCTGACGGCGTGCTCGACCCTGACGGCCAGTATCAGCAACAGGACCGGTGTCAACTGTGTGCCTGCCAGTTGTCGAAGGAAGACGTCGGCCTCGGGCCGCGATTCGGGCGCCAGCTCCTAGCGCGGCGACAGGAGAGCGTGTGCCGGACCACTTGCAGTTGAAGATCGCGGGGGTCAGACTCGAACTCCACTGGAAGGGCGCCGCGCCGACGGAGGAGTGCACGTGGCCCTTCTACCAGCCGTTCGTCGAGGCGGCCGAAGCTTCGAGCCGCGGACCGGTCGACACCCGGCTGCATGTTCATTGCGCCGAGCCGCCGACGCTCGGTGGCGCTCGTCTCGTCTTCGATGCGCGACCGAATCACTGGAGATTGACGTCGTCGGGCGATCGCTACGCGTTCGAAGTGTTTTCGACGAAGCCCCCTCACACGCGCCGACAGGTCGCGGTGATGTCCTCCGACTTCCGGGCTGGGGACGTCTATGTCCCGCGCCAGCGGCGTGCCGCGGGCTCGAGCTGGTCGCTCACGCGGCTCATGCGGCCGTTCGGCGAGCTGCTCATGGTGAATCTGCTGGGGCAGGGGCACGGCGCACTCTTGCACGCGCTCGGCGTGAGCGATCGCGGCCGCGGCCTGTTGTTCGTCGGCGCATCGGGCGCGGGGAAGACGACGCTCAGTGAGCTGTACCGGGCGCACGGCGACGACGTGACGATCCTGAGCGACGAGCGCGTCATCGTCACGCGGCGAGCGGGACAGTTCTGGCTGTCAGGCACGCCGTGGCCCGGCGGCGGATTCATGGTGTCGCCGGACACCGTTCCGCTGCGCGAGATCTTCTTCCTCGAGCACGGCCCGCGTAACGCGATGATCGCGGACACGCCGCTGAGACTCTACGCGCTGCTGTTCCAGCAGATGTTCCTCGCGTTCTGGAACCGCGAGGCGCTCGAGTGGGCGATGGCTCTGGCCGACGATCTCGTGCGCGCGCTGCCGGCGCATCGCCTGTCGTTCGTCAACGATGCGAGCGTGATCGAGTTTCTCGACGGGCACGGAGCCCAGGCATGACGAGCGGCGGCCCCGAACGACCGCACCCGGGGATCGACACGGTCGATGCAGCACGGTTCTGGTCGCGAGTGCTCCGCCGCGGCGAAGAGGCTCGTGTGCCGGTCGAGGCCATGATCGAGCTGACGTACGGGTGCAATCTCCGCTGCGTGCACTGCTTCAATCCGACGCACCTGGCGCGGAACGAGCTGACGGCGGAGCAGATCAAGGCCATCGTCGACCAGCTCGCGTCCGAAGGCTGTCTGAGTGTCGGCTTCACCGGCGGCGAGCTGCTGACTCGCAAGGACGCGTTCGAGATCCTGGAGCACGCGAAGGGTAGAGGGCTTGCCATCACGCTGCTCACGAACGCCACGCTCATCACGCCGGGGCGCGCGGATCGCATTCAGGCGCTCGCGCCGCACGTCGTCGAGATCTCGATCTATGGCGCGACACGGACCACGTACGAGCGTGTGACGCGCGCGGCCGGCTCCTTCACGGCATTCTTGAATGGCGTCCGGCTGCTGCTCGCTCGTGACCTCCGCCTCGTGCTGAAGATGCCCGTCATGACGCTCAACCACCACGAGGTCGAGCAGGCTCGGGCGCTGGCCCACGCGCTGGCCGTGCGGTTCGTGTACTCCACGGAGATCACGCCGCGCGTCGATGGCTCCCTCGAGCCGCTGCAATACCGGCTCGCGCCGAAGGAGGTGGTGCGCGTCGAAGCGGCGATGCGGCGCGGACCGCGGGCGGACGCCGAGGCCGCATCGTGTCAGGCGCACGCCGACGTGTTTACCTGCAAGTGCGGGCGCACCAACGTCGCGGTCACACCGTACGGGCGCATGAACCTGTGTGTGTCGTTCCCGATTCCCGCGTACGACCTGCGCGCCGGCACGGTCGCCGAGGGCTGGCGGGCACTCGCGGCGCTGGTGGATCAGGCGAACGCGGCCCCGAGCGGGGCGTATGAGTGCCCGGCGTGCGCGGTGCGCACGACGTGCCGGCAGGGTCCGGTCGACGCGTGGCTGTCCACCGGCACATACGATACCTGCCTGCCGTATTTCAAGGCGCTCGCCGGCCTCGAGCAGAAGCGGAGCTGACGTGATCGTCCGCTCCCGCGTCGACGCCTGGGTCGACGACTACGCGCGCACCAGCGAGGACAACCGCCGAAAGCTCGCGAAGCTGCGAATAGCTGTCGCTGCGATGCGTGAGGCCGGAATCGAATGCCTCGTGCTCAAGGGCGCCGACGTGATCCCTCGCGTGTACGGCGTCTTCGGCGTGCGGCGGCTGGGCGATGCCGATCTGCTCGTCCACGAGCGCGATCTCGCGGCGCTCGAGCGCGTCGTGAGCGCGCTCGGCTATCGGCGCCAGATCGATGGCAACGCCGTGTACGTCGACGCCGACGACATCCTGGCGCTCGATGTGATCACGAGCATCTGGTACGTCGACGATCCGGCCGCGATCTGGCGGCGCGCCGTGTCCCGCGCGCTCGACGGCGTGCCCATCAAGGCCATGGATCCGAGCGATCTCGTCGTCTATCTCACCGCGTATAGCGTGCTGCACCGCGGCCATCTCTCGCACGCGTACGCGCAGGACATCGTGCGGCTCGTCGAGCACGAGCGGATCGACTGGGACGTCGTGGTCGACGAGGCGGCGCGTGGCCATCTGCGGGCGGCGCTGCATCACGGGCTGGCGTACGTCGTGACGACGAATCCCGGCGCGCGCATTCCGCCGGACGTTGTCGATCGGCTCGCGCCGGCGACGCTTGGCGAGCGGCTGTGGTCGCGCGCGCTCGAGCGGCTCGTCACGGATGTGCCGGTGCCCGAGCTCGGTCATTTGTTGCTCTTCGCCTCGCGCCCCGGGGTCGACAAGCTTCGCTGGCTGCACGCGGTGTTTCTGCCGTCCGCGCGCTTTCTCGGATACCGCTATGGCGATGCGGCAGACGCGCATCCGTGGGGGACGCGGCTCGTGCGCGGCGCGATGCTCGTGGTGCGCGGCCATCTCTTGCTCGCGCGCGTCGTCGCGCGGCTGGTGCGCCGGTGAGCCGCGCGGCGAGCAACTGGCTCGAGCTGAGCGACCCGCGCGACGTGCTGGCCGCGGTCGGAACGCTGCGCGTGCGCGTCGCGGGCTGGAGCATGTACCCGGCGCTGCTCAAGGGCGACGAGCTCACCGTCGAGGCGGTGAGCGCCGCCGCGCTTCGGCGCGGTGATCTGCTCGTGTTCCGTCACGCGACCGGGCGCAGCGCCGCGCTGGTGTGCCACCGGCTCGTCGCCGTCGAACACACCAACGGGGACCGCCACCTGGTGACCAGAGGCGACGCGACGACGGGGTCCGGCGAGCGTATCCGCGCCGACCAGGTCATCGGCCGCGTCGTGGACATCCGCCGCGCGGAGTGGCGTGGCTGGCCACTCGCGCCCGCGCTGGCCCGCCGCGCCGATCGCGCGAGCGCGTGGGTGCGCGAGCGCCTCGCGCGGTGGCTCGAACGCGCCCAGCGGGCGCATCTTTATCGCCGCGTGATGCGCATGCTCGTCGCGCGCCGTGTCGCAGTCGCGGTCGGCGTGCGCGATCGCTCGCAGCGCCTTCGCTATGAGCGGCTCGTCGAGGCGAAGGACGGGATCGGCGGCCATCGCGAATTTTGCCTGACGGCCCATCTCGGCCGCGCCGTGGTCGCGACGCTTCAGGCGACGCGGAACGACGACGGATGCGACATCGAGCAGCTGTACGTGCGTCGTCGCTACCGTGGGCTGGGTATTGGGCGGCGGCTGCTCGACGCGGCGGTGCGCCTGGCCTTCGCGGGCGGGGCGGTGGCGGTCCGGGTTACCATCGGGCCCGACGAAGGGGAGGCGCGATGCCTGCTGCACGCGTCGGGGTTCGAGGAGACGCAGCCCGGCCTCCACGCCATATATAAGGAAGGGCCCGCATGTACCAGATCTATGCGCTGAAGTACGCGGAACGCGACACCACCGCCTGCCAGTTCTTCTTCCGCGAGCACTCACACGAGCCGATCACGCTGCATTATTTCGTCTGGCTCATTCTGGGCGGTCCCCATCCCGTGCTGGTCGATACGGGATTCCAGGAAGACGACGTCGAGCGTCGCGGCATCCGTAATTATGTGCGTCCGTCGACGATGGTCGAGCGCATGGGCGTGAAGGTGAGCGACATCCCGGTCGCGCTCATCTCGCATCTGCACTACGACCACTGGGCGGGCCACCGGCTGTTTCCCGCTTCGGAGTTCTGGGTGCAGCGCGACGAGGTCGCGTTCTGGACCGGGCCATGCGCGCGCTACGAGGCCTTCAATCAGTCCCAGAACGTCGGCGCGCTCACGAACCTGGTGCCGCTGAACTACGCGGGCCGGATCAAGATCATCGAGGGGGAGCGCGAGGTCTTGCCGGGACTGCGTGTGCATCGCGTCGGCGGCCACACGGCGGGACTGCAGATCGTGTCCGTCGAGACGGCGCGCGGCCGGATCGTCCTGACGTCGGACGCGGCGCACTTCTACCGGAACGTCGAGCGCTACCAGCCGACGCAGATCATCACGAACCTGCCGGAGATGCTGGCGGGCTTCGACACGATCAACGCGCTGGCCGGCGACCCGGCACGTGTCGTCACCGGCCACGATCCCGAGGTCGCCGCACGCTTCAAGCCGCTCGAGCCCGGCATCATCCAGATCGCCTGAGTCATGCTGTCGACGACCATCGCGGGCAGCCTGCCCAAGCCGTCGTGGCTTGCGGAGCCGGAAACGCTGTGGGCGCCGTGGCGCGTACCGGCCGATCGCCTGGCGGAAGCACAGCGCGACGCCGTCCTCGTCGCCCTGAAGGACCAGGAGACGGCGGGCATCGACGTGGTCACGGACGGCGAGCAGTCGCGGCAGCACTTCGTCCACGGCTTTCTGGAGCGACTGGAGGGCATCGACTTCGGCAAGCGCGTGACGATCGGAATCCGGGCCGACCGTTACAAGGCGGAGGTGCCGACGGTCACCGGTGCCATCGCTCGTCGCGCGCCCGTGCATCTCGAGGAGGTGCGCTGGGCGCGCGCCCACACCGAGCGCCGGCTGAAGTTCACGATCCCGGGGCCGATGACGATCGTCGACACGCTCGCCGACGAGCACTATCGCGATCGCGCGCGGCTGGCCCTGGCGTTCGCGCGTGTGATCAACGAGGAGGCGTGTGAGCTCGTCGCGGCCGGTCTCGACGTGCTCCAGCTGGACGAGCCGGCGTTCAACGTCTACATGGACGACGTCGCTGCCTGGGGCATCGAGGCCCTGCACCGCGCGATCGACGGGCTCACGTGCACGACGGCCGTGCACATCTGCTACGGCTACGGCATCAAGGCGAACGTCGACTGGAAGAAGACGCTGGGCTCCGAGTGGCGCCAGTACGAGCGCACATTCCCGCTGCTGGCGAAGAGCCGGATCGATCAGGTGTCGCTCGAGTGCGCGAATTCGCGCGTGCCGCTGGCGCTGCTCGCGCTGCTGCGCGGCAAGGACGTCATGGCGGGCGTCATCGATGTCGCCACGAACGAGATCGAGACCGCCGAGGACGTGGCCGCGCGCATTCGTGCCGTCATGCGCCACGTCGAGCCCGCACGCCTGCTGCCGTGCACCAACTGCGGGATGGTGCCGCTGCCGCGCGACGTCGCACGCGCCAAGCTGCAGGCGCTCGGCGCGGGCGCACGCCTCGTCCGACGCGAGCTCGACCATTAACATTCTTCCCGTCGGCGCGCCGTTCCGTCCCGGCCTCGATCCGCTGCCCGCCCAACAGCACGTGTGGGCCGTCGTCAAGGACATCCAGGGCCGGCCGGCGCACGGCGAGCCGCGCGACGCGCTCCGCAGCGTCACCCAGCCGCTTCCCGCCCTCGGGCCGAACGACGCGCTCGGCTACGTGCTGTATGCGGGTCTCACGTACAACACCGTGTTCGCGGCGCGCGGCGTGCCGATCTCGGTCTTCGACCTGCACGATCGCGACATGCATGTGCCGGGCAGCGGTGCCGTCGTCCTCATCGCCGCGATTGGCAGCGAAGTCGCGCGCGAGGGCCGGCTGAAGGTCGGCGAGCTCCGTGTGCTGTATCCCGGCGTGTCGAACCTCCTCTCGCCGCGAGCTGGAGAGGATCCGATGCATGCCGAGTTCCGCATCCAGGGCTACGAGACACCGGACGGCTCGTTCGCGCAGTTCGTGCGCGGCCAGGCGCCGCAGTGGCTCGCACACACCGAGCGGCTCGCCCTGCCCGAGGCGTCGTCCTACATGCTGGATCTCGAAACGGTGTACAAGGCGCTGTACGACGTCGCGCGCGTGCAGCACCGTGAGCGCGTCTTCGTCGAGGGCGCCGCGGGTGGGACCGGGCTCTATGCGGTGGCGTGCGCGCGGGTGCGCGGCGCCACGGTCACCGGGCTCGTGTCGAGCGCGGTGAAGGCGCGGCTGATCACCGAGCGGGGCGCGACGCCCGTCGACCGGACCGATCCCGCGTGCGCCGGCATCTTCACGCCCGTGCCGATCGAGGCGGCGGCGCGCGCGCGATGGCGCGACGCCGGCCGCGCCTTCACCGAGCGGGTGCGCGCGGCAAACGATGGCCGGCCGATCGACGTCGTGGTCTCGTCCGTCGGGCGCGACCTCTTCCCGCGGATGGTGGACCTGCTCGGTCCGGGCGGACGGATCGTGTTCTACGGCGCGACGACCGGATATACGCTGACGCTGCTCGGCAAGCCGGGCGAGGCGTCCGCCGCGCAGATGTACGGGCGCGTCGATCTCCGGCCGCAGCAGGGCGTGCTCGTCTACCACGGCCTTGTCGCGACGGGACCGAGCGAAGCGCCCGACGACGCGACGGCCGAAGATGCCATCGAGACCGCTCTGACACTCGGCGCGCGCGTCGTCGCGGTCACGCGGACCGACGCGCAGGCCGCGCACCTCAAGCGCATCGCCGGGCTCGCCGGCACGGTGAGTCTCGAGACGCTCGGTCGCGCGCGTGGGTTCGTCTGGCCGGAGGCGATGCCGGACTACGACACCGACGCCGACGCCTACCGGCGGTACCAGGACGCGACGCTCAAGCCGTTCGGTCAGGCCGTCGGTCGGCTGCTCGCCACGCCTGACAATCCGCGCGGCTATCCCGACGTGATCGTCGAGCGCGCGGGACAGGACACGCTAGGCACGAGCACGTTCATCACGCGGCCGTTCACCGGCGCGGTGATCTACGTGGAATCGATGGAGGGCCGCAGGCTGTCGTTCTACGCGCCGAACGTCTGGATGCACGAAAAGCGCGTGCTCTTCCCGTCGTTTTCGATCCTCGGCAGCCATCTGTCCAATGCGCACCAGGCCGACCTGTGCGTGCGGCTCATCGACGCCGGTGCGCTCGCGATTCATCGGCCAGCGGTCCATGCGTGGGACGAGCTCGCCGAGGTCAACCAGGCGCTCTACGAGAATCGGCACTCGGGGACGATGACGGTCCGCGTGGGCGCCACGGCGGCGCTCGACGGCGCGCGCACCGCGCGGCACGTCTACGAGGCGTGGGGCTCGCGCTTCGTCGACGGCAAGACCGTGCGCGCACGCATCGATCCCGTGCGGTCCGGGGCGCCGGAGCTGGTCGCGCTGGTGACACTCGACTCGCCGCCCGCCAACGCGCTCGGCGCGGAGGTGCTCGACGATCTCGAGCGTGTGCTCGACGCGCTCGAGACGGAGCGGCATCTCGCCGCGGTGGTGCTGACGGGGGCGGGCTCGATGTTCGTGGCGGGGGCGGACATCCGACAGCTCCGCGCGTTTGGCCGTCCCGACGACGTCAGCGCGCTCGCCTCGCGCGCGCAGCGGGTGTTCGCGCGCATCGGGCGGATGAAGGCGCCGGCGATTTCCGCCGTCGACGGCTACGCGCTCGGCGGCGGCAACGAGCTGCAGATGGCGTGTGCGTGGCGTGTCGCGGGCGCGCGGGCCGAGCTCGGTCAGCCCGAGATCAACCTGCACGTCATTCCCGGCTTCGGCGGCACCCAGATGCTGCCGCGGCTCGCCGCGCGCCGCGCGCGGGCGGGCGGTGGGCAGATGTACTCGCTGCTCGTCGACGCGGTCGCCATGCTGCTCGACGGCCGGCGCCGATCGGCGGCGCGCGCGCTCGCGCTCGGCGTCGTCGACGAGGTGGCGCCGGCCGACGCGCTGTCGCACGCGCTCGGCATCGCGCGGCGTATCGCCACCGGCGAGTTTGGCGGCCCGCTCTACTCGCCGCTCGCGGAGCCGGGCACGCTCGCGTGTCCGAACCTCGAGCGCGATCCCGAGATCGCCCGACTGCTCGCGCACCACGGCGCGGTGCCCCGGTCCGCGCCGGCGGCAGCAATCCTCGAGGTGGTCCGCGCGGGACTGAGCAATGGCCTGGAGGCCGGGCTCACGCTCGAAGCGCGCCGCTTCGGCGAGCTTACCGCCAGCGACGACGGGCATGCGGGAATCGACCGGTTCTTCGCGCGCCGGTCGTGGCCGCTGCCGGCGCGGCGCGACGACGCCTCGGCGTGATCGCACGCCGCTTCGCGTGACCGCGCGCCGCCCCGCGCGGCCGTGAGGTGGCTCGTCGACGGCTACAACGTCATCCGGCGCGACGCGGATCTGCGAGGACGCGAAGAAGCGAGCCTCGAGGCCGGGCGCACCGCGCTGCTGAGCGCCATTGCCGCCGCCGCGCGCCGCACGGGCGACCAGTTCACGATCGTGTTCGACGGCGCGCGGCGCGATGCGGGCCCGCCGGCGGCGGGACAGGTTCAGGTCGTGTTCTCGCGTCCGCCCGAGACGGCGGACGATGTGCTGCGTGCGTTGGTGGTGAAGGCGGGCGCGGGGACGGCGGTGGCATCGTCGGATCGCGCGGTCCGCGACGCCGCGCGACGCGCGGGAGCCGTCGCCGTCAGCGCCGAGGATTTCGTCGCGGCGCTGCGTGAGACCGCGGATAATGCGGACGGCGACGACGATGACGATCGCGACGCGACGCCGCGTCGCGGCGGCAATCCGCGGCGGCTGTCACGCGACGAGCGCGCCGCGCGGCGGGCCCTGGCACGACTGCGGGCGAGACGATGACGCGCAAACGACGTTCCGAGACCGTGTCTGCCTGCCGCGACAGTTGACGCCGCGCGCCTGCATCGGCTACAAGAACGACGTGCCGGCGCACCTCTTCATCGTGTCGCGCGAGCAGCTCGATCTCTACCGGTACCTTTCCCGAGAGTTCTCCAGCGAGGCGGACGTTCGCGTGATCCTCGATCGACGCTATGGCGAGCGACGCACCACGGGTCCGGTTCGGCCGGCGCGCGGCGAGCGGCGGCGCGCTGAGCGCCGCGCGCGCAGCGACATGCGCGATCAGATCACCACGCTCGGCTATGCGTTCGTGCGCCTGAGCTGACCGCGTCGCTACACGTCTTTCGTGTAGCGGTGCCAGCGCGCGTCGCGCCCCCAGCCCGGCGCCGCGTCCCAGAAGCCGAGCGCGTGCGCCTCGTCGCGCGCGACCATCGCGTTCAGTCGTCGCGCGCCGCGCGCCACCAGGCGACGCTCGGCCTCGGCGACCAGCGCCTGACCGACGCCGCGGCGGCGGCACTCCGGCAGCACGGCGAGCCGATAGATGCCGCCGCGCCAGCCGTCCCAGCCCGCGATCACGGTGCCGACGAGCCGGCCGTCTTCTTCGCCGACCAGCAGCGTGTGCTGGTGCTCACGCACGATGCGCTCGAGGTCGGCGAGCGTATCCGTCGGGCGCGGAATCGCCTCGGCACGCTTCCACAGCTCGAGGACGAGCGCGCACTCGTCGATCCGGCATCGACGAATCGTCAGCGGCATGCTGGCACCACGTCGCGCGCGAGCATTTCGATGGCCGCGACGTCATCCATGTCGAGCGTCTGGAGCATGACCCGCGTGACGCCCACCGCCTCCCAGCGGCGCAGCTCGTCCACGAGCTCACCGGGTGCGCCGAACAGAAAGCCCGCGGCGCGCCACGCCGCCTCGCTCTCCGGCACGCGCGGGAACACGCGCCGGACGGCCGCCAGCCGCGCGTTGCGCTCGCGGGCGTCGCGGCCGATGACGTACGGGACCATGAGCGAGCGGCGGATCGAGGCCGGATCGCGATCCGCCTCGCGACAGTGCCGTTCGAGGACGCCCGCTTTGGCGGGATACTCCTCGCGGGTGATGCGCGTGATGTTCCACTCGTCGGCGCAGGCGGCGACGATGCGCGGGGTGCGGCGCTCACCGCGTCCGCCCACGATCAGCGGCACGCGGCCGCCGGGGGGCAGGGGATAGCTCTCGGCCTGGCGCAGCGGGTAGTACGGCTGCTCGAGCGTCACCGGCCGGCCCTGCCAGAGCAGGCGAATCGCGCGCGCGCCGCACTCGAACCGGTCCATGCGCTCTTTGAGCGGCGGAAACGGGATGCCGAACATCGCGTGCTCACCCTCGTGCCAGCCCGCGCCGATGCCGAGGTCGAGACGGCCGCCGGACAGCTCGGCCACCGCCGCGGCGCGCTTGGCGAGGAGCGCCGGGTGGTGAAACGTCAGCGGACAGACGAGCGGCCCGAAGCGCACGCGGCTCGTGTGCGACGCCAGCCACGTGAGCGACGCCCACGTGTCGAGCGAGGCCCGCTTTGGCTCATCGAAGAGCCCGGTGAGGTGATCGGAACGGAACAGCCCGTCGAACCCGCCGTCCTCGGCGAGGCGCGCGAGGCGTCGCCAGCGGTCCCACGTCAGGCCTTCCTGTCCTTCGATCATCAGACACAGCGCGATCGCCACGGGTCCCTCCGTTGCCTCGGCTGCAGCGCGCCCGTATCATAACGTCCGAGAGTCGCCCGCGAACCCGTCGTTCGAGGAGAGCATGGCCAGTCACGACTTCACGCTCGATGCGAAGTATCGCCAGGAAGAGGGCACGATTTTTCTGTCCGGGATCCAGGCGCTCGTCCGGCTGCCGCTGGATCAGCACCGGGCCGATGGCCGCCGCGGCGTCCGCACCGCGACGCTGATCTCGGGGTACCGCGGCTCGCCGCTCGGCGGCCTGGACCTCACGCTCGAGCGGAACCCGAAGCTGCTCGCCGAGCACGATGTCGTCTTCATCTCGGGTCTCAACGAGGATCTCGGCGCCACCGCGATCTATGGCGCGCAGCTCGCCAACATGTTCCCGCGGCCGAAGTACGACGGCGTGCTGGGCATGTGGTACGGCAAGGGGCCGGGTGTCGATCGCACGGGCGACATCTTCAAGCACGCGAACTACGCGGGCCTGGGCCGCTGGGGCGGCGTGCTCGCCGTGGCCGGCGACGATCCGCTGTCGAAATCGTCGACGCTCCCCACGCACTCCGAGATCGCGCTCTACGACGCGCTGATGCCCACGCTGTTTCCGGGCAACGTCCAGGAGATTCTCGATCTCGGCCGGTACGGGTACGAGATGTCGCGGTACTCGGGGCTGTGGGTCGGCTTCAAGATCGTGACGAACGTGGCCGACGAGATCGGCACGGCCGTGGTGCATCCCGATCGCATCGTGCTGCGTGACCCCGGGTTCGAGTGGCAGGGCAAGCCGTGGCGTCCGACCCAGAATCCGATGTTGCTGCCGCCGTACGGGCTCGAGCTCGAGCGCGAGATCCAGTACGGGCGGCTCGAGGCGGCGCGGGCGTTTGCGGCCGCGCACCCGCTGAATCGCATCACGGTCGCGACCCCGGGGGCGTGGCTCGGCATCGCCGCGCCGGGCAAGACGTACTACGACCTGCGCGAAGCCCTGCGCGAGCTGGGCCTCGACGATGCGGCGCTCGCCCAGCACGGCATCCGGCTGCTGCAGATCGGGCTGCTCTGGCCTATGGAAGCGACCGTCGTGCGAACGTTCGCGCGCGGCCTTCGAGAATTGTTCGTCATCGAAGAGAAGCGCTCGTTCGTCGAGACCTTCATCCGCGACGTCCTCTACAACGAATCGGAGCGGCCGCGCATCGTCGGCAAGCAGGACGAGCAGGGCCGGCCCCTGGTGCCCGCCAACGGCGAGCTCGACGCCGACCGGATCGCGCTGCTGATCGCCTCCCGCCTGGAGAAGAAGCTCAGCGTGCCGTCCATTACCGCGCGCGTCGCGCTGCTCGAGGCGCTGCGCGAGCGACCGGCGCCGCTGACGATGGCAAGACAGCCATTCTTCTGCTCCGGATGTCCTCACAACCGATCGACGGTTGTTCCGGAAGGATCCATGGCAGGAGGAGGCATTGGCTGCCACGGGATGGCGCTCGCGATGCCGGAGCGACATACCGTCGGCACCACGCACATGGGCGGCGAGGGCGTGCAGTGGGTCGGGATGGCGCCGTTCACCGAGATGCCGCACATGTTCCAGAATCTCGGCGACGGGACGTTCTTCCATTCCGGATCGCTCGCCATCCGCCAGGCCGTCGCGGCGGGCACGAACATCACGTTCAAGATCCTCTACAACTCCGCGGTGGCGATGACCGGCGGTCAGGACGCCGCGGGCGCCATGCCCGTGCCGGAGATGACGCGGCTGCTCGAGGCCGAGGGCGTCAAGCGCATCATCGTGACAACCGACGATCCCGACAAGTACGGCGCCGGCGCGCACTGGGGACGCGGCACCGAGGTCTGGCACCGCGATCGGCTCGACGAGGCGCAGCGCGTGCTGCGCGCGATGTCCGGGGTGACCATCCTCATTCACGACCAGCGCTGTGCCGCCGAGAAGCGCCGCCTGCGCAAGCGCGGCCGCCTCGAGGACCCGGCACTGCGCGTGTTCATCAACGAGGCGGTCTGTGAAGGCTGCGGCGACTGCGGGGCGAAGTCGAACTGTCTGTCCGTGCAGCCCGTGGACACGGAGTTCGGGCGGAAGACGCAGATCCACCAGTCGTCCTGCAACAAGGACTACTCGTGTCTGCAGGGCGACTGCCCGTCGTTCCTGACCGTCGTGCCCAAGGGCGAGCCGCGGCCCAGGGAGCGCCGCGTCTTCCAGGTCGACCGCGAGCTGCCCGAGCCGGCCCTGAAAGTGCCGGCCAGCGCCAACGTGTTCATGACCGGCATCGGCGGCACCGGCGTGGTCACGGTCAACCAGATCCTCGGCACCGCGGCGCTGCTCGACGGCAAGCACGTGCGCGGTCTCGATCAGACCGGTCTCAGCCAGAAGGGCGGGCCCGTCGTCTCGCATCTGAAGATCGGCGCGCAACCCGTCGAGGTGTCCAACAAGGTCGCAGCCGGCGAGGCCGACTGCTATCTCGGCTTCGACGTGCTGGTGGCGACGTCGCCACAAAACCTCGATCACGCCAGCGCGGACCGCACCATCGCCGTCGTGTCGACCAGTCAGGTCCCCACGGGCGCAATGGTCACGAAGACGGAAGTGCACTTCCCGGATGTGTCGGGACTGAAGATGTCGATCGACCGGTTCACGCGCAAGGACGACAACGTCTATGTCGATGCGCTCGGGCTCGCCGAGCACTTGTTCGACGATCACATGGCGGCCAACATGATCGTGCTGGGCGCCGCCTATCAGGCGGGCGCCATTCCGGTGGCCGCCAGCGCCATCGAGCGCGCGATCGCGCTCAACGGCGTGTCGGTGACGATGAACACGCAGGCGTTCCGCGCGGGCCGGCTCGCGGTGCTCGAGCCGCAGTTCGCCGCGCAGCAGACGGTGCACCGCATCGGCGCGGTCGACGTCGAGCCTGCGCTGCAGCGCTACCCCGAGATGCGCGCGCTGGTGGATGCCGTGGCCGCCGACGGCGAGCTGCGCCGTCTGCTCGCGATTCGCGTGCCGGAGCTCGTCGAGTATCAGGACGCCGCGTACGCGCGGGCGTACGTGGATTTCGTGAAGCACGTGGCCGATGCCGAACGCGCCGCCGTGCCGGGCTTGACCACGCTCGCCGAGACGGTCGCGCGCTACCTGTTCAAGCTGATGGCGTACAAGGACGAATACGAGGTCGCGCGTCTGCATCTGAAGAACGACGTCGCGGCCGCGCTGAAGGAGCAGTATCCGAGCGGCGTCACCGTGCACTACAACCTGCATCCACCCGTCCTGCGCGCGCTCGGCTATTCCCGCAAGATCAAGCTGGGCCGCTGGTTCGACGGCGTGTTCCGCGCGCTGTACGCGATGCGCGGGCTACGAGGCTCGTCGCTCGACCCGTTCGGGTGGGCCGAGATCCGGCGCGTCGAGCGCGCGCTCGTCGACGAGTACCGCGCGCTGATCGACCGAGCGCTCGCCGGGCTCGACGCCGCGTCGCACGCGCGCGCGGTGAAGCTGGCGAGCCTGCCAGATCTCATTCGCGGCTACGAGCACGTGAAGCTCGCGAATGTCCGTCGCTTCCGTGAAGAGGTGCGCGCGCTCGGCTTCTGAGACGCGCATCCGTCGGTGGCACCTGCCTTGCTCCTTGCAGTTAAGGGGAGGTGCTTCCATGACAAACTCCATGAAAAAAGCAATTGGCGTATCACTCGCCGCCGTCCTGGCGCTCGGCCTTGGCTTCACGCCGATGTCTGCGACAGCCCAGAGCGGCACGTCCGACACGCTCGTGCAGGGCGGCTTCTCGCTGCCGCGATCGCATCACTACCAGACGTACGACGCGAAGCACGGCAGCTACGTCGACGTCGGTGTGGACAGCGTCCCGGGTCGACTGGCCAACAAAGAGCCCGTGTACGACCGCACCGCGCAGGTGTGGGTCTATCATTCGAGCACCGGCGGCTTGAATCCGATGTACCAGACGTCGACAGCGGCCGCGTCGAGCGGTAACCAGGGCGACTGGCAGCGCATCCACGGGCAGGTGCAGTCGGTGAGCGGCAACACCGTGAACTTCAAGGCCGACGACGGGCGGATGCTCACCGTAGACGCCGGGCAGGTCTCGGGCGACATTCGAAGCTCGCTGGCTGCCAACGAGGGCGCGACGCTGATCGGCTTCGCCGGCGCGTCGGCCAATCAGTTCCGCGCGCAGTACATCCAGAAGGACTCCTCGGATCCGTCGCGCGGCGGCACGGTCGCCGGCCAGGCCTCGTCGGGCAGCTCGCCGGCCGCTTCACCGACCACCAGCGTCGACGAGCAGTCGTGGCAGCGGATTCACGGCACCGTCAACTCCGCGAGCGGCACGACGCTCAGCCTGAAGACCGATGACGGGCGGATGCTGAACGTCGACACGAAGGGCGTCGACCAGGGCGTCCGTCAGTCGCTCACGAACGGGGAGAACGTGACGGTGATCGGGTTCTATCGCGGCGATCAGAACAACGTCACCGCGAAGTTCGTGCAGAAGGACAGCAGCGCGAAGTAGCGCCTCGCGCCTCGCCTCACTCCTCGGCGCCGGGCCGCGCGCGGAGCCGCTTCACGGTGCCGCGCGCGTGCTTGGCGCCGAGCCGCTTCTCTCGTGCTCTCGCGGTCGGCTGTGTGGCCCGACGCGGGCGCGGCCGTACGAGCGCGGCCGCGACGAGCGCGCGCACCTTGTCGCGCGCATCGTCGAGATTGCGCGCCTGGTTGCGGGTCGCCTGACTGGTGACGACGAGGCGGCCGTCGGCGTCGAGCCGATGGCGCGCGATCGCGCGCAATCGCTCGCGCGCGGCGTCGGGGAGGCCCTCGATGGCGTCGAGGTCGACGCGCAGGTCGATCTTGGTCGCCACCTTGTTGACGTTCTGGCCGCCCGGGCCCGACGCGCGGACGGCCCGCACGTGGAGCGCGCCGGCCGGGATGCGGACCGCGTCGGTCACGATGATCGCATCGCTCATGGCTTTATTGTAGCGACGACGCGTGCTCGCCTCGAGCCGCGGGTGGCCTGAGCGAGATGCGCGTGGCTCTTAATTCTAGCGACGACGCGTGCTCGGCTCGAGCCGCGGGTGGCCTGAGCGAGACGCACGTGGCTGCGCACGCCCGGTACACCGTGCACCTCGATACAATACGCGCAGGAGGACGCGTATGGCCGGCCTGGAGACGCAGTGGAAGATGCTCCTCAAGCAGCTCAAGCAGCTCGAGGTCGACACGCGGCAGGCGCGCGGCGAAGCGCGCACGCGGCTTCGCGTGCTGAATCGGCGGACGCGGCGCTTCGTCGAGCGCACGCTGCGCGACGCCGAGCCGCGCGTGCGCGAGGCGATGCGGGACGCCGCGCGTATCGGTCGCGGCC
>JBKOUQ010000107.1:0-6860 GCA_046723475.1 Candidatus Methylomirabilota bacterium
CGCGCGCGAGCCGCGCCAGCGTCCCGACGTCTTCGAGCCCGTCGGCCTCGGCGCGCTTGCGCGTGGCCGCCCCACGCCCGCTCGACGCCCACACCACGCGCGCGCCGCCGCTTCGCGCCGCTGCGCCCACCGCGCTGCCCATCTCGCCCGGATGCAGAATCCCGATCGTCGTCACGCTCGCCTCCTTGGCTGTCCCATCGTACTCCCGGCGTCAGCCGAGGTCGTATTGCTCCGACGGATGCACGACCCGGATCAGCATGTTGATGATCGGGCGTGCGAGGGTCGGGAACGCCTGCCACGCGACGAAGAGGCCGAGCATCGAGAACGCGGGATTGCCGACGACGGCGCGCGCCGCGTGCGCGAGGCGCTCGGGCAGCACGCCCGTGATCGCCGAGCCGCCGTCGAGCGGCGGCACCGGCAGCATGTTGAAGACGAAGAGCAGCACGTTGAGCACGAGCAGCACGCTCAGCAGCTCACCCGCGGGCGCGAGCCACGCATGGCCGTGGGCGGGCTCGACGAGGTGGTGCGCATTGACGCGATCCGGGGACACGAACACGCCGGTCACGATGCCGAGCCTCAGCACGCCGAATGCGGCGGCGGCGATGACGAGATTGCCGGCGGGCCCGGCCGCCGCCATGCTCGCCGCGCGGCGCGGATGGCGCGCGGCCCAGCCCGGATCGTACGGCGTGCTCGCCCAGCCGAGCGCCCAGCCGCTGGTGAACGCGGTCAGCAGCGGCACCACGAGCATGCCGATCGGCTCGCGACGGATGTGCGGCAGCGGCGAGAGCGAGACCTGTCCACCGCGGTACGCCGTCGGATCACCGCCGCGGTAGGCGACGAGCGCGTGCATCGCCTCGTGCACGGTCGTCGAGAACAGGAACGCGACGAACCACAGCAGGCCGTAGAAGAGCACGCGCTCGTCCATCCCGCCCAGGATAGACGGCGTCAGCCTCGGCGACCAAGCATCCCGCGCACGCGCTCCACGCCCTGGACGAGACCGCCGGGCAGGAGCAGCACGATGGCGACGAAGAGCGCGCCGAAAATCAACAGGTGGATGTCGACCCAATGCAGCGCCAGATACTCCTTGAGCACGACGTACAGCACCGCACCGAACACCGGGCCCTGCAGGGTGCCGACACCGCCGATGAACGTCATCAGCAGCGCGTCGAAGGTCCACTGCGGGCCGAAACCATGCGCCGGGTAATAGCTGATGTGGTAGTACGCGAACAGGCCGCCGGCAAGACCCGCGAGCGCCGTCGACAACGCGAGCGCGATGAGCTTGAGCGCGAGCGTGCCGACGCCCGAGGCCTCCGCAGCCTCCTCGTCCTCGCGGATCGCGCGCATGCCCAGTCCCAACCGCGACGTGGCGAGCATCGCCACCGCAACGACCGAGATCGCGGCCAGCCCGAGCGCCACGTAGTAACGCAGCGTCAGCCGATAGCCGGCGATCGTGGCCGCGGGCAGCGTCGAGATTTCCGGCAGCACAGTGCCCACCGTCGTCCGTAAGATCTCGCCGAGCGCGAGAGTGCCGATCGCAAAGTACGCGCCACGCAGCCGGAACGCCGCCGCCCCGATCACCAGCGCGAACACCGTCGCCGTGACCGCGCCCGCGACCATCGCGGCCAGCACGGGCACACCCTCCATCCACAGCATGCGCGTGACGAGCGCGCCGATGCCGAAGAACGCGGCGTGGCCCAGGTTCACCTGCCCGGCGTATCCCGCGACGATGTTCCAGGCCTCGGCGAGCGTGATCGAGAGCAGCACCAGGAAGACGAAGTTCAGCACGTCGTCGCGCGGGCGGGCCAGCGGCAGCAGCGCAAGGAGTGCGAGCCCCGCGAGCACGACCACGGCCCAGCGGCGCTCGCGGCCCGCCGCGGTCACCGGCCGAAGAGCCCGCGCGGGCGCACGACGAGCACGACGACGAAGATGACGAGGCCGACGATCTCGCGGTACGGCCCGCCGAACGTCGCCGCGCTCGCCGCTTCGGCGACGCCGAGCACGACACCGCCGACGAACGTGCCGAGCATCGAGCCGAGCCCGGCGAGCACGACGACGATGAGCGCCTTCAGCGTCCATTCCAGTCCGATCGCCGGGCTGACCGAATACGCGACGGTCACGAGCGTGCCGGCCGCGCCGGCGAGGCCCGTGCCCAGCGCGAACGCGAGCACATACGCGCGGCGGACGTCGATCCCCGTCAGCAGCGCCGCCTGCCAGTCTTCCGCCGTGGCGCGGATGGCCTTGCCCCAGCGCCAATGCGCGAGCAGCAGCTGCAACGCCACCGTGAGTCCGAGCGCGATGGCGAGCGTCGCGAGACGGACGACGGGGATGGCGAGATCGCCGACGCTAAGCACGGCGCCGCTGTACGGCGTCGGGATCGCCCGCTCGTCCGCCGTCCACAGACGCACGGCGAGCGCGTGCAGCGCCAGCGCCAGGCCGAAGCCGATGAGCAGCGAATTCTTCACGCGCGCCTCCTCGTGCGCGCGGACGACGAAGCTGAACAGGCCCCAGTACAGCAGCGCGCCGAACAGCAGCGCAGCGGGCACGACGACGAGGAGCGCAGCGAACGGATCGACGCCCAGCAGCGCGGCGAGCCAGAACGCGCCATAGCCGCCCAGCATGATGAGCTCGCCGTGCGCGACGTTGAGGACGCGCATCACCCCGAACACGAGCGAGAGGCCGGTGGCGGCCAGGCCGTACAGCCCGCCGATGAGCACCCCGAGCACCAGCTGCTGCGTGAGCACGCTCATTCTCCGCGCTCCCCGGAGGGGCGGACGGCGAGCGGACCGAGATACGCGCGGCGCACGTGCGCGTCGGCCATGAGCGCGGCGCCGGTGCCCTCGCCGACGATGCGCCCACCCTCGAGCACGTACCCGCGATGGGCCAGGCGGAGCGCCGCGGGCACGTTCTGCTCGACGACGAACACGGCCATGCCGGCGCGATTGATCGTCGCCAACGCGTCGAGGATCGCGCTGACGAGGCGGGGCGCGAGGCCGAGCGACGGCTCGTCGAGCATCAGCAGCCGCGGAGCGGCCATGAGCGCACGACCGACCGCGACCATCTGCTGCTGTCCGCCCGACAGCGCCTGCACGGTGGTCCGACGGCGCTCGGCCAGCACGGGAAAGAGCGCATAGACTTGCTCGAGCGCCACGCGACGCGCCGGCCAGGCGCGCGGAGCGAACGCGCCGAGCTCCAGGTTGTCCTGCACGGTCATGCCGCCGAAGAGCCGGCGGCCTTCCGGCACGAGCGCGATGCCCCGCTCCACGATGAGGTGGGTGTGAAAGGTGCGCAGATCCTGGCCCTCCCAGGAGATGGAGCCCGCGGAGAACCGCGTCAGCCCCGCGATGCAGGCGAGCAGCGTGCTCTTGCCGGCGCCGTTGGGTCCGAGCAGCGCGACGATTTCGCCGGGTGCCACCGAGAGGCTGACGCCCGCGAGCACGCGCACGTCGCCATAGCCGGCCTCGACGTCGCGAACTTCAAGCACGCGAGTGATGTCCCGGCTCGCCGCCGATGTAGACGTCGACGACGTTCGGATCGGCGGCGATCTCCGCCGGCGGCCCGTCGGCGATCTTCTGCCCGGCGCTCAGCACGACGATGCGCCGCGCCAGGTCCATCAGCGCCCACACGATGTGCTCGACCATGAGCACGGTGACGCCCGCGGCAAGCAAGTCGCGCACGAGCTCGATCGCCGTAGCGGTCTCGGTGGGATTGAGACCGGCCATGAACTCGTCGAGCAGGAGCACGCGTGGCGACGTCGCGAGCGCGCGGGCCAGCTCGAGCCGCTTGCGATCGATCAGCGTCAGCCGCGCCGCCGGCTCGTCGGCGCGCGGCTCCAGGCCGAGCACGCGGAGCAGCCGCCGTGCCTCGGTCACCGCTTCGGCGGTCGTCGTGCGCGCGCGGCCGTAGAGGCGACCGACCAGGACGTTCTCGAGCGCCGTCAGCCCCGGGAATGGCCGGACGAGCTGAAACGTGCGCGCGACGCCGGCGGCGCACACGCGATGCGCGGGAAGCGCGGCGATGTCCACGCCATCGAGCCGGATGCGTCCGGCGTCGGGACGAAGCGCTCCCGCGATGAGGTTGAACAACGTCGTCTTGCCCGAGCCGTTCGGCCCCATGATCCCGAGGAGCTCCCCCTCCTCGAGCACGAAGCTGACGTCGTGGACGGCGCGGACGCCGCCGAACCGCTTCGACAGCCGCTCGACCTCGAGCAGCGGCATGCGGCGGCTATGAACGCGCCGCGATCAACGCCGGGCGAACGGCGGCGCCGGATACGCGAGCGGCGCCGTGGCGAACTCCTTGGGCCACACGAGCTCTTGCTTGCCGTTCTGCCATTGGAGAAACGCTTGCCGCACGATGCCCGTGCCGTCGGGTCGGAACTTCACCGTGCCGATCACCGTCGTCGCGTCCGTCGCGGCGATGGCGTCACGCAGCTTCTGGTGGTCGAGAGTGCCGGCCTTCGTGAGCGCGGCGGCGACGATCTGCACGCACGCGTACGCGGGGCCGGTAATGGGATCGGTCGGCCGGCCGTATTTCTTCTCGTGTGCCTCGTTGAGCTCTCGGACGCCGGGCGCGCGCATCGCATGATGCCAGCCCGCGGCCAGGACCATCCAGTCGCCGTCCTTGCCGAGGTTCTTCGACCACACGATGGCGTCGGGCGCGCGGATGAACAGCGCCAGCTTCGGCGTGTAGCCGAGCTCTTTCATCTGCTTGACGAGCGTCATGCCGTCGGGCGGGGTCGGCAGCGCGAAGACGGCGTCGGCGTTCGCGGCCTTGGCCTTGAGGATCAGGTCCGAAAAGTCCTTGGCGCCGGGCGAGTACTCGCCGACCGTCGCGGTGTACCCGGCCGCGCGGCCGGCCTCGGTCCACGCCGTCGTCATCTCCTTACCCCAGTCCGTCTTCTCCTGGAAGATCGCGACTGTTTTCGGTCGCTCGCCGGCCGGAATGAGGCCGAGAAGACCTTCGGTCGCGTGCGCGATGTCCGGCGATTTCCAGAACGGCGAGAACAGGTACGTGAAGCCCTGCTGGTGCACCCGGTTGAGCGCGAACGCCACGCCGAGGTACGGAATCTTGTTCTTCTCCGCCACCGACGCCGCGGCGGCGTGCAGATCGGAGCCGAAGCCGCCGAGATAGGCGACCACGCCCTGCGACGCGAGGCTCTCGAGCCGCGAAACGGTTTTGGTCGCGTCGGACTCGTCGTCGAGCAGAATGAGCTCCAACGGCATCTTCTTGCCGGCGACGGTCACGCCGCCCGCGGCGTTGATCTGCTCCACGGCGATCTCGTAGCCCGAACGGACCTGCGCGCCCCCGGCGCCGTAGCGGCCGGTGAGCGGAACAACCGCGCCGAGCTTCACAGCTTGAGCCGCCGCCAGCGACGGCGAGAATGAAAGCGAGGCGAACATCACCGCAGCCAGCAATCTCATCGATCCCTCCGGGAGCGGTGCTTCATTCGGTCGACGACCAGACATCGATGACGACGCCGTCGGCCCGCAGCCAGAACGAGTAGTACCGCGTCTCGTCGGCGTTCACGAGCCGGTAGTGGCAGACCCGGGCCACGAGGTCGCCATGTCGCGCGCTCGGCCGCGCGCCCATCTCGTCGCACGTGATGAACGTGAACTCCCGCATCGTCTTGAGTCGCTCGGCCGTGAGGGCCCGGCCGGCCGGCGTGAAGTAGCGGCGCGTGAGCGGCAGCACGTCGAGGGGCTCCTCGCCGCGCGCGTACGTCTCGAGAACCTGGCGAAGCGCGGTGGTTCGTGACGGATCGGGATCCGGCCGGGGCTTTTCACGTCCGACGAGCAGACCCTTGATGTAGCGCCCCGCGACGCCGTATGTCAGCCCCCACGAGTTCACACGATTGTTCGGCTCGAGCGTCGCGCCGAGGTTCGTGAGCACGACGACGGTCACACCGTCGTCGGGAAAACGCGACAGCTCGGTGCCGGTGATTCCCGTGTGCGCGATCCACGCATGGCCGCGGCGTGCGTCCACGAACCAGCCGAAGCCGTACGGATATGTGGCACCCGAGTTGAGCCGCACCGGCGTCCACATCTGGGCCAGCGTCGCCGGCTTGAGCACCTTGCCGGCGGCGAGCGCGGCGTCCCAGGTCACGAGATCCTTGACCGTCGAAAAGACGCCATAGTGGGACGGCAGCTCGACGTCGATCACCCGACGAATGTTCACGAGCTGTCCATCCCGTAGCGTGTAGCCCGCCGCGCGATGCTTGAGGATTTTCACGTGATCGAGGACCGATGTGGACGTCATGCCCAGCGGCTTGAAGAAACGCTCGCCGACGAACTCGCGATAGCGCTGACCGCTCGCGCTCTCGATGATCATGCCGAGCAGGAAGTAACCGACGTCGCTGTACTGCCAGCGCTCGCCCGCGGAAAAGCTCAGCGCGTCTTTCGTCGCGGCATCGAACATCTGGGCCGTGCTGTAGCGCAGCCGCACACCACCCGTCGCGAGGCTCTTGAACCCGCCGTCCAGTCCCGGCAAGCCGGCGGTATGCGTGAGGAGATGACGGACGGTGACGTCCTTCCACGTCTCCGGCGTACGCGGCAGGTGCGCGGACACCGGGTCGTCGAGCTGGACCTTGCCGTCCTCGACGAGGAGCATGATCGCGGTCGCCGTGAACTGCTTCGTCAGCGATGCGAGCTCGAACACGGTGTCTGGCGTGACGGGGACGTCGTGCTCGACGTTCGCGACACCGTACCCGCGTGCCTTCACGAGCTTGCCGTCACGCGCCACCGCCAAGGCCACACCCGGGATGTGGCGTCGCTCCATCTCCGCCTTGATGTAGTCGTCGATGGCGTCGTCCCACGCCGACGCCGCCGGCACCACGACCGCGAGCGTGAGGAGCACCGCAACGATGA
>JBKOUQ010000163.1:0-14106 GCA_046723475.1 Candidatus Methylomirabilota bacterium
CCCCACGGCCACCCCCGTGGCGACGACGCCCAGGCCCACGGCCTCCGCGCCACGCGCCGCCGCCGCGGCGCCCACCAGCGGCTCGCGGCACGCCTTCTTCCGTGGCGGCGGTGGCACGCTGTTCGGCATCCACATCGTCAATGCGCTGCTGATCCTCGCCACCCTGGGCGTGTACTACTTCTGGGCGAAGGTGCGCGTGCGCAGCTATTTGTGGAGCGAGACCGAATTCGAGGGCGATCGCTTCGCGTACCATGGCACGGGGGCGGAGCTCCTCGCGGGCTTCGTCAAGGCCGTGGCGTTCTTCTTCCTGCCCGCAACGATCCTCAATACTCTGCCGAGGATCGTGCACGCCGGGCCGGCGGTCAGCGTCGTCGCCCGCCTGCTCGTTTCGGTGTTGGCGCTCGTCTTCATCCCGCTCGCGATCGTCGGCGCACGCCGCTACCGGCTCAGCCGCACGTCGTGGCGCGGCATCCGATTCTCGCTCCGCGCGTCGACCCGCGACTTCATGGCGCTCTGGATCCGCGGCTGGATTCTGACCTCCGTCACGCTGGGCCTGTACTATCCCGTGTTCGTGACCAACCAGCACTGCTTCCTCACGAGCCAGATGTGGTTCGGCTCCGAGCGGTTCGGATTCGACGGCCGCGGGCGCGATCTGCTCTGGGCGTGGGTGGCGACCATCGTGCTGTTCGTGCCGACCTTCGGGCTCGCGTGGTTCTGGTTCGCCGCCAAGCGGCAGCGCTATTACGCCGCGCACACGCGCGTCGCCGGCGCGCGGCTGCGCTCGACGGTGACGGGCGGGCAGCTCGCGTGGCTCACGATCACGACGTGGATCGGTCTGCTCGCCACGCTGGGCCTCGGGTGGCCGTGGCTCACGGTGCGGAAGGTCCGCCGCACGTTTGCCTGGCTGTCGGTCGACGGCCCGCTCGCCGTGGACGCGATCACCCAGCAGGCCCAGCGCGTGAGCACCACGGGCGAAGGGCTCGCCGGCTTCTTCGACGCCGACCTGGGCTTTACCTAGCCTTGCGGCTGGAGTGGGAGGCGTCGTACCTCGACGGCCGCACCGCGGCCCGGCGACCCGCGAGCGTTCGCATCACGCGGAGCGGCCTGGAGATCCTCGTGCCGGCCACGGGCGCGCGCATGTTCTGGCCGTTCCGCGAGCTACGGCAGACGCAGGGCGCGTACGCCGGCGAGCAGATCCGTCTCGAGCACGGCGGTGAGCTCGCCGAAGCCCTGTTGATCACGGACGTCGGATTTCTGGCGGCGGCGCGCGCGGTCGCGCCGGACGCCGCGCAGCTGCACGCGCCGGCCCGGCGTCGCGTGCGCGTGAGCCTCACGATGGGCGCGCTCATGGCCGCGGTCGCGCTGGCCGTCGGTATCTACTATGTCGTGATCCCGGCCTTCGCGCGTGTCGCCGCCGCGCGCGTGCCCGTCGCGTGGGAAGCGCAGCTGGGCGCGGCGATCGTCGACCAGTTCGCGCCGAGGGCCGACCGCTGCGAGGACGCGACGCGCCAGGCGCGCATCGACGCGATCGTCGCGCAGCTTACCGGTAGCATCCGGCCGCAGCCGTATACGTTCCATGTCACGGTCGTGAACAGCCCGATCGTGAACGCGGTGGCCGCGCCTGGCGGGCACATCATCGTGTTCCGCGGGCTGCTGGACCGGACCGACAGCGCGGAGGAGCTCGCCGGCGTGCTGGCCCATGAGATCGCCCACGTGCTGCATCGCGACGTCACGCGCGCGATCGTTCAGAAGGCCTCGACCGGGGTGCTGCTCACGGCGCTGGCCGGCGACGTGTCCGGCGTCGTCGCGTACGGCGTCGAGGGCGCGCGGACGCTCGGCGATCTGCAGATGAGCCGCACGGCCGAGAGCGAGGCGGATCGCGAGGGTATGGGGCTGCTCCAGGCGGCGGGCATCGATTCCGCCGGCATGATCACATTCTTCGACAAGATCGCGCATGGTGACAGCGGCGACGCGACGGTCGCGCGCTATCTGCGCACGCATCCGACAACCGCCGACCGGGTGGCTGCGCTGCGCGCGCTGGCCGCCGCCGGCCCGCACGCCGAGCGCCGGCTCGTGCCCGACGCGCCGTGGACCAGCGTCAGGACGGTCTGCGGCGATCTTCCGGCGCCGACGCCGCCGCAATGAGCGCACGCACGCGCCACGCCAGCGCGGGTGTCTCGGTCAGCCGCACGCCGAGCGGTACCAGCGCGTCGTCGATCGCGTTGGCGATGGCCGCGGGCGGCGAGATCGCGCCGCCTTCGCCGAGGCCCTTCATGCCGAGCGGATTGCGCGGCGACGGGAACTCGAGGTGCACCGTCTCGATGCGCGGCAGATCGCTCGCCACGGGCACCGCGTAATCCATCAGGCTGCCGGCCAGGAGCTGTCCGTCGCTGTCGTACGCCATGTCCTCGAACAGCGCGCCGCCCACGCCCTGCGCGACGCCGCCGTGGATCTGGCCGTCGACGATGATCGGATTGATGACGCGGCCGCAGTCGTGCGCGACGACGTAGCGCACGAGCTTCACGATGCCCGTGTCGACATCGACGTCGACGACGGCGACGTGGACGGCGCTCGCGAACGTGACGGTCGGCACGTGGTGATACGCGGTCGCATCGAAGTCGGGCGTGACGACGCCCGGCTTCGCGAACGTCGGGATGGCGGCCTGCACGACGCGCGCGAAATCGACGGCGGACGCCGGCGCGCCGCGCACGTACACGCGGCCGTCCTCGATCTCCAGATCGTCGGCTGACGCCTCGAACAGCGCCGCCGCGGCCTGCAGCACCTTCGTGCGCACCTGGCGCGCGGCGTCGGCGATCGAGTTGCCGGCCGTCACGCCGCTGCGGCTGGCGAACGTGCCGATCCCGAACGGCACGCCCGCGGTATCGCCGCCGGTCACGGTGACCCAGTCGAGCGGCACGCCCAGCGAGTCGGCCGCAACCTGCGCGAACGAGGTCTCGTGGCCCTGGCCCGACGAGACGGCGCCGGTGGCGACGAGCACGCGACCCGCCGCGTCCAGCGTGACCCGCGCGCCCTCGAACGGGCCGATGGCCGTGCCCTCGACGTAGCCGGAGATGCCGACACCGCGCCACACGCCCCGCGCGCGCAGCGCGTGCTGCTCCTTGCGCACCCGGTTGTAGTCGGCGGCGGTCAGCGCGGACTCGAGCACGGCCGGGAAGTCGCCGCTGTCGTACACGAGCGGGTTGCCGTCGCGGTACGGCATGCCGAAGTCGAACGGCAGCTCGTCCGCGCGGATGTAGTTGCGGCGCCGCACGTCGGCGGGATCGAGGCCGAGCGTGCGCGCCAGGCAGTCGACCGCGCGATCCATCGCGAACACGGTCTCCGGTCGTCCCGCGCCTCTATAAGGAGCGTTCGGCGTCTTGTTCGTCACGACGGCCTTGACGTCGACGCTCATGTCGCGAATGCGGAACGGGCCGATGAGGTGCGCAACCGTGTTGTAGGGCAGCACGATGCCCCAGACGTTGTACGCGCCCAGATCGACCCAGATGCGATCGGTGAGCCCGACGATGGTGCCGTCGCGGCGGGCGCCGAGCCGGATCGTGTGCGTCTGGTGACGCGCGTGGGCGGCGGCCATCATGTGCTCGCGGCGGTCCTCGATCCACTTCACGGGCCGGCCGAGCAGGCGGGCGGCGATCGGCACGAGCGCGTCCTCCGCGTAGCCGGAGGCCTTCGTGCCGAAGCCGCCGCCCAGGTCCGGGGCGATGACGCGGATGCGATGCGGCGGCAGCTCCAGCGTCGTGACGAGCCCCTGCTGGACGAAGTGCGAGACCTGCGTGCTGTTCCAGGTGGTGAGCGTCCCGTCGCGGCGGTCCCACGCCGCGACCACGCCGCGCCCCTCGAGCGGCATGCCGACGTAGCGCTGGATGCGAAACGTTTCCTCGACGACGACGTCGGCCGAGGCCAGGGCGCGCTCGGCGTCGCCGATCGCGTGGCGGAAGCCGACGGCCACGTTGGTGCCCCAGTCCGGATGCACGAGCGGCGCGCCGGGCTCGGCGGCTGTCAGCATGTCGACCGCGGCGGGCAGCGGTGCCCAGTCGACCTCGATCGCGGCCGCGGCGTCTTCGGCCCGAGCACGATCGGTGGCGACGATCATCGCCACGACCTCGCCCACGTAGCGCACGCGATCGCGCGCGAGCGCGTACTGCGGCGCCTGGCGGATGTCGAACTTCACCGCGGCGGCCAGGCCGGGCGGGGGAGCGCCGAAGAGCGGCAGCGGCTTCATCCAGCGCGCGAGGTCGGCGTGCGTGAAGACGGCGATCACGCCCGGCATCGCGGCTGCGGCGTCGGTACGAATGCCCTCGATGGTGGCGTGCGCGTGCGGCGAGCGAACGAACGCGGCGTGCAGCAGCCCGGGCAGTGTGACGTCGTCGACGAAGCGGCCTTCGCCGCGGAGAAAGCGCGGGTCCTCGCGGCGGCGCACGGCGGCGCCGAAATACTTCGCGCCCATTTCAGGCCACTCGGTGCGCCGTCGGCGTCGTCGCGCGCGGGGTCAGCGCTGTCGGTCGCGGGCGGGCAGGATCCAGTCGAGCCATGGCGCGGCCGCCGCCATGAACAGGCCCGGCAGCGCGACGCCGCTGATGATGCCGAGGATCGTCAAGAACGCGAGCGAGATCGCGGTGACGGCGATATCGGCCAGCACCGTCATCTACTCGACCTCCACGATCATCTCGATCTCCACCGGAATCTGCATCGGCAGCGACCCCATGCCGACGGCCGAGCGCGCGTGCTTGCCGATCGTCTCGCCGAAGACCTCGACCATGAGATCGGAGAAGCCGTTGATGACTTTCGGCTGCTCGCCGAAGTCTTCGACCGCATTCACCATGCCGAGCACCTTCACGACGCGCTTCACCTTATCGAGGCTGCCGAGCTGCCCGCGGATGGTCGCTAACAGATTCAAGCCGACTTCGCGCGCGACCTGGGCCGCCTGCTCGGTCGACAGATCCTTGCCCACCTTGCCCCGCGACAGCGGCTTGCCGTCGCGCATGGGGCCGTGGCCGGAGACGAATAGCAGGTTACCGACCCGGACGGCGCCGACGTAGTTCGCGACCGGCGTGGGCGGCGTAGGCAGCGTGATGTTCTTGGCTTTGAGATTCGCTTCTGCGCCCATCGGGATCGCGCGCCTCCTTGGTGAGGACTGACAATCGCGCGCCATCGTGTCACACTACGCCGTGCCCGTCAAACCTCCGGCGATCGCTCCGGTGCCCGCCGCCACGCTCGTACTGCTTCGAGATCGCTCCGGCGACGCGCGTTCCGGGCCGGGTGTCGAGATCTTGTTGATGCAGCGGCACGCGAAGAGCAAGTTCGCCGCCGGCGATTTCGTGTTTCCCGGCGGCAAGCTCACCCGCGAAGACAATCCGGCCGACGCCGTCCGCTGGTGTACGGGGCTCGATGTCGCGACGGCCGCGAAGACGCTGTCGCTGGACGACACCGAGCTGGCGCTGGCCCACTGGATCGGCGTGATCCGCGAGACGTTCGAGGAGGTCGGCGTGCTGCTCGCGACGTCGGCCACGGGAGCGCCGCCGCGTGTCGCACCCGACGTGCTGCACGCATGCCGGCGCGCCTGCCAGGCCGACAACCGCGCGTTCTGGGAGCTCGTGAAAAGCGAAGGCTTGCGGCTGGCCACCGATCGGCTCGTCTACTTCGCCCACTGGATCACGCCCGAGGGCAGCCCGCTGCGCTTCGACACGCGCTTCTTCGCCGCCCCGATGCCGCCCGACCAGACGCCCAGCGGCGACGACAAAGAGGTGACCGATCTGCGCTGGCTCGCGCCCGCCGAGGCGCTGGACGCGCACAAGCGAGGCGAGATCTCGCTGCGCAACCCGACCGTGCGCAATCTGATGCTCTTCAGGGAGGCGACGTCGGTGGAGGATGCCCTGGCGCGGCTGCGCGGCCGCACCGTCAAGACGGTCGCGCCGAAGGTGGTGTTCGACCCGGACGGCACGCGGCGGATTTTGATGCCGGGCGATCCGGACTATGGGAAAGCGCCATGACCGACGAGCAGCAACGCATCCGCAGCTACCTCCAGGCCCAGGGTGCCAAGCAGACTCCGACCGACATCATCGCCAAGGTCGAGGGGGCGATGGACGATCTCGCCAAGGCCGCGCGCGCGGTGCCCGCGGCGCGCTTCGCCGAGCGGCCGGAGCCCGAGGAGTGGAGCGCGAACGAAGTGCTCGCGCACGTCGTCGCCGCCGATACCTATTTCGGTGGCGGCATCATTGCGATTCTCGACGGCCGGCCAACGCCCGCCCCCCGACAAGGGCGCGGGATCGAGAACGCGCCGCTCCGCACCGCCGACGAGTGGGTGCAGATCTTGTGCGCGCAGCGCGCCACGCTCTTCGACCGCGTGCGGGCCGCGGACCCAAATGCGAGGCTCGAGGCGACGATCGAGCATCCGTTTTTCGGCCCGCTGAACTGGTGCGAGACGCTCTTGTTCACGCGGCTACACGACCTCGACCACGCCGGTCAGCTCGCCAAGATCGCCGCGGCGTTCGCGTGATGCGCGTCGCGATCTCGCTGCGTCTGGCCACCGAGGACTGGACGACCGGCAGCGCGTACGTCGTCGAGGCCGAGAAGCTCGGCGCGGAGTCGGTGTGGACGCCGGAGGCGTGGGGGCACGACGCCGTCGCGCCGCTGGCATTTCTCGCGGCGCGAACCTCGCGCATCGCTCTGGGCACCGCGATCATGCAGGTGGGCACGCGCACGCCGGCGCTGATCGCCATGACGGCGCTCAGCCTGGCCTCGATGTCCAACGGACGCTTCCGACTCGGACTGGGCGTCAGCGGGCCGCAGGTCATCGAGGGCTGGCACGGCATCCGGTTCGATCGGCCCGTGCGCCGCCTGCGCGAGACGGTCGAGATCGTTCGGCAGGCGATCGCCGGCGAGCGGCTGCAGTACAAGGGCGAGATGTACGAGTTGCCGCTGCCCGGGGGCGAGGGCAAGGCGCTGCGCGTCGCCGCGAAGCCGCGCGCCGGCATTGCGATCTACCTCGCGACGCTGTCGCCGCGCAGCCTGGAGATGACGGGAGAGATCGCCGATGGCTGGCTCGGCACGTCGTTCATGCCCGATCACGCGAGCGTGTTTCTCGACCACATCGCCGCGGGGGCTACGCGCGCGGGACGTTCCCTCGACTCGCTCGATCTTCACGTTTCGGCAGGCGTCGTCGCGTTCGGCGATGACGTCGACACGCTGATCGCGCCACGCAAGCCGGGCCTGGCGTTCAGCCTCGGCGCGATGGGCTCGCGTCGCCACAACTTCTACAACGATGCCTACCGGCGCGCCGGCTACGCGGACGTCGCGACCGAAGTGCAGCGCCTGTGGCTCGACGGTCGGCGCGATGAGGCCGCGGCGCGCGTACCGGATGAGCTCGTGCTCAAGACCAACCTGCTCGGCACGGCGGCGATGGTGCGCGAGCGCTTGAAGGTGTACGAGCGCGCCGGCATCGGCACGATCCGCGTGGAGCCGGCTGGTGATACCCTCGATGCGCGTTTGGCCAACCTCGGGCGGGTGCTCGAGCTGACGAAAAGCCTCTGAGAGGAGCGGAACGATGGATCTGAACTACTCGCCTGAAGAATCGGCGTTTCGCGACGAGGTGCGGGCCTGGATCGGCGCGAACCTTCCCGCCGAGCTGCGCGACAAGGTTTTGAACTATCGCGAGCTCTCGAAGGACGATCTGCTGCGCTGGCACAAGACGCTCGCCAGGAAGGGCTGGGTGGCGCCGCACTGGCCCAAGGAATGGGGCGGCACCGACTGGACCGTCGTGCAGCGCTACATCTTCGAGGAAGAGTGCGGCGCCGCCGGCACTCCGCCCATCGTGCCGTTCGGCGTGCGCATGTGCGCGCCCGTCTTGCTGCGCTTCGGCACCGATGCGCAGAAGCAGCGGTTCCTGCCGCGCATGTACAACGGCGAGGACTTCTGGGTTCAGGGCTACTCCGAGCCGGGCGCGGGCTCGGACCTGGCGTCACTGAAGACGCGCGCGGTCCGCGAGGGCGACCACTATATCGTCAGCGGCCAGAAAATCTGGACGACGCTCGGCCACTACGGCGACTGGATTTTCTGCCTCGTGCGGACGGATGCGAAGACCGAGAAGCGGCAGGACGGCATCTCGTTCCTGCTCGTCGACATGAAAACACCGGGCATTACCGTGCGCCCGATCGTGCTCCTCGATCAGAGCCGCGAGGTCAACGAGGTGTTCTTCGACGACGTAAAGGTGCCGGCCGAGAACCTCGTGCACGAGGAAAACCGCGGGTGGACGGTCGCGAAGTTCCTGCTCGGCTATGAGCGCATGGGCACCGGCAACATCGCCGTGTGCAAGCGCGAGCTCGCCCGGGTGAAGGAGCTGGCCGGGCGCGCCGGCTTGCTCGACGACCCCCGCTTCGGCGACCGTCTCACGCGCGTGGAGGTCGAGCTGATGGCGCTCGAGATCACGAACCTCCGCTACCTCGATCAGCTGCGGGGCGGGCGGCCGCCGGGCGCGGAGGTGTCGCTGCTCAAGATCAAGGGGACCGAGATCCAGCAGTCGCTGACCGAGCTCATGATGCAGACGGCGGGGCCGCTGGCGCCGATCTTCCGGCCCGTCACGCCGGATGCGCCGTTCGACCCGTTCACGGCCGCGCTGTTCCCGCGCTACTGCAACGTGCGCAAAGCCACGATCTACGCGGGCTCGAACGAGATCCAGCGCAACATCATCGCCAAGGCGACGCTCGGCCTGTAGCGGAGGGGCAGAGATGAACTTCGAGTACAGCGAGGAGCAGCGGCTCCTCTCCGAAACCCTGCGTAAGTTCCTCGCGACGGCCTATTCGTTCGACGCGCGCGGCAAGATCGTCACCTCGCCGGCCGGTGTCAGCGAAGACGTGTGGGCCGCCCTGGCCGAGATGGGGATCCTCGGCGTGCCGTTCGCCGCCGAGCACGGCGGCTTTGGCGGCAACACCGTCGACATGATGGTCGTGATGGAGGCGCTCGGCGAGGCGCTCGTCGTCGAGCCGTACCTCGCGACCGTCGGGCTGGGCGGGCGCTTCGTCGCGCGTGCTGGCAGTGCCGAGCAGCAGGCGCGAATCCTGCCGGCGCTGATCCAGGGCAAGCTCAAGATGGCGTTCGCCCAGACCGAGGCGGATGCGCGGTGGGATCTCCGCCGCGTCGCGACGCGAGCGACGAAATCCGGCGACGGCTGGGTGCTCGAGGGCGAGAAGCGTGCGGTGCGACACGGCGGCTGCGCGAACCTGCTCGTCGTGTCCGCGCGGACGTCGGGCAGCGTGGGCGACGGGCGCGGCATCAGCGCGTTCCTGGTCGAGCGCAACGCGCCCGGCCTGCGCGTGAGCGAGTATCGCAGTCTCGACAACCTGCGCGTCGCCGACGTCCGCCTCGACGGCGTGCGCGTGGGACGCGAGGCGCTGCTGGGCGCCGAGGGCGACGCAGGACCGCTGCTCGAAGAGGTCGTCGACTATGCGACGGCGCTCGTGTGCGCGGAGGCGGTGGGCGCCATCAAGTACGCGCACGACGCGACGCTCGACTATCTCAAGACACGGCGACAGTTCGGCGTGCCGATCGGCTCGTTCCAGGCCCTGCAGCACCGCATGGTCGACATCCTGATCTCGTACGAGCAGGCCCGGTCGATCGCGTGTCTGGCGTGCGTGAAGGTCGACACCGCGGACGCCGCCGAGCGCCGCCGTGTCGTCTCGGCCGCGAAGATCAAGATCGCCGACGCCGCGCGCCACGTCAGCCAGGAATCCGTGCAGCTGCACGGTGGCATGGGCATGACCGAGGAGCTGAAGGTGAGTCACACGTTCCGACGGCTGACGACGATCGCGCAGGCGTTCGGCGACGCCGATCATCACCTCGCGCGGTTCGCCGCGGCAGGCCGCTGAGGCGCGCGATACAGCGAGCCGCGTCGGAGTCGATCAGGGCGATGATTTTTCCGATTGCCTCGTGCAAGGCGACCTCGCGTCTCTTACCGCGCGCTCCACGGCGGGGTGGGGAACTTCGGCTTGCCTGTCGCCACCTCATCAGGCCAGAGGATCACCTGCTTGCCGTCCTGCCACTGGGTCGTCACGGCCTTCTGCGCGGTCTGGAATCCACGCTCGTCGACGGCGAAGTCACCGAGGGCTGTCTTCGTTTTCAGCGCGAGCAATGCCTCGCGTAGCTTGTCGGACTCGACGCTCCCCGCGCGGCGTGCCGCCTCGACCAAGAGCTGGCAGCCGGCGTAGGCATTCGCCGCCTGAAGCGCGGGAGCGCGGTTGAACTCCTTCTCGTACGCCGCGACGAACTCGCGGTTGCCGGGGTAGGGAAGCGACGGCTCCCAGAACGTGGCGCTGTAGACGAACTCGGCCGATTTCTCGAGACGCTTCTGGTAGTCGGGCAGGCCGCCGTACGGCAGACTGCTGAACATCTTGACGTTGAGGTCGACGTCTTTCATCTGGCGGGTCATCGTGATCAGGTCCGCGAACACCTGGGCGGCGATCACGAACGCATCGGGCTTGGCGGCCTTGACGCGGTTCAACAGCGGCGCGAAATCCGTCGTGCCCTTCGGGTACGTCTCGGAGAAGACGACGTCGAGGTTCTTTTTCCGGGCCAGCTCGCCCGCCCCTTTGGCCGCCGCCTTCGCGACGAGCCCGTCTTCGTTCAGCACCGCGAGCGTCTTGAGCCCGAAGCGGGCCGCGAGATCGACGAATCCCTCGGGAGTGAGCTCGACGGGCGCAATGACCATGATGAGATATTTCCGCCCCTTCTCCCACAGCGACGTCGTTCCCGCCATCGGCGCGATCATCACCTTCCGGTGCTTTTCGGTGACCTCCGCCACCGCGTCGGTGATGGGGGACGAATACGGACCGAGCACCGCATCCACTTGATCCTGGCCGATCAGCTTCTCGTACACGCCGATGGCGGTCTTCTCATCCGAGGTGTCGTCCTGGATCGTGAACTGGATCGGACGTCCGAGCACGCCGCCCTGGGCGTTCACGTGCTTCTGGCAGAGCTGATAGCCATCACGCGCGTAGCCGCCCTGAAGCGCGTATTTCCCGGTCAACGCCGACGATGCACCGATTCGGATCGACTGCTGGGCGGTGCTCGGCCACGGCGCGCCGATCAGGAGCGCGCCAAGAACGAATACGACGAAGCGCCGAACTCTGTTTGCCTTCATCGCTGTTCCTTTCGCGTCCACGCTCGCCGCGCCGGTGTCGCGAGCAGACTTACCCGATCGTCGCCGTGAGTACGCGCGCCACGTTGTCCCCCATGACCTTGGCGACGTCGGCCCGGCCGTAGCCGCGGGCCAGCAGCGCCGTCGCGATGGATGGCCACTCGGCATAGTCGTCGAACGTGGAGTTGAGCGGGATGCCGTCCATGTCCGTGCCGATGGCGACATGGTCGATGCCGACCGCGTCCGCCATTCGGCTCACGTGATCGATGTACCCGCTGAATCCCGGACCACCGAACGCGACGGGAAACACGCCGACGACCCCTCCGCGCTGCGCCACCAGTCGCGCATGCTCGCGACTGACCGCGCGGGCGAGGCCCGGGACGTCGACGACGGTGTGCGAGAGGACGAATGGCTTGCTCGACGCCTCGGCGGCGGCGCGGACGAGGTCGAGCGTGCCGTGAGCGACGTCGACGAGCATGCCGAGCCGGTTCATCTCGCGGATGACGTCGCGGCCAAATGGCGTGAGGCCGCCGTGCCGTACCGCCTCCGTCTGGATGTCGCCGAGCTCGTTGACACGATAGTGCACGAGCTGAATGGAGCGGATGCCGCGCGTGTAGGCTTCCTCGACGCGCTCGAGCCGGCCCTCGAGAAAGTCCGCTCCCTCCACGGCCAGGATGGCGGCATGCCGGCGCTCACGCCGGGCGCGGTCGAGATCGGCGCTCTCGTGGACCGGCAGTAGCGCACCCGCCGTGATCCGGGTCCGCACGCGCTCCAGCTGCGCATACGTCGTGCGATACAGCTCGCCGGGCTGGGGCTCGCGCTGAGCATAGATCCGCCCGCGCGAATTGACCGTGAGAACCGCGCTGTCGGCCACGGCGGCCACGAGCGAGGCGCGAACGCGCCCGGCGGCCATGCGTTCGATCTGGGTCTCCATCGTCGTCGTTCGGCCCAGCCCGCGAATCAGTCCGGGATGGCTGTGCAGATCGATCGAGGTCGTCTCGTCGAGCAGGCCGGCGGCGTCACCGACGGCGGGGCGCTTCGGCGCGGCGCTCGCACAGCCGCCGCCCGCAACTGCGAGCGTCGCGGCGATGCCTCGCAGAACGTCGCGCCGGCTCTGCGCGAATGGCCCGAGGCAGCCGCACCACATGGCGCCGTACTATGACACAGTCATCGGTGCTCCGCCGCGCACAAGGCCATCGCGAAGCGCCGCACAGGGCGGCGACCAGAGCGCGTTGCGCTGACACGCCACGAGATCGCACGTCCGGCACCCGGCGGCCGCGTCCAGATAGATCCGGTCGACGCGCGCGGCGTCGTCGAGCACAGCGCCCCGGCCGCGGCGCCGATGGCGGCCAGAGCGTGCCCGTCGCCGTCGCACGGCCACGATCCCCGCGGCGAGCGGGCAGTCGAGCTCGGCGCGCCGATAGTTCCGAAGGCAGATTCGCAACGCGTCACTCACCCGGCGTCGCATCGTCGTCCGCATGGGGCACCTCCGCGACGATCCGGGTGCAAGCGCACCGCCGATCCACGCGGCGAAATGTGATGCGATCGGCTCACCGACGATGAGCTCCGCGCACTAGCTGAGCGGGCGTCGGGTAAACCGCTACCGCGTCACGTGACGGCAACTACCGGGATGTGGTCGCGCGCTTCACGCCGTCGCCGGCGCGCGCTCGGCTCATTCGATGAGCCGATCCGCGCGCAGGAGCAGCGACTCGGGCAACGTCAGGCCCAGCGTCTTCGCGGCTCGGCGGTTGACGACGAGCTCGAACGTGGTTGGCTGCTGGATGGGGAGCTCGCCGGGTTTTGCGCCCTTGAGGATCCTGTCGACATACGCGGCGGATCGTCGAAACAGATCACGAAAGTCTGGGCCGTAGGACATCAGACCACCCAACTCCACGACGAACTCGCTCTGATGGTAGATGGTCGGCAGGCGGTGAGTACTCGCCAGCTCGACGAGACGCGCTCGGTGCGTATAAAAGAGAGCCGACGACGAGACAACGAGCGCCTCCGCGCGCTGCTTCCGCATCTCCGCGAATGCGGCCGCGAAATCGTCGCGATTTTCGACCTTCAGGACCTGAAGGCGCAATCCTATCGACCGAGCCGCGCGTTCAGCGGCCTTCAGCTGGACGCCGCCGTCGTACGTTGGGTGCACGAGAATCGCGACCCGAGAAGCGCTGGGGAGCGTCTCCTTCACGATCTCCAGCCACTTGCCGGGGAGCTCGTCATTTTGGGTCGCAAATCCGGTGGCATTCCCACCTGGTTTGGCGAGGTTTGCGGCGAGTCCCAACCGCACCGGGTCCGTGATGATCGGCATGACGATCGGTATTGTCGCGGTCGCTTTTCTCGCGACCACGGCCGCGTGACTGCCGGCGACGATGACATCCACCTTCTGATGGACGAGCTCGGCGGTGAGCTCGGGAAGCCGTTCGTCCCTTCCCTCGGGTGACCGGTGCTCGACCACGATGTTCTGGCCTTCGACATACCCGAGCTCGCGCAAACCCTGCCTGAATGCTTCGAGCAGAGGAGAGGACGATGCGATCACGCCGACGCGCGGCACTCTCGCGGCGTCCTGCGCTGTCGCGGCAAGCGATGTGGCGACGCTCGTGATCAAGGCAACGCCAACCGCCATCCCTCTCATCGCGACGTACTATGACATCAAAGAGCGGTGGCGCGCCTCACTCACCCCCGTGGCGCGCAACCAGGCGACCTCGCTCGTGCGAAATCAGGACGACGCGGCCGCGCTCGAAGCCGACCATGTTGTCGAAGCGAAGCGTCGGCGCCTTCGCCGTGTCGTCATCCGGAGTGAACGTGACGCTGACGGCGTGCGCTCCGGGAGGGACGTCGAGCTCTTCCTCGACGCTCAGCGGCCGATCGCCGCGCAGCCCTGCCGGCCGCACGCGCTTGCGCGCGACGACCCGGCCGTCCACCGTCGCGGTCAGCTCGTACGCGAGCGGCTCGCTTAC
>JBKOUQ010000030.1:0-7481 GCA_046723475.1 Candidatus Methylomirabilota bacterium
ACAAGACGCCAAACGAGATTCTCCATTGAGTCTCGTGGGCTCGGAGATGTGTATAAGAGACAGGTCCGTGACGCCGGTCACGCCCGAGGCGCGTCGCGGGTCGGGGACCGATGCCGCGACGGGGGCCCTGGTCGCCGAAACGGTTCCGGGCTCGCCGGCCGCGTCGGCGGGGATCAATACCGGCGACATCATCGTCGCGTTCCAGGGTGAGCGAATCCAGAATCCACACGACCTCACACGCCGCGTCGCGAGCACGCCGCCGGGCTCGAAGGTGACCCTGCGCGTGACGCGGGGCGGCCGCGAGACGTCCGTCGACGCGACGCTGGGCCGGCTCAAGGACACGCCGCCCGCGAGCGGCGGCGAACGTTGAGCGGAATCCGCCGGGACGTCTGTTACGATCTACGCCGATCGATCACTGCGAGGAGGGATCCCATGACGAGACTCGTCGCGATACTGGTGGCGCTCATGTTCGCACTCGGCGCCGCTTCGGTGCCGCTGGCCGACGCCGCCGGCACGACCACCAAGCCGCCGGCCAAGAGCGACAGCGCGCCGGCTACGAAGAGCGACAGCGCACCGGCCGCCAAGAGCGACAGCCCCGAAGCCCGGGGCGGCGCCGGCAAGCCGATGAAGAAGCAGCTCGACATCAACAGCGCGAGCGAGGACGATCTGAAGCAGCTGCCCGGCATCGGTGACGCGCTGTCGAAGAAGATCGTCGACAATCGGCCGTACAAGCGCAAGGACGAGCTCGTGTCCAAGAAGGTGATTCCGCGCGCGACGTACGAGAAGATCAAGGAGCAGATCATCGCCAAGCAGGACACCGCGAAGGCGCCCAAGAAGTAAGCTCCGTTCCGCTGCACGCCGTCCGGGCGCTGTTCCTCGAGCGCCAGCACCTCGCACGGCCGCGCTTGCGCGCGCTGAGCGCGAAGCGGCTCGTGCGGCTCGTCGAGGACGTGGGCGGCGTGCAGCTCGACTCCATCAACGTCGTCGACCGCGCGCACTACCTGACGCTCTGGAGCCGGTTCGGCCCGTACGATCGCGCGCGGCTCGACGACCTCATCTACCGCCGTCGGCTGCTGTTCGAGTATTGGGCGCACGCCGCGTGTCTGGTGCCGATCACGGCGCTGCCGTGGTGGCGGCGGGCGATGCTCGACTATCGCGTGCGGCACACCGGGTGGTCGGGCTGGCTGCGCCACAACACGCGCACGCTGCGGCAGGTGCGCGAGGCGATCGCCACGAACGGGCCGATGGCGAACGCCGACTTCGCGGGCCGTCGGCCGCGCGGCGCCGCGGGGTGGTGGAACTGGAAGCCGGTGCAGCACGCGCTGCACTATCTGTGGATGAGTGGCACGCTGGCGATTCACTCGCGGCGTCATTTCCACAAACGGTTCGATCTCTTCGAGCGCGCACTCCCTGCAGCGGCGGCGGTGCACGCCGTGTCGTCGGAGGAGTTCCGGCGCTGGCACGTCGAGCGCAGCCTGCACGCGCTCGGTGCGGCGACGACGGCCGATGTCGCCGGCTATCTGACCTTTCCGCGATTCGGCCCGGCGGGGCGGCGTCCGACGCTGGCCGCGATGCGGGCGAGCGGCGAGATCAGCGAGGTCGCCGTCGAGGGTTCGAGCGCATCGTGGCTGCTCCTCAGGCGCGACCGGGCGGCACTCGCACGGGCCGCGGACGGGCCGGTGCCGTCGCGCGGCACGACGCTGCTGTCGCCATTCGACTCACTGCTGTGGTATCGCGAGCGCGCGGCGCGCCTGTTCGGCTTCGAGTACCGGATCCAGGTCTACACTCCGAGCGCCCGGCGCGAGCACGGTTACTACACGCTTCCGGTGCTGCACGACGGCGAGCTGATCGGCCGGGTCGACGGCAAGGCGCTGCGCGCCGAGCATCGGCTCGCGGTGCTGAGCGTGCACTTCGAGCCATGGTTCGCGCGGGCGCGGCCCGCTCCCGGAGGCTCGCCGCCGCTCGATCGTGATGCCGCGCTGGCGGGGCTGGCGGGCGCGCTCCGCTCGCTCGCCAGCTTCATTGGCGCGAGCGACGTGACGCTCGGTCCCGTCACGCCGGGCGCGCTCCGTGTGCCGCTGGCACGCGCGCTCCACGCGGGCGCGCCATCAGTCGGGAAGTAGCACGAAGTCGGTTCCGATCGTCGGCTGCCCGTCGCGCGGGTACAGTTGCGTGACGAGTGTTCGATGGCCGGGCGCGCTCACCTTGACGTGCACGTGCGGCGGCCGCCCAGGGTAGCGGCCGGGCGCGACCGTCTCGTACCGAAACGCGCCGTCGCTCGCCGTTCGTTGCGTCGCGCGCAGCTCATCATGGTATTCGCCACGCTCATCGGCCGACCACCACTCGAGCCGAGCGCCGGAGAGAGGCGCGCAGCCCTTCGCCGAGCGTACCGTGCCCTGCACGACGAGCCCGTGTCCCGTCGCCGCCCGCTCGGGCGCGTCGGGCTTGTAGAACGGCCCGAGCATATCGGGCCGCGTCGGTGGGCACGAGGCCGGCTGCGCGCGGACCGCGACCGGCAGCACGACCGCCAGCACGAGGACGAACAGCAGGCGTCGCATGTGCGCATGGTAGCATCGGGCGCGTCTGATGCACGGCGTGTGGCGGGTGTTCGCGACGTATATCGCGGCCGTGGCCGGCATTCTCGCCGCTTCCGGCATCGCGGTCGTCACGCTGAAGTCGGTCTTCCCCGACACGCCGGACACCGCGCTGATGCAGTCGCTGCCCGCGCTCCTCGCCGGCAGCCTCGCGTCCTCGTTCGCCCTCGTGTTCACGCTGCTCGCGATCGTGCAGCCCGCGACGCCCGCGGCATTGCGGCTCGCCCCCGGCTGGGAGACGGGTCGCGCGCTCAGCGTGATGGTGCTCGGCATGCTCGCGCTCGGCCAGGCCCTCGACTCGCTCACGTGGCTCGTGGGGCTCGGTGATCGCGGCACGATGGTCGTCGTCCGCCGTGTGCTCGAGGGCGCGATGGGTCCGGAATTGTTCGGCGCCGTGATCGTCTTCGGCGTCGTCGCGGGTGCGACCGAGGAGCTGTTCTTCCGCGGCTACATGCAGTCGCGACTCGGCGAGGCGTGGGGGCCCGTGCGTGCGATCGTCGTCAGCGCGGCGTGTTTCGGCGTGCTCCACGTCGACGTGTCCGGCGTGCATATGGTGCTGGCGTTCGCCATGGGTCTCTACCTCGGATTTCTGGTGGAGTACACGGGCAGCGTGCTGCCCGCGGTGGTCTGTCACGTGATCAACAACATCGCGTTCACGCTGCAGACCGCGCTCGGGCCGACGGTGCACGACCGACAAACCAATGCCGTCGTCGCGGCGGGCTGCGTGCTCCTGCTGCTGCTTTGCCTGGCGTGGCTGCGCCGCGCGGCGCCGCCGCACGAAATCGTGTGAGTGACATCCTTGCCGCGCCGCGCGCGATGGCGGTACGCTGACGCCGACTCGCACGACGTTCACTCCTCGCCCCACGGAGGCCACCATGTCCGAGCTCACGCGGCGCTACGTCGTAATGTCGCTGGCGACTGCGGCGCCGTTCGATCCGGCCGATCGCGACGCCGTGTTCGTGCTCAAGCCCTGGAAGGATCCGGCCGCGCTGCGCGCGCTCGCGGCCTATCGCGACAACTGCTACCCCGAGCTCGCCCGCGATCTCGACGCGTGGATGCGGGTGATCACGGCGGGGCCCGTCGTTCGTGGCGACGTCGGGCATCGCAACGACGCGCACGTGAAGACCGGGCACGCGAGCGCGCGCGGGGGCCGGACTTCGCGCGCGGGGCGGACGGGGCACGCACGCCCGGAGGCCGGCGCGCGCGGTCCCACGCCACGCTCGGGGCGGGGATCGCGACACACTCCGAGGCAAAAGCGTCGGCGGCGGCGGCGGTCGTCATGAGTCACCGCCGCCGTCGGCAAGGGGCGGCGCGATGAGCGACGATCTCGTCAAGGAAGCGATCGCCGCGCGAGACGAGCCGCGGCCGCATCGTCCACCGAGCGAGACGAAGCGCCTCGGCCTCGCTGAGGCGTATGCGGCGCAGGATCGCCTCCGTGAGGCGCTGCTGGCGCGGGGCGAGCGCGTGGCCGGCTGGAAAGCCGGGTTCACCAACAAGGCGGGCCAGGACACGTGGCAGGTGTCCGAACCGGTCTGCGCCTTCCTGCTCGCGAGTGGTGTTCTGAGCAGCCCGGCCGAGATTCCGGCCGCGCGGTTCGTAAAACCCGGCGTGGAGGCCGAGGTCGCGTTCGTGCTCAAGGACGACCTCGCCGGTCCCGGCGTCACCCTGCCTCGCGCGCAGCGCGCGGTGGAGGGCGCGCTCGCGGCCCTGGAGCTCATCGACTTCCGCCACAGCGGAAAAGCGGTCGGAACGGACGCCGTCGCGGACGGGGTCTACGCCAAGGCGATCGTGCTCGGCGGGGCGCTGACGCCGCTGACCGGGCTGGATCTGGCGCTCGAGGGCATGCTGTACGAGCACGCGGGCAGCGTGGTCGCGACGAGTACGGCGTGGGAGGTCATGGGCAACCCGCTCAACTCGCTGGTGTGGATCGCCAACCACCTGGGCGGTCGGGGGCTGAGCCTCCGCGCCGGCGACGTCGTCATGACGGGGTCGGTGTCCAAGATCCTGCAGCCGAAGGCCGGAGAGAGCGTCCGCGCGACGTTCACGCGGCTCGGATCGGTCAGCGTCAAGTTCGCGTGACGCGCGCAGTCGTCATCACCGGCGGCGGCGGCGGTATCGGCAGCGCGATCGCCCGTGCTTTTGCCGCCCAGGGCGACGCCGTCGTGGTCGCGGACCTGGGTGATTCCGCCGAGACGACGGCCGCGACGATCCGCGCGGGCGGTGGCCGCGCGCTCGCGGTGCGCGCGGACGTCACGCGCACCGCGGACATGCAGACGCTCGTGACGACGGCGCAGCGCGAGCACGGAGCCATCGATGTCCTCGTCACGTGTGCCGGTCTGGGGCTCAGCGGGCTGCTCAGCTCGCAGGACGAGGCGGACTGGCTGCGCGTGGTGGAGGTCAATCTCAACGGAACGTACCGCGCGATTCGCGAAGCGCTCCCGCGCATGATCGAGCGCGGCCACGGACGCATCATCACGATCGCCTCCGTCCTCGGAAAAATCGGCGGCTCGGGCTATGTCACCGCGTACGTCGCATCGAAGCACGGTGTCATCGGGCTCACGCGCGCGCTCGCGGCCGAGCTCGGGGCGCAAGGGTATGCCGGCATTACGGTGAATGCCGTCTGCCCGGGTTACACCCGCGCCGGCATGGGCGTCGCCGTGCAGTCGACGAAGGCCGGCCCGCGCTCGGGCGAGGAGATCTTCGAGCGCTACTACAAGCGGCAGGTCGCGCAGCGACGAATGATGGAGCCGGAGGAGATCGCCGCCGTCGCCGTGTTCCTCGCCTCGCCGGGCGCCTCGGGGATCACGGGGCAGGCGCTGAACGTCGACGGCGGCTTCGTGATGTCCTGAGCATGACGACGGCCGAGCTCGTCGCGCGCACGCGCGCGCGATTGTCCGCGCGTGACCGGCGCGTCGTCGTCGGTGGTCCGCTCATCAAGGCGGCGGTGTTGCTGCCGATCCTCGACCGTGGCGAGCCGTGGCTGGTGTTCGCCAAGCGCACGGAGCGCGTCGGGCAGCACGCCGGGCAGATTTCGTTTCCGGGCGGCCGCGTCGATCCGACGGACTCGAGCTTTCTCGACGCTGCCCTGCGCGAGGCGCACGAAGAGGTGGGGTTGCCTCCCCAGGTCGTCGAGCCGCTCGGGGCGCTCGATGATCAGGAAACGTTCGCCACGCAGTTCATCATCACTCCCTGGGTCGGTCTGGTGCGCGAGCCGGTGGCGTGGCAACCGGACGGGCATGAGATCGAGCGCGTGATCGAGGTGCCGCTGGCGGCACTGCTCGACGGCGCGAACGTGCGGGTCGAGCAGTGGACACGCAGCGGCGTCAGCCGCGAGGTCTACTTCTACGAGTACGCGGGCGACACCATCTGGGGCGCGACCGCGCGCATCCTGCGCGACTATCTCACGATCATCGCGACGCCGTGAGCCGCGCATCCGATCCCGGCGAGGCCGCGATCGGGCTGTGCGCCGTGTGCCGGCACGCGCGGCGCATCGATTCGGCCCGCGGGTCGCGGTTCTGGCTGTGTTCGCGCAGCACGGACGACCCGCGTTTCGCGAAGTACCCGCGCCTGCCCGTGCTGCGCTGTCCCGGGTTCGAGTCGATCGACGAACCGCCCCCCCGCCGCGTCTCGTCGAACGCGTGAGGGCGCTAGCCCTTGACACCGCCCGCGCCCCAGCCCTGCACGAGATAGCGCTGCACGGCGGCGAAGAACAGCACGGCCGGCACCGTGATCATCACGCCGGCGGCCATGATCATGCCCCAGTCGACGATCGTCGCGTTGAACAGATCGTTGACGCCGACCGGCAGAGTCTTGAGCTCCTCCGAGGTGATGAGCACGAGCGCGAAGAGAAAATCGTTGTAGGCGAGGATGAACGTGAAGATCGCGGTGGCGATGAGGCCAGGCAGGGCGAGCGGCAGCACCACGTGCCAGACGGCGCGTCCGCGCCCCGCGCCATCGACGAGCGCGGCCTCTTCCAGCTCCAGCGGGATCGACGCGAAGAAGGCGCGCAGCAGCCAGAGACAGAACGGCAGACAGAATGTCGTATATGAAAGCACGAGGGCCAGGCGCGTGTTCACAATTCCGAGCTGCTTCACGAGGATGTAGAACGGGATGATGATCATGATGGGCGCGAACATGTACGTGGTCAGAATGAGCGCGGCAACCTGATCGCGACCACGGAAGGCGAAGCGCGTGAGGCCGTAGGCGCCCAGCGCTGCGATGGTGAGCGTGAGCGCGACCGTAGCGAACGACACCACCGCGCTGTTGCGGAAGAAGGTCGGAAAGCTCGTGTCGCGGAACAGCCGTACGAAGTTCTCGAGCGTGGGGTGCGCGGGCACCAGCCGCGGCGGCGTGGCGAAGATCTCGCTGGAGGGCTTGAGCGAGGTCGAGACCATCCAGAACAACGGAAACGCGCCGACGACGAGCAGGAGCACGCCGCCCGCGTACAGCGCCGCGTGACGTCTGACGGCCCGCCTCACGCGAGCGCCTCGTCGTGTCGGAAGATCCCGAAGTACACGGCGGTCGCCACGATGAGCAGGACGAACATGATCACCGACAATGCGGCGCCCATGCCGGCCTGCAGGTACGTGAAGCTGCGGGCGTAGGCGTACACCGGAAGCGTGCGGATGTAGCGGCTCACGCCGCCGTCGCCGGCCATGAGCCACACCGTGTCGAACTTGGTGAACATGAAGATGCTGCGCAGGAGCACGATGACGAAGAGGACGTTGCGTGTCTGCGGCAGGGTCACGTGGCAGAACCGGCGCCAGGCGGTGGCGCCGTCCACCCGCGCCGCCTCGTAGAGCTCGGGCGGGATCGTCTGCAGGCGGGCGAGGTAGGTGATGACCACGAACGGGAAGAACTGCCAGACGCTGGTGAGGACGAGCGACA
>JBKOUQ010000161.1:0-13210 GCA_046723475.1 Candidatus Methylomirabilota bacterium
ACTGCTTGGTCGCCCTCCGGCGCCCGCCCGGCGGGCGAAGAACCGTTCGCGCTCATTCCGGATCGCGCCCGGGTGTACATGGGGCGCGCGGGGCCCACCGCGCGACGGCAAGTCGCCTCCGCCGACGCGTCGATCTACGACTGGCTCGAGCAGGTGCTGACGCTGGCCGCGCCGCCGGGCGCCGACGACGCCGAGCGCCGGGCGCGGCTGGACTTCGTCATGCGGTTCCAGCAGATCACGGGCCCGGTCACCGCCAAGGGCTTCGAGGACACGGCGCTCTACCGCTTCAACCGGCTGGTGTCGCTGAACGACGTCGGCGGCGACCCGAGTCGCTTCGGCGTGCCGCTCGCGGAGTTCCACGCCGAGAATACCGCGCGCGTCCGGCGTTCGCCGCACGCGCTGTCGACGACAGCCACCCACGACACCAAGCGTGGCGAGGATGTGCGTGCGCGCCTGAACGTGCTGTCCGAGATCCCCACGGAGTGGCGACGGCACGTCGCCCGCTGGCAGCGCCTCAATCGTCGGCATCGGACCATGGTCGACGGCCGCGCCGTGCCGGGCGCGAACACCGAATACCTCATCTATCAGACGCTCGTCGGCGCGTGGCCGATCGACGCCCCCCGGCTGCGTGACTACCTGCTCAAGGCCGTACACGAGGCGAAGGTGCACACCTCGTGGATCAATCCCAACGTCCGCTATGACGCCGCCCTCGTCGCATTCGCCGAGGCCTTGCTGGACCCCGCCCGGTCGCGGCGGTTCCTCGACGACTTCACCGCATTCCAGGCGCGGGTCGCGCATTTCGGCGCGGTCAACTCGCTCGCGCAGGTTCTCATGAAGATCACCGCGCCGGGCGTCCCCGACTTCTACCAGGGCACCGAGCTCTGGGATCTGAGCCTCGTGGATCCCGACAATCGCCGGCCCGTCGACTGGACGCTACGACGCCGGCTGCTGACCGAGCTCGAGCACACGCGTGCGGTGACGGCGGACCCCGCCGGCCTTGCGTTCGAGCTGTTCAAGAACAAAGAGGACGGACGCGTGAAGCTGTATCTGATCCGCGAGGCTCTTGCCGTACGCCGCGCGCGTCCCGCGCTGTTCGCCGAGGGCGGTTACCGGCCGCTGGAGGCCCGCGGAACGCTCGCGGAGCACCTGTGTGCCTTCGCGCGCGTGGGCCCACACGGCGCCGCGATCACAGTCGTCCCGCGACTGCTCGCACGCCGCGGCAGCGATGCCCCCCCGCTGGGCCCGGAATACTGGCACGACACGAGGCTCGCGCTGCCCACCGATCTTCGGGGCGACTTCGTCAACGCGCTCACCGGCGCGCGCCTGCAGGCGCGCGGCGACGGCCTCGGCATGGGCGACGTCTTGGCGCACTTTCCCGTGGCCCTGCTCGTTCCCGCGCCCGCCGAGCCGGACCGGAGCGCCGCGTGACGGCCGCCACGAAACGCGCCTCGCAGGCGTTCATCTTCACGGGCTGCGTCGAGCTCCGCCAGAGCCTCGACCACCGCGCGGCGGACGAGCGCGAGCTCCTCGAGCGGCTGGAGGAAGTGCCGGCAGGCTCCGTCTTCTATCACACGCACGGCTACTTCCTGCGCCATCGGCCGATCACCACGGCGTACGGCAACGACTTCGCGTCCTGGGTCGCAACCCAGGTGCGCGATCAGGTGCTGGCCGAGCGCCTGGCCGTCGTGAACCCGTTCGAGTTCACGAGCCTCGAGTCCCTGCGCGAGGAGCTCGTCTCGACGATCCACGACCATCTGCAGCGGCTGTCCGCGGTGCCGCGGGTGGAGTTCGGCGCGCCGTTCTACTTCCAGCAATCGCACATCGTCGAGGTCGCGCTCGGCACGGGAGCGCACACGCTGGCGGAGTTCCGCGCCGGCCTCGCGGCCGTCGACGCCAGCGCGATCTACTTCCACATGGTCGAGGCGCGTGCGCGGCTCGGCCGGCGCGCCGGCGATTTCGCCGAGTGGATTCGCACGTCGCTCGGCATGCCGGAGCTCGCCGATCGCATCGAGCGCATCGACACGTACATGACGAACCTCGAGCGCGTGCGCGCGCGCGTGCTCACGCTCGTCGACGCCACGCTGGACGGACGGGCGCGATGATCCGCATCGAGGACTACCGCCGCGTCGCCTCGCCGGGTGCGGTCGACATCATTCTGACCCTCGCGGAGCGGGCGCGTGGCCGGCGCTTCCTGCACCTCTCGGGCGGTCGCTTCGGCTCCGGTCCGGCGGAGATTCTGCAGACGCTCGTCCCGATGCTTTCGGACCTGGGCGTCGACGCGGCCTGGGACATCACCGGCGGCGACCCGGGCTTCTACGCCACGTCGACGACGCTGCAGGCGGCGCTCCGTGGCAGCGAGCGCGTGCTCACCGACGAGGCGCTCGACCACTTCGTCGAGATGAACCGGGTGAGCGCCAAAAAGCTGAACCTCGACGCCGATCTCGTGCTGGTCCACGACGTGCCGCCGGTCACGCTCATCGAGCATCGCCCCGCGCGCGGCCGCTGGGTGTGGAATTGTCCGTTCGATGCGTCGCGGCCACAGCGCCGGGCGTGGACGTTCTTTCGGCCGTTCGTCAACCAGTACGACGCCGCGGTGTTTGCGCTGCCGAGCTTCAGCCGGCGGCTCGGTGTGCCGAAGTACGTGATCCACCCGTCGATCGATCCCCTGTCGGAGAAAAACCGGGAGCTGTCGTCGCGCGAGATCGCCAGCGTGCTCCGCGCGCTGGCCGTGCCGCAAGACAAGCCCCTGCTGGTGCAGATCGGGGCCTTCTCCGCAGCCGAAGATCCTCTCGGCGTCGTGAACGCCTACCGCATGGTGAAGAAGCACCACGACGTGCGGCTGGTACTGGCCGGCACGTCCAGCGGCGAGCCGGACAGCGTGCAAATCCTCGGCGAGCTCCGCGAGACCACGCACACGGACCCCGACGTGCTCGTGCGCGAGCTGCCGCCGGACGCGACCCTGCAGATCAACGCGCTGCAGCGCGCGGCGACCATCGTGCTCCAGAAATCGGTCCGCGAGTCGTTCGGCCTCGGAGCCGCGGAGGCGATGTGGAAAGGCAAGCCGGTGATCGCCGGCTTCGTCGGCGGGCTGCCCCAGCAGATCGTGTACGACGTGACGGGCTATTTGGTGAGCTCCGTGGAGGGCGCGGCGTTTCGGCTGCGCCATCTGCTGAACGCTCCGGAGCTCATCGCGCGCATGGGGGCCGCCGGCCGTGAGCACGTACGCCGATCGTTCCTCATCACCCGGCAGCTCATCGACTACATGGCGCTGCTGATCCACCTGACGCCGTGAGCGGGCCCCGCGTGCCGTTTGATCGGCGCCGTTGAGCGGAGCCAGACGTGTCTAGAACAGGCCACCCACGGCCCAAGCCGCACGCCACCGCTTCGATACCATGACAACAGACGTCGCGGTGGCGCTGCTGACGTACAACAACGCCGAGACGGCGAAGACGGTGGCCGCGACGGCCGCGGCCGGGCTCGCCCAGCACTTCGGCGATCTCAAAGCGACACTGATCAACGCGGATGCCGGCTCCTCGGACGGCACGCCGGAGACGCTCGAGACGGCCGGGCTGCCCGTGGTGGTGACGCACTACGAGCCGCCCGCGGGCGAGCGCGCTGCCGTGCCGTTTCACGGCGTGCCCGGGCGCGGCGAAGGACTCCGCGCCATCTTCGCCACCGCGCAAGAGCTGAAGGCGCGCGCGTGCGTGGTGCTCGAGGCCGACGTTGCCTCGATCGCACCCGACTGGGTCCGCGACCTCGCGGGTCCGATCCTCGGCGACAAGGCCGACTTCGTCGGCCCGGCGTACACGCGGCATCGATGGGAAGGTACGATCACGCGGCTGCTCCTCGCCCCGCTCGTGCGCGCGCTCTACGGCCGCCGCATCCAGCAGCCCTTCGGCGGGCAGCAAGCGCTGTCCGCGCGGCTGATCGAACACCTGCTCGTGCACCCCAAGTGGAACTGGTCGGGACGCGACGTCAGCGACCTCTGGATCACGGGCGCCGCCATCGCGGACGGCTTTGCGGTGTGGGAGGCGTGGCTGGGGCCGCACTCGGTGCGCTCACGCACGCGCACGGCGGATCTACCGACGATGCTGGCCGAGACGGTGGGCGCGGTGTTCACGCTCATGGACCGGCATCAGGACCTGTGGCTCGAAGTGCGCGGCAGCGAGCCGCTGCCGACGGTTGGCACACCGCGCGGGCCGCTCGTCGACCCGCGCACGCTCGACGTCGACGCGATGCTCGACGCGTTCCGTCTCGGTGTGCGCGATCTCGGCAGCATCTGGGACCTCATCCTGTCGGCCGACACGCTCGGCGAGGTCCTCGTGCTCGAGAGCACGGCGGGGCCGACGTTCGGATTTCCCGACGATCTGTGGGCGCGCATCGTGTACGACTTCGCGCTCGGACACCATTATGCGGTGGTCCATCGCGAGCACCTCCTGCGCTCGCTCGTGCCGCTCTATCTCGGCCGCACCGCCGCGTATGTCAACGCCACGCGCGCCACCAGGGCCGATGCCACCGAACGCGTGCTCGAGGACGCCGCCCTCGCGTTCGAGCGACAGAAGCCCTATCTCGTGGAACACTGGCGCTAAGCACTCGTCTATGGCTCGCCCTCCGAAAAACCGCGTCCCCGTCCGCAAGGAGGCCGGCGCCCCGGCGCCGACGCGCCGGACGGCCGGCGCGCGCGGCGGTCTGCCGGCCGCCGCGGATCTCAAACGCACCGTCGTGATCGAAGCCATTGCGCCCGTCGTCGACGGCGGACGGTACCCCGTCAAGCGCGAAGTCGGCACAGCGTTCCGCGTGACGGCGGACATTTTCAAGGAAGGGCACGAGGTTCTCGTCGCGTTTCTGCTGTACCGCCGGGCCGACGAGCGCGCCTGGCGCGAGACGCCGATGCGCTTCGTGGACAACGATCGCTGGGCGGGGGCGTTCGCGCTGAGCGAGAACGCGCGGTGGGTGTACACGATCGAGGCGCTCGCCGATCCGTTCCGCTCGTGGCTGGCGGATCTCACCAAGCGCGTGGACGCGGGGCAGGACGTCGCAAGCGAGCTGCTCGAGGGCGCCGCGCTCGTCCGAGACGCCGCGCGCCGCGCGCCCGCCGGCGATCAGCGCGACGCGCTCGCGGCGTACGCGCGACGTTTGGAGCAGGCACCGTCACAGTCGGACGCCGTCGAGATCGCGCGCGACGCTCGTCTGGCGCATTTCATGGATGCGCACATCGATCGCAGCGTGGCCACGCGGGCGGCGCAGGAGCTCGAAGTCGTCGCCGACCGCGACCGCGCGCGCTTCGCCGCGTGGTACGAGTTCTTTCCGCGCAGCAGCGGCGGTGAGCGCCGCCACGGGACCCTGAAGGACGCCGAGGCGCAGCTCGACCGCGCGGCCGCGATGGGGTTCGACGTCGTGTATCTGCCGCCGATCCACCCCATCGGCCGGACGCATCGCAAGGGACGCAACAACGCGCTCACCGCCGAGCCTGGCGAGCCCGGCAGCCCGTGGGCGATCGGCGCGGCCGAGGGCGGCCATACCGCTGTGCATCCCGACCTCGGAACGCTCGACGACTTCGACCGCTTCGTCGAGGCCGCGGCGGGGCGCGGCCTGGAGGTGGCGCTCGACTTCGCGATCCAGGCGTCGCCGGATCACCCCTGGGTCCGCGAGCATCCCGAGTGGTTCTTCCACCGTCCGGACGGGACGATCAAATACGCGGAGAACCCACCGAAGAAGTACCAGGATGTCTATCCCGTCAACTTCAGCGGCGACGACCCCGCGCCGCTGTGGCTGGAGATGAAGCGCGTCGTCGACTTCTGGATCGCGCACGGTGTGAAGATCTTTCGCGTCGACAATCCTCATACGAAGCCCGTGCGGTTCTGGGAGTGGCTGATCCGGGCGGTGCAGACGACGCATCCGGAGACGATCTTCCTGGCCGAAGCGTTCACGCGGCCGAAGATGATGAAGGTGCTCGCCAAAGCGGGCTTCACGCAGTCCTACACGTACTTCACGTGGCGCAACATCAAGCAGGAGCTGATCGACTACTTCACCGAGATCACCGCCCCGCCCGTGTCCGATTACTTCCGCGGCAATCTCTGGCCGAACACGCCCGACATCCTGCACGAGACGCTCGTGCGCGGCGGGCGCCCCGCGTTCCGCTTCCGGCTCGTCATGGCCGCGACGCTGTCGTCACTCTACGGAATCTACAGCGGCTACGAGCTGTGCGAGAACGTGCCCGTGCGTGAGGGCTCGGAGGAGTACCTCGACTCCGAGAAGTACCAGCTGAAGCCCCGCGACTGGGACGCGGCGGGCAACCTGGTCGGCGACATCACCCGCATCAACGACGTGCGGCGGCGCCATCCCGCGCTGCAGCGGTACGACAACCTTCGCTTCTACGGCGCCGACGATCCGAACGTTCTGTGGTACGGCAAGAGCTGGGGCGACGATCACGTCTTCGTCGCCGTCAACCTGGATCCCCACGCCACGCACACCTCGCTGGTCGACGTGCCGCTCTCGGTGCTCGGGCTGTCCGCGGAGCAGACCTATCGCATGCACGAGCAGCTCTCCGACGCCACGTACGAGTGGCGCGGCCCGCGCGGCTACGTCGACCTCGATCCCGAGCGCGCGCCCGCCCAGATCTTCGTGTTGGAGAAGTAATGCCGGATCAGGGCGCGCCCGACTGGTACAAGGACGCCGTGTTCTACGAAGTCCACGTCAAAGCCTTCATGGATGGTGACGGCAACGGCGTCGGCGATTTCGCCGGGCTGACGGGCAAGCTCGACTATCTGCGCGATCTCGGCGTCGACTGCCTCTGGATCCTGCCGATGTACCCCTCGCCGCTGCGCGACGACGGGTACGACATCGCCGACTTCTACGGCATCCATCCCTCGTACGGCAGCGTCGAAGACTTTCAGAAGTTCCTCGACGCCGCGCACGACCGCGGGCTCCGCGTCATCGCGGATCTGGTCATGAACCACACCTCCGATGCGCATCCCTGGTTTCAAGCCGGGCGCGCCGATCCGAGCTCGCCGTACCGCGACTATTACGTGTGGAGCGACTCGGACCAGAAATATCGCGACGCCCGCATCATCTTCACCGACACCGAGAAGTCGAACTGGACGTTCGATGCGGTCGCGCGGCGCTACTACTGGCACCGGTTCTTCAGTCACCAGCCGGATCTCAATTACGACAATCCTGCGGTGAAGACGGCGATGCTCGACGTCATGCGCTTCTGGCTCGATCGCGGGCTGGACGGCTTCCGCTGCGACGCGGTGCCGTACCTCATCGAGCGCGAGGGCACCAGCGGCGAGAACCTGCCCGAGACCCACGCGATCCTCAAAGAGTTCCGACGCGTCATCGACGCCGAGTACAGCGGCCGCGTGCTGCTCGCCGAGGCCAATCAGTGGCCCGAGGACGTCCGGCCGTATTTCGCGGACGGCGACGAGTTCCACATGGCGTTCCACTTTCCGCTCATGCCGCGGCTCTACATGGGCGTGCGGCGCGAGGACCGGCTGCCGATCACGGATATCTTCACCCACACGCCCGCCATCCCGCCCCCGTGCCAGTGGTGTCTGTTCCTGCGCAACCACGACGAGCTGACGCTCGAGATGGTGACGAACGAGGAGCGGGACTACATGTACTACGCCTACGCGTCGGATCCCTCGATGAAGCTCAATCTCGGCATCCGGCGTCGGCTCGCGCCGCTGATGGACAACGACCGCCGGCGCATCGAGCTCTTGAACTGCCTGCTGCTCACGCTGCCCGGCAGCCCGATCGTCTACTACGGCGACGAGATCGGCATGGGCGACAACGTGTACCTCGGCGACCGCAACGGCGTCCGCACGCCGATGCAGTGGTCGGACGACCGCAACGCCGGCTTCTCCTCCGCGGACCCCGCGGCGCTGTACCTGCCGGTCATCACGCAGCCCGAGTATCACTACCAGGCGGTGAACGTCGCCGGACAGGACAAAGACCCGGGCTCGCTGCTCAACTGCATGCGGCGGCTCATCGCGGTGCGCAAACGGTCCGCCGTGTTCGGCCGCGGCACGATCGAGTTCCTGCGGCCGCGCAACCAGGCGGTGCTCGCCTATCTACGCGCGTGGCGCGACGAGACGCTGCTGGTCGTCGCGAACCTCTCGGCCCGCAGCCAGCCCGTCGAGCTCGACCTCGCCGCGCACGAGGGCGCGGAGCCCGTCGAGATGCTCAGCGACAATCGATTCCCGCGCATCGCGCGCGCACCGTACTTCCTGAGCCTCGGTCCCCATGGGTACTACTGGTTCCGGCTCCAGCGTCGTGACCATCGGCCGGTCCGCTACGGGATCGAGGAGACCGCGATCTGATGCAGGAGTCTCCGCCCGTCGACCTCGCGACCTGGCTGCCGCGGCAGCGCTGGTTCGCGGGCAAGGCGCGATCGATTCGCGCGGCGACGATCCGGGACCGCGTGTGTGTCGGCCCCGGGGCGTTGTACGTCGTCGCGGTCGGGTTCGCGGACGCGCCCGCCGGTGACCTCGACCGCTACCTCGTGACGCTGCTTGGAGCGAACCGCGCCGCGGACGCGCTCGACGACCCCGTGTTCGGCCACGCGCTCCTCGACGTCATCCGGCGTGGTGGCCAGGTGCGCGGCGAGCGCGGCGTTCTGTCCGGCTGTCCCGGCCCCGCGCTGCCGGCCACGCCCACCGTCGACGTGACGGTGCAACGCCTCGGCGGCGAGCAGAGCAACACGTCGATCGTCTTCGGCGATGCGCTGATACTGAAGGTGTTTCGTCGGCTGGCCGAAGGCATCAATCCGGAGCTCGAGATCACGCGCTTCCTCACCGAGCAGACCTCGTTTCGGGGGACGCCCCGTCTGGCCGGCGCGCTCGAGTACCACCCGGCGGACGGCGACGTCGTGACGATCGCCGTCGCGCAGGAATACGTGCGCGGGGCGCGCGACGGCTGGCGGTTTCTGCTCGACCGTCTCGCCGGGGGCGACAGCGCGCTGGACGCCGTGCGCAGGCTCGGTCGCTGCACAGCCGAGCTGCACACGGCTCTGGCGTCGCCGACGAGCGATCCTGCGTTCGCCGCCGAGACGATCACCCCCGGCGACGTCGCCGGCTGGGCGGACGCCGTTCGACGGCAGGTCGTCCTCGCGCGCGAGGCGGCAGGCGGCCGCGTGCTGCCGGCCGTTGACGACGTCGGCGGCGCGGCCGGCCTCGGCGCGCTCGTGGGGCGCGCCAAGATCCGCCATCACGGGGATTTCCATCTGGGCCAGACGCTCGCCATCGAGGACGGCCGCGACTTCGTGATCATCGATTTCGAGGGCGAGCCGCTTCGCCCGCTGGCGGAGCGGCGCCGCAAGCACACGCCGCTGCGCGACGTGGCCGGCATGCTCCGCTCACTCGGCTACGCCGCGGCCAGCGCCGCGCTCACGGCGCCGGAGCGACGGCGGTGGGAGCGCGAGGCGCGGGATGCGTACGTCACCGCGTATCGCGCGGCGACGGCGGGCGCGCGGTTCGTGCCGGAATCCGACGACGCGTTCGCGCGCGCGCTCGCGGTGTTCGAGGTCGAGAAGGCCGCCTACGAGATCGTGTACGAGGCGAACAACCGGCCCGACTGGGTGGAGATTCCGCTCGCCGGCTTCGTTACCGCGGTGACTGCTCTGGGGCGGTCGGCTGGGGCAGCGTGAACAGCATGCTGACCGCGGACCGGTCCTCCTGGTCGAACGTCACGAGCAGCCCCTCGGCGTAAAAGAACGACTCCACCTCGCCGTCCTTGCGGACGCCGGTGGGTCGGCCCCACCCGGCAAGGACCGCCTGGCGCGTGAACACGCCGGGATGCGGCTCGAGACGGAACGAGCGCACGAGAGTGCGCTGGAAGCCTCCCGCCTGCAGCAGTCCGAAATCGACGGTCATCCGACCGATTCCGGTCGGTGCCTGCGCGCCGTCGTACACCCAGCTCGTCGTCTCGTAGCCGTCCACCGTCTGCGTCTGGGTCCGGCTCGGACCACCGAACCGGCCGCGGACGCTGTCCATGGTGCTCGTGCCCGGGACGATCGTGCTCCAGTCCGCAGCCGCCACCACGCTGCACGACAGGACGACGATCATCGACGTCAGCGCAAATGCGCGCATCTCAGAACCCGAGCGCGACACCGTCACCACGGGGATCGGCGCCGCCGAGCAGCGTGCCATCTCGGAAGCTCACGGCATGGGCGTGGCCGGTCCGGACGAACAGCGCCGGCGCCGGTCGCACCGCGTGGCCCTTGCGGACGAGCGCAGCGGCGACGGCGCGCGTCACGCGGCTCTCGAGATGCACCGTATCCGCCGCGTCCTCCGGATAGAACGCGCCGAGCAGGAAGCGCGGTCGCTCCACGGCCTCCTGCGGATCCAGCGCGTAATCGATGAGATTGGTGAGAATCTGAATGTGAAACTGGGCCTGCCCGCTGCCGCCCATGGTCGTCAGCGCGTGCACGGGACGATCGTCGCGCGTGACGACCGAGGCCATCAACGTGTGGAACGGTCGCTTGCGCGGCGCCAGCGCGCTCGGATGTGCCGGATCGAGCTCGAAATGCCGGCCGCGATTCTGCAAGACGACGCCGCAGCCCGGCACCACGATCCCGGCGCCAAAGGCGTTGAACAGGCTCTGGATGACGCTGGCCACGTTGCCCTGCCGGTCGACGACGACGAGCCCGGTCGTGTCGCCGCCGTCGGGGTCGCCGGACGTGTACGCCTGCGCCTTGCGCGCGTCGAACGCGCGATACCGCCGCGCCGCGTATCGCTTGTCGAGCAGCTCGACGAGCGGCACGTGCGCGTGCGCGGGATCCCCGATGAAGCGGTCGCGATCGGCGTACGCGAGCTTCACCACTTCGAGCAGCAGATGCAGGTGCTGCACCGAGTGCAGCGCACGCCGCGCCAGCGGGACACGCTCGAGAATGTTCAGCGCGATCAGCGCGGCCAGTCCCTGTGTCGGCGGGGGCGTCTCCCACACGCGCACGTCGCGATACGTCGTGGCGATCGGCTCGCCCCACTCGCCGCTGTGCGCGACGAGGTCGTCCGCGGTGAGAAAGCCCTCGGCGGCGAGTCGTTCGGCGATCGCTCGTCCGACGCGCCCCGCATAGAAGAGATCGGGGCCGTCACGGCCGAGATCGCGCAGCGTACGCGCGAGATCGGGCTGGGCGAGCCGCTCACCGAGGGCCGGCGCGCGGCCCGCCGCGCGGAACACGCGATGCCACTCCGGGTCGTCGGTCACCCGCGCAAACTCGTCGATGTACTGGCTCATCAGCGAGGTGATCGGGAAGCCCTCGGCGTAGTGAATGGCCGGCTCCAGCAGTGAGGCCAGCGGTCGGGTGCCGAACCGCTCGAGCAGCATGCCCCAGCCGCGCACACAGCCCGGCACGCTGACGGTCATCGGTCCGACGATCGGGAGCGCGCTACGTCCTCGGCGGGCCAGCTCGTCCAGCGAGGCGCGCGAGCCCGAGCGCCCCGCACCGTTGAGAAAATGGATGCGTCGCGTCGCGGCCTCGTAGTACAGCACGAACAGGTCGCCGCCGACGCCGCACATCGCTGGCTGTGTGACGGCGAGCACGGCGTTCGCGGCGACCGCGGCGTCGGCGGCGGTCCCGCCCGCGCGCAGCACATCGAGACCCGCCAGCGTCGCGTAGGGATGCGCGGACGTGACCATGCCGTCGCGTCCGAGCGCGACCGGACGATACGTCGATCCGACGAGCGGCACGCTCACGCCCCTCTGAAGAGGCGCGTGATCTCGTCCTGCGGGAAGACCGGCAGCGGCGACGATCGCGTCCCCGACACGAGCGTCACGCCCTGCCTGCGGTCGACCACCTGTCCGATGAAGTGCGCATCGATCGACTCGCGCGCGAGCGCGTGGATCACGATGCCGGCGTCGGCCGGATCGAGGGTGAGCAGCAGCGCGCCGGACGCGATCGTGCCGAGCGGGTCGAGCCCGTATGCCTCGCACAGCGCGCGGCCCTCGGGGAGCACCATGATGCGATCGCGATCGATGCGCAGGCCGACGCCGGCCGCGTCGGCGAGCTCGTGCAGCGCGGTCGCGATGCCGCCCTCGGTCGGATCGTGCATCGCGTGCACCCGCGCGAGCTCGCACGCCAGCTCGGCTTCGGGCCGAACACTGATGCCGGGCACGCGCAAGAACCCCTGGGCGCGCCGGAGCAGCGCGGGCGACACACCGCGCGCGCGGAGCTCACTCGCCTTCTCGCGCGCGATGATCGCCGCGCCTTCGAGTGGCACGCCCTTGGTCATGACGACCGCATCCCCGACCCGGGCTCCACCGGTCGTCACGAGCTTGTCCTTGGCGACCTCGCCGAGCATGGTCCCCGCGACGATCGGCCGGTCGAGCCCGTGCGTGATCTCGGTGTGCCCGCCCACCAGCGCGACCTCGAGCTCGTCGCACGCCTCGCCCAGCTGCGCGAACAGCGCGCGCACGCGCTCCTCGTCGGTGGATCCGCCCGGGAGCAGCAGCGTGGCGAGAAACCAGCGCGGCGTGGCGCCACGCACGAAGATGTCGTTGGCGTTGACGTGCAGCGCGTACCACCCGAGCTCGTCGGTCGCGAAGGTGATCGGGTCGCTCGTCACGACGAGATAGCGGTCGCCGGCATCGATGACGGCGGCGTCTTCCCCCACGCGCGGACCGACGACGACGCGTGGATCACGTGGCGCGTGTTTGTCGAGGATCGTCTGCAGCACATCGCCGGGAAGCTTCCCGAGTGGCAGCGGCGGCATCGCGCCCGTAGTATACCGTGGTGCCATCGCCCCCCCTGGTGGAGTGCGTGCCGAATATCAGCGATGGCCGCGATGCCGCGCGGCTCGACCGCATCGCGGACGCGGTCCGCGCGACGCCGGAGGTCACCCTCGCCGACGTTCACGCCGATCACGACCACCATCGCTCGGTGTTCACGTTCCTCGGCCCGCCCACCGCGGTGGCGACGGCCGCGCTCGCGCTGGCGGACGTCGTGCTCGCCGAGGTCGACATGCGGCAGCATCACGGCATCCACCCGCGCGTCGGCGCGCTCGACGTGCTGCCGTTCGTGCCGCTCGTGGCTGTCACGATGGCCGAGGCGGTCGCGCTCGCCCGCGCAACCGGCCGCGCGCTGGCCGAGCGGCACGCGCTACCGGTCTATTACTACGGCGACGCGGCGTCGCGCCCCGAGCGGCGCAGCCTCCGCGAGCTGCGACACGGCGAATACGAGGCACTCGTGGCGCGCCTTTCGACCGACGACGGC
>JBKOUQ010000181.1:0-8468 GCA_046723475.1 Candidatus Methylomirabilota bacterium
TGACGACACCGAGCCGTCCCGTCCCCCGACTGGCCGAGCTCGTCCCCGGCTACGACACCGAAAGCGCGCCGTATTTCCCATTCAGCGCGAGCGAGGCGGGGCTGCGTCAGTACGACCGCGTCCTGGCCAACTCCATCGGGGAAGAGTACCGCGCCGGGCTCGCCGCGCTGTGCGCCCGCTATCTGTCGGCGCTGCGTGACATCGACGCCGCGACCCTCGAGGAACACGAGCGGGTCCGCGACGTCTTTCAATTCAACATGGAGCTCTGCACCGAGCGATTGCGTCTGGCGTGGCATCTGATGCCCGTGGACCAGGTCGGGCGGAGCCTGCCGAGCGAGTTCGCGGTGATCGGAGCCGGGCGCGGCGTGCATCCGTTCAAGACGCCGCAGAACTACGAGGACTTTCTCGGACGCGTCGATGGGTTCGTGACGTGGGTCGACACCGCCATCGCCAACATGCGGACCGGCATGGCGCGCGGGATCACCCAGCCGCGGGAGATCATGCAAAAGGTCGTCCCGCAGCTCGACGCGCACATCGTCGCCGATGCGCGCAGCAGCGTCTTCTACGAGCCGATCAAGAGCCTGCCGAAGGAGTTCGACGACGCGACACGCGCGGCATTGACCGACAAATACGTCCGGGCCATCGACACGCAAATCGTGCCGGCGTACCGTCGGCTGCGCGCCTTCGTGCACGACGAATATCTGCCCCGCTGCCGCACGACGTTGGGCATCACCGAGCTTCCCGACGGCCGATCGATGTACGCGTTCGCCGTCCGCGCGGGAACGACGACGAGTCTCACAGCCGACGAGGTCTACGCACTCGGCGAGCGGGAGGTGGCGCGGATCACGGCCGAGATCACGCGGCTGCGGGCAGACATGGCCACGGCCGGCGACACCGCGCCCACGCGGTATGCGGACACGGACGAGCTGCTGCACGCCTACGGCGAGTTTCGCGCGACGGTCGAGGCGGCGCTGCCGATCCTGTTCCGTCGTGTGCCGAACGCGGGCTTCGAGATCCGTCGCATCGAGGCGTTTCGCGAGCGCTCGATGCCCTCGAGCTACATCCCCTCGTCGCCGGACGGAGCGCGTCCCGGTGTCTTCTATCTCAATGCGGCAGAGCTGAGCGATGGCCACCCGATGGCCGTATCGCGGAGTCTCTTCCTGCACGAGGCCGTGCCGGGCCATCATCTGCAGATGGCCTTGCAGCGCGAAACGGGCGGGCTGCCGGGATTCCGCCGCTTCGCCTGGTACAACGCGTTCGGCGAGGGCTGGGCGCTCTACGCCGAGGGCCTCGGGGCCGAGCTCGGCGCGTACGGCAACCGCTACGATCGCCTCGACATGCTGCTGGCCGAGCTGTTCCGCGCCAAGCGCCTGGTGGTCGACGTCGGGCTCCACGCCAAGGGTTGGACGCGCGCGCAAGCCATCCAGTACCTCGGACCACCACGCGACAACGCCGAGCGCGAGGTCGACCGCTACCTCGCGTGGCCCGGCCAGGCGCTCGGATACAAGATCGGGCAGCTCAAGATCCTCGAGCTACGTCGCCACGCCGAGGCGGCGCTGGGCGCCTCGTTCGATGTGCGCGATTTTCACGAGGCACTGCTCGAGGAGGGCGCCATGCCGCTCAGCGTGCTCGAGTCGAAGATGGACCGCTGGATCGCCGCGCGGCGACGTTAGAGGATCGCGATGACCGCGACGCTCGACGGGCGGGTCGCCATCGTCACCGGCGCCGCCAAGGGAATGGGTAGCGAGATCTGTCTCGCGCTCGCGCGCGAGGGCGCGCACGTGGCCCTGGCCGCCCGCGAGCGCGCGCCGCTGGACGAGCTCGCGCGAGACATCGACAAGCTCGGTCGTCGCGCCATCGTGACGCCCACCGACGTCACCGACGAGGCGGCTGTGCAGCAACTGATCGAGCAGACGAAGCAGGCGTTCGGCGGTCGTATCGACATCCTCGTCAACGCGGCCGGCGTCACCGGCCCCGTCGAGACCCCCGTGTGGGAGATCAAGACGGAGGACTGGGATCACGTGCTCGCGGCGAACGTCAAGGGCACGTTCCTGCCAATCAAGCACGTGCTGCCGACGATGATCGCGCAGCACTACGGCAAGATCGTCAACATCAGCGGCACCTCGGGACTGCGCGGGTACAAGCTTCGCGCCGCGTACTCGTCGTCGAAGTGGGCGCTGCGCGGCCTCACGCGCACCGTCGCGCTCGAGGTCGGCCCGCACAACATCAACGTGAACGCGCTGCACCCCGGCATCGTCGACGGTCCGCGCATGGAGCGTCTGTGCCGCGAGAAAGCGCGCAAGCGCGGCTGGACGCCCGAGCAGGTGCGCGAGGAGTACGTGCAGGAGATGGCGCTCCGCCGTGTCACCACCGCACGCAATATCGCCGACGCGGTCGTGTTTCTGGCCTCCGACGCCTCCCAGAACATGACGGGTCAGTCGATCACGGTCGATGGCGGCTGGGATGTGTAATTCCTCGAAGGGGGGCTTCGCCCCCCGATGCTGATGTATCCATTTGAATACGTGGCGCCGACCAGAGTCGAGGAAGCGCTCGGGCTGCTGCGCGAGCATGGCGATGACGCCAAAGTCCTCGCGGGCGGGCAGAGCCTGATCCCGATGCTCCACTACCGTCTGGCGCGGCCGCGCGTCGTCGTCGACATCAACGCGCTGCCGCTCACGGACATCGCCGTCGACGACGGGCACGTGCGCCTCGGCGCCCTCGTCCGTCATCATCAGCTCGAAGAGTCCGAGACACTCGCGCGCCGCTATCCCGTGCTCGCGGAGGCCGCGCGCCTCGTCGGGAACGTGCGCGTCCGCACACTGGGGACGCTGGGCGGCAGCCTCGCCCACGCGGATCCGGCTGCGGAGCTGCCGGTGGCGATGAGCGCGCTCGACGCGCGCTTGACGATCGCGTCGGCGTCGGAGCAACGCCGCGTTGCCGCGCGCGACTTCTTCACCGGGCCGCTCACCACGGCGCTGGGCCCTGACGAGCTGCTCACCGCGATCGACGTCCCCGCGACGGTCGACTACGGCTGGGCCGTGGAGGAGCTGTCGCGCCGCGCGGGCGACTTCGCGATCGTCGTCGTCGTTGCACTCGTGCGTCTGGATCGCGGCGGCCGCGTGGACGATGTGCGCCTTGCGTTTGGCGGCGTCGCCGATCGTCCCGTCCACGCGCGCGCCGCCGAGGACGCGCTGCGCGGCCACGAGCCAAGCGCCGACGCGCTGACGCACGCCGCGCAGATCGCCCGCGATACCCTCGACCCGCCGTCCGACGCGTTCGTGTCTGGCGCGTATCGCCGGCATCTGACCGGCGTGCTCTGCCGCCGCGCGCTCGCGCGTGCCGTCGATCGCGCGCGACGATGATCGCGCGCTTCGTTCTCAACGGCCGGCCGCGCGAGATCGACGTGCGGCCCGAGCAGACGCTGCTCGAGCTGCTGCGCGACACGCTCGGCGTCTTCGACGTGAAGGAAGGCTGCGACGAAGGCGTGTGTGGTGTGTGCACCGTGCTGCTCGAGGGCCGGCCCGCGTCGGCGTGCCTCGTGCTTGCGGCCGCCTTGCGTGGTCGCGCGGTCACGACCGTGCGCGGTCTCGAGCGCAACGGCGATCTGCATCCACTGCAGCAGGCATTCGTGAAGTACGGCGCCGTGCAGTGCGGCTTCTGCACGCCGGGCATGCTCCTCACGACGCTGGCCTTTCTGGAGCGGCACCGGCATCCGGACCGCGAGGCGATCCGCGCCGCGCTGGAGGGCAACCTGTGCCGCTGCACCGGCTACACGAAGATCGTCGACGCGGTCGAGGCGTACGTCCGGGGCGGATACGCGCGTGACTGAGACGGTGCTGACGCGCCCGGAGCTGCGCGTCGTCGGCCAGCCGGTCGAGCGGCACGATGCCCGCGACAAAGTCATGGCGGCGACCGCGTACGCCGCCGACTGGGCCCTGCCGGGAATGCTGCACGCCGCGGTGCTCCGCTCGCCGCACCCGTCGGCGCGCATCGTGCGACTCGATACGACGCGGGCGGCCGCGATGGCCGGAGTCGCCGCGGTCCTGATCGCGCAAGACGTCCCGCGCAACACGCTGTCGACGGACGTGCCGGGCCAGACGACCTCCGTCGGGCCACTGCGCGCCACGCTGCACGTGCTCGCGGAAGACCGCGTCCGCCACGAGGGCGAACCGATCGCGCTCGTGGCCGCCGAGACGCTCGCGCTCGCGTACGCCGCCGTCGAGGCGATCGACGTCGACTACGCGCCGACGGCCGGCGTCTTCACTCCCGAGGACGCACTGGGCGCGAACGCGCCCCCGGTGCACGCCAGCGGCAACCTCCTCGCGCAGTGGCGCATCGCGCGCGGCAACGTCGCCGCCGCGCTCGCGACCGCGGCCGTCGTCGTCGAGGGCGAGTACACCACGCAGATGGTCGATGCGGCCTACCTCGAGCCGGAATCGGGCGTCGCGTGGATCGACTCCGACGGCGTGATCACCATCCGGCTGTCGACGCAGGTCATCGAGCACTTCCGTGACGTCGCGGAGGTGCTGCAGGTGCCGCAGAACCGCGTGCGCGTGATCGGCACCTATCTCGGTGGAGGCTTCGGCGGCAAGGAGGACGTCACCGTCGAGGCGTACCTGGGACTGCTCACGCTCAAGACCGGCCGGCCCGTGAAGATGGTGTGGACGCGGCACGAGTCGCTGCTGTCACGCGCGAAGCGCCATCCCTATCGGCTGCGGTATCGCACGGGCGCGACGGCGGGCGGTGAGATCGTCGCGCAGCAGATCGACTTGCTCGCCGACGCCGGCGCATACGCATATCTCTCCGCGCTCGTGCTGCTCTACTCGAGCGTGACCGCGGCCGGGCCGTATCGCGTCCCCAACGTCGAGGTGCAAGCGCGCGTGGCGTACACGAACAATCCGCCGACGAGCGCGATGCGCGGCTTCGGCGCGATGCAAACCGTGTTCGGATACGAGTCGCAGATGGACCGCGTCGCGCGCGCGCTCGGGGTCGACCCGGTCGCGGTGCGCCGAGTGAACGCGCTGCGCCGCGGCGACACGCTGCCCGTTGGCCAGGTCCTCGAGACGCACGTGGCGATTCCCGAGCTCGCCGAGCGCGCGTGGGCCGAGCTCGGGCCGCCCACACCGCCGCGCGCGCCGCACGTGCGCGTGGGTCGGGGACTCGCGTGCAACTTCCAGTCGTACGGTCGCATCGTGTGGCTGCACGACTGGGCCAGCGCGTGGGTCGGCTTCGAGATGGACGGCAGTCTCGTCGTGCGCTGCGGCTGTCCCGACGTGGGCGGCGGCCAGGCCTCGTCGCTCTGCCAGATCGCCGCCGAGATCCTCGGCGTGCCGTTCGCGCGCATCTCCGTCCACGTGTCCGACAGCGCGCTCACGCCGCTGGCGGGCACGACGACCGCGAGTCGCCAGCTCTACATGTCCGGCAACGCGGTGCTCAAGACCGCGCGCGAGCTGCGCGCGCAGCTGCTCCGCGTCGCGTCGCCGATGCTGGGCGTCGACGCCGAGGCGCTCGACATGGAGGACGACCACGTCGTCACGCGCGACGGCCGATCTCTGGCCCTGCCCGAGCTGCTGCGCGAATGCGCGCGCGTCGGCGTGCCGCGCAGCCACCTCGGCGTCTACCATGCGCCGGCCGGCGAGCCGGTCGATCTGGCGAAAGGCTCGGGCAAGGTGTTCCCCGACTACACGTTCGGCGCTCACGCGGCCGAAGTCGAAGTCGATACAGAAACCGGCGTCGTTCGCGTACTGCGCTACGCAGCCGCGCACGACGTCGGGCGCGCGATCAATCCGCAGTCGGTCGAGGGCCAGATCCAGGGCGGTGCCGTGCAGGGGCTGGGCTACGGCCTCATGGAAGAGGTTGTCCTCGACGAGGGCCGGAACCTCACGACCTCGTTCGCGACCTACCTCATTCCGACGGCGGCCGACGTCCCCGACGTGCAGGCGATCGTCCTCGAGTCCGGAGAAGGGCTGGGCCCCTTCAACGCGCGCGGCATCGGCGAGCCGCCGATCGGGCCGCCGGCGGCGGCGATCGCCAACGCGATCGAGGCCGCCACCGGTGCGCGCATCACGCGGTTGCCGATCACCGCCGAGCGCGTGGCGCGCGCGCTCGGACTTTTCACACCATGAAGCGGATGTCCGACGCATAGGTCGGATACGAGAACAGCGTCTCTTTCAGGTCGGCGGCGCGCAGCCCAAGCCGGACCGCGACCGCGAACAGGTTGATGACCTCGTCGGCCTGCGGTCCCAGCAGGTGCGCGCCGAGCACGCGTCCGCTGTCCTCGTCGAGAAGCACCTTGAATCCGGAGACCGTCTCGCCCGCCCGGCGCGTGTTGAACCAGCGCGACGTGTCTTGCGTGTGCACGCGGAGCTTGACGCCGCTCGCGCGCGCGGCCGCCTCGCTCACTCCCGTCGACGCGAGCGGCGGCACGGTGAACACCGCCGACGCGAAGCCGTCGTACTTCGGCGTGCGATGGTTGCCCTGGAGCAGGTTCGCCGTCAGCACGAGGACATCGTGATCTGCTTTCGGTGTGAGCTGCGGACCGTTGGCGGCGGCGTCGCCGCCGGCGTACACGGCCGGATTGGAGACGGACTGCAGATACTCGTTCACGACGACGCCGCGCTTTTCGCGCTTGACGCCACCTGCTTCGAGGTCGAGATCGTCGAGCTCGGGAATCCGACCCGCGCCGTGCACGGCCAGGTCGGCGTCGAAGCGCCGCTCGGCACCGTTCTGCTCGCCCCGCACGACGAGCCCGCCATTCACGGCGTCCACACCGCGGACGTCGACGCCGAGCTCCACCGTGATCCCGAGCTCACGGGAGCGCTTGACGAGCAAATCCACGAGGTCGGGATCGAAGCCTTCGAGGGGCCGCGCGCCGCGATGCAGGATCGTCACGGCCGCGCCCGTCCGCGCAGCCACGTGCGCGAACTCGAACGAGATATATCCGCCGCCGACGAAGACGACTCGCTTGGGCAGCTCGTCGAGGTTCAGGAACTGCTCACTGGTGGCGAGCCGCTCGGCGCCGGGGAACCGCAGCGGGGCCGGCATTGCGCCGGCGGCGATCAGGATGCGTCGGCCCGTGAGCCGCGTGTCGCCGACCGCGAGCGTGTTCGGCCCCACGAATCGCGCGCGGCCATGGACCTGCTCGATACCGATCTTCGCCCAGGCCTCCTCGGTGTGCTGCGGCGTCGCGTCGACCATCGAGCGCTTGAAGCGGATGAGCTCACGCCAGTCCAGCGTGACGTCTGGCGGACGCACCCCGTGCCCGGCGAGGTCCCGCGCGGCATGGACCGCCTCCGCCGCGGTGACGAGAATCTTCTTGGGCACGCACCCACGCAGCGCGCACGTGCCGCCGAAGGGCCGCGAATCGATCACGGCCACCGACCAGCCCGCCTCACGGCACCGCGTTGCGGCCGCCGACGTGACTCCGGTGCCAACCACGACCAGATCGAAGTGCCGCTCCATATGACCGCCTCCTTGCACCGACTCCGCTAGGCTTCAGACACAGCCACCACGCAAAGAGAGTCACTCGATGATCCGATCGGCACGCAGACGCACCGATGCCGGAATCGTCAGGCCCAGCGCCTTCGCGGTCTTCAAGTTGATGACGAACTCGAACTTCGACGGCTGCTCGACCGGCAGATCCGACGGCTTCCCACCGCGGAGGATCTTGTCGACGTAGATGGCAGCCCGTTCGAAGAGGTCACTGAGGTCGGGACCGTAGGACATCAATCCCCCGGCGTCGACGATGCGGCTGAAGTGGCTCATGATCGGCAGCCGGTACTTGAGTCCCAGCTCCGCAATCAGTGCGCGCTTGGCCACCGTTCGCGGGCCCTCGACCATCAGCACGCCGTCGGCGTTGTCTTTCTTCGCAGCGGCGAACGCCGCATCGAAATCGTGCACGCCGCGCACGTCCACGTCCTTCACCTGCAGACCGAGCGCGCGCGCCGCATTCGCCGTGCCGGCCATCGCGGGAGCGTCGGAACTCATATTCACGTCCCACATGACGACCACCCGGCTGACCGCCGGCACCGCTTCCTTGAAGAGCTGCAGGCGCTTCTGACTCACGATCTCGGGCGGCCCGACCGTCACGCCAGTCACGTTGCCACCGGGGTGCGCGAAGCTCTCGACGCCGAACATGCGCGGATCGGTCGCCGCGATCATCACGATGGGGATCGTCGACGTCGCCTGGCGCGCCCCACGTGTCGCCTCCGGTCCGGCGGCCAGGATGACGGCAGGTTTATCGCGGACCGCCGCGACGGCCAGACGCGCGAGCTGCGCAGGATCTTCGGTCCATCGGCGGTCCACGACGAGCTGCTGTCCTTCGGTCCAGCCGAGCGCAGCGAGCTGGCGCATGAACGCATCGTGCTCGCGCGTCGGCGCCGCCGGAGATCCGGTCAGGAGCATCGCGAGCCGCGGCGGCGGCTGCGCGCGCGCGGCCGGCGCTGTGGCGAGCGCCGCGACTGCCCCGG
>JBKOUQ010000176.1:0-10271 GCA_046723475.1 Candidatus Methylomirabilota bacterium
GCCGAAGATCGAGCCCAGGACGGACCCAAGCCCGCCGACGATGATCATGGCCAGGTAGTCGATCGACACGCCGATCTGGAACTGCTCGTAGTTGGCGATGCCGAAGTAGTACGTGTAGAGCACGCCCGTCACGCCCGCGTAGAACGAGCTGATGGCGAAGGCCAGCAGCTTGTAGCGGAAGATGTTGATGCCGATGATTTCGGCCGCGATGTCCTGGTCACGGATCGCGATGAACGCCCGCCCCACGCGACTGCGCACGAGATTCATCGTGCCGACGATCGCAAGCACGACGAAGACCAGCAGGAAGTAGTACATCTCGCGCTGGCTGGACAATGGGTGCGTCCCGATGCGCGGCCGGGGAACCTCGATGGAGGCCTGGACGCCCCCGCTGATGAACGTCACGTGATTGATCGTCCATTCGATGATGAGCTGACCCGCCAGCGTCGCGATCGCGAGGTAGAGGCCTTTGATGCGCAGCGACGGGATGCCGACGATCGCCCCGACGAGCGCGGCCATGAGCCCGCCCGCGAGCAGGTTGACCGGCCACGGCGCGCCGAGCCGGGTGACCAGGTTGGCCGCGGTGTACGCGCCGACGGACATGAACGCGCCGTGACCGATCGAGACCTGGCCGGTGTAGCCGACGAGGATGTTGAGACCCAGCGCGCCGATCACCGAGATCCAGACGAGGTTCGCGATCGACAAGTAGTACTCGTGCACCGTGAGCGGGATGACGAGAAAGAACAGCACGCCGAGCGTCGCCACCGCGTACTTCGCGATGGGCAGCGGATAGAGCGCCATGTCCGCCTCGTACGTCGTCTTCAGCACGCCGCACTCTCTGTGAATCATCGCGACTCCACGCCAGCGTTTCGCCGGCCGGGACCGCCGGCGTGCGGCTGTACCCCGTTCGACCACGCAAATCGACTCCACGTTGCGCCTGTCAACGTCGACGTAACGAGCGACGACGAATGGAGAGCATGACGAGGCCCGAGGGAGGAGCCGGCCCGAGCGTACGCGGTTGTACGTGAGGGTCGGCGACGACCGAGAACGAAGTCAGGCGAAGTCAGTCGTCGTCGCGTCATATGCGCTCGATGATTCGTTTGCCGAACATTCCGTACGGGCGAATCATCAGCGCGAGGATCATCAGCACGTACGGCGCAAAATCCTTGGTGCCGCCGCCGACGAACGGGTCGACGTAGCCCGCCGCGACGTTCTCCACGATGCCGACGATGAGGCCGCCGATGATCGCGCCCGGAATCGAATCGAGGCCGCCGAGAATCACCACCGGGAACACCTTGAAGCCGACGAGAGCCAGGTTGGTGTCGACGCCGAGCATGTTGCCCCACAGCACGCCGCCGAGCGCGGAGACGACGCCGGTCATGGCCCACGCCACACCGAAGTAGCGCTCGACGTTGATCCCCATGGCGAGCGCAACCTGCTGGTTGTCGGCGACCGCGCGCATGGCGATGCCCTTGCGCGATTTCAGGAAGAAGTAGCCAAAGCCCGCGAGAAACAGCAGGCTCACGATCCCGCCGACGAGCTGGATCGGCGGGATGAACAGCGGGCCGACGACGATCGGCTCGTCGGGCAGCGGCAGCGGCAGCGGCCGGGTGCCCTGGAAGATGCCGAACGGCCCGATGCCGCGCAGAATCGCCGCGAGCCCGATGGTGGCCATGACGATGGCGATCACGGGCCGGCCGATCAGCTTGCGCAGCATCACGCGCTCGAGGGCGAAGCCGAAGACGATCATGCCGACGAGCGAAATCAGGATCGACAGCCAGAGCGGAATGCCGAGCACCGTGAGCGCGCCGACGGCCACGAAGCCCGCGATCATGACGAACTCGCCCTGCGCGAAGTTGACGGCGTCGGTCGCCTTGTAGACGAGCACGAACCCGAGCGCGATCAGCGAGTACATCAGGCCGATCAGCACGCCGTTGGAGAGGAGCAGCGCCGTGAACTGCCAGTCAAGCACGAGCGAGCGCCTCCTCCACATCCAGGATGCGAACGCGCGACTTGAGCGTCGCCTGCCGGCCGTCCTCGTAGGTGATCGCGGTCGCGAGCTCGACCTCGTCACGCCCGCCGTAGAGCGCGTCGAGCACCGTCGCGTACTTCTCGGCGACGAAGCGACGGCGCACCTTCCGCGTCCGCGTCATCTCCGCGTCGTCCGCCTCGAGGTCCTTCGTGAGCAGCAGGAAGCGGCGCACCTTTCCAGCCTCCGGCAGCGTCTCGTTGCATTTGCGGATCTCGTCGCGGATGAGGCCATGGACCTCCGGCTTCTGGCTGAGATCCATGTACGAGGTGTACGCGACGCTGCGCCGCTCGGCCCAGTTGCCGACCGTGTTCATGTCGATGGCGATCATGGCGGTCACGAACGGCTTCTGGTCGCCGAAGGCGACCGCCTCGCGAATGTACGGGCTGAACTTGAGCTTGTTCTCGACGAACTGCGGCGCGAACGGCGTGCCGTCGGTCAGCGCGCCGACGTCCTTGGCGCGATCGATGATGACCAGATGCCCGCGCGGATCGATGAAGCCCGCGTCGCCGGTGTGGAACCAGCCGTCGCTATCGATGACTTCGCGCGTGGCCGCCTCGTTCTTGAGATAGCCGCGGAACACGCCGGGGCTCTTGACCAGCACTTCGCCGCGCTCCGCGATCTTCACCTCGATGCCCTGGCACGGGCGCCCGGCCGTGGTGGGATTGGCCTCCTGGCTCGGCTGCAGCGAGACCAGCCCCGTCGTCTCCGTCGAACCGTACACCTGCTTGAGGTTCACACCGATCGCGCGGAAGAAACGGAACGTGTCGGGCCCGAGCGGCGCGCCGCCGGTCAGCGCCCAGCGTGCGCGGCGCAGCCCGAGCTGGTCTCGCACGGGTCCGTACACGAAGAACTCGCCGAGCGCGCACATCACGCGCAGCGCCGGCGGGATCGGCTTGCCGTCCGAGCGCAGGACCTCCGCGCGCTCCGCCGCCTCCCGAAATCGCTCGAACACCGACCGCTTGAGCGGCGGCGCATCCGCGGCCTTGACCTGGACCGCGGTCAGCATGTTCTCCCAGATGCGCGGCGGCGCCAGCACCAGCGTGGGTCCCAGCTCACGCAGGTCGCGCTGCACCGTCTCCGGGCTCTCCGGGCAGTTCGTGGCAAAGCCGACGACGACGCTCATGACGAGCGTGTAAAACGCGTCGCCCATCCAGGCCATCGGCAGGTAGGCGAGGTAGTCGTCGTCGACGCGGAAGTCTTCGGCGTGCATCGCCATCTTCGCGGTCTCGAGGGCGTTGGCGTGGGTGATCATCGCGCCCTTCGGGTTGCCCGTGGTGCCCGAGGTGTAGCACACGAACGCGACGTCCTCGGCCTTGCCTTGTTCGATCGCGCTCTCGAAGTAGCCGGCGTGTGTCTTGGCGAACTCGCGTCCCAGTGCCTCGACCTCGCTGAACGACTTGAGCCAGTCGTGCTTGTAGTGCAGCATCCCGCGCGGATCGTCGTAGATGACGACCCGCAGCGCCGGCAGCTGCTCGCGCAGCGCGGCGACCTTGTCCACCTGCTCCTGATCCTCGGCGACGATCACCGAGACGTCCGCATCGTTCCAGACGAAAGCCAGCTCCCGAGCGATCGAATCCTGGTAGACGGGCACCGAGACGCCGCCGAGACACTGCGCCGCCACCTGCGCCCAGTAGAGACGCGGCCGGTTGTCGCCGATCACCGAGAGCCGATCGCCGCGCTTGAACCCGAGCGCGGCGATCCCGAGCGCAAAATCACGAACGTGCGCGTGATACTCGCGCCACGAGTACGACTGCCAGATTCCGCGGTCCTTCTCGCGGATCGCGGTGCGCGTCGGCAGCTCGGCCGCGTTGCGCAGGAGCAGGCGGGGGACCGTCGTCAGGTCAGCCACGGCGCGCTCCGCCCTTGGCCTCGCCGAGATAGGCCTTGATGACGGCCGAGTTGCCGCGGACGTCGTCGGGCGTTCCCTCGGCGATCTTCTGGCCCATGTCCAGCACCGCAACGCGATCGGAAATGTCCATGACCACACCCATGTCGTGTTCGATGAGGATGATCGTCGTGCCCCATTCCTCGTTCACGTCGAGGATGAAGCGTGCCATGTCCTCTTTTTCTTCCTGGTTCATGCCGCCCATCGGCTCGTCGAGCAGCAGCACCTTCGGATCGAGGGCCAGCGCCCGACCGAGCTCGACGCGCTTTTGCAATCCGTAGGCAAGCGAGCCCGTCGGCCGCCTTCTGAGATCCTGGATCTTCAGGAAGTCGATGATCTCCTCGACGCGCTGGCGGTGGCGGACTTCTTCCTTCTGCGCGAGCCCCCAGTACGCGAACGACGCCAGCACGCCCGATTTCATGTGGACGTGGCGGCCGAGCATGAGGTTGTCCAGCACGGTCATGCCACGGAACAGCGCGATGTTCTGGAAGGTGCGCGCCACGCCGAGCTCGGCGATCCGGCTCGGCGCCAGATCCGTGACGTCGCGGCCCTCCAGCGTGATCCGCCCCGTGTCGGGATGGTAGAAGCCGCTCACCATGTTGAGCACGGTGGTCTTGCCCGCACCGTTGGGCCCGATGACCGAGACGATGTCGCCCTTCGGGATGTCGAGACTGACGCGCGTCACAGCCTGCACGCCGCCGAACGCCTTGCTCACCTCCCGAATCTCGAGCAGCGCGCTCACGCGGGGATCTCCGTCGGGCAGAACGGATTGGATGTCGATTTGCGTGGTCTCACGGGGAAGCACCCCGCCGGGCTCGGGCGCACAAAAACGCTCACGACAGCCATCGCTTCCGCCGCCGGTAATGCTTCACGTCGCGATACGACTTGCGCTGCCCCACCCCGGTCAGCCCGAGATAGAACTCCTTGATGTCCTCGTTGTCGCTGATCGTCCGGGCATCCCCGTCGAGCACGATGCGCCCACTCTCCATCACGTACCCGTACTGCGCGAACTTCAGCGCGATCGTCGCGTTCTGCTCCGCCAGCAGCACGGCCACCTTTTCCTCCCGATTCAGCCGGCTCACGATCTCGAAGATCTCGTGCACGAGCATCGGGGCCAGCCCCATTGACGGCTCGTCCAGCAGCATCAGCCGGGGACGCGCCATGAGGGCACGCCCGATGGCGAGCATCTGCTGCTCGCCGCCCGAAATGTACCCCGCCTTGGCAGCCCGGCGCTCGACGAGCCGGGGAAAGTACGAGTACACAAGCTCGAGGTCGCGCCGCGCCGCCGCGGCGTCGCGGCGCGTATAGGCGCCGGTCAACAAATTTTCCTCGACGGTGAGGTGCTCGAAGACGCGGCGCCCCTCCATGACCTGCACGATCCCGAGGCGGACGAGGTCGCCCGGGTCCTTCGCGTGGATCGCTGCTCCTTGAAGCTCGATGCTGCCCTTCGTGACGTCGCCGCGCTCGGTGCGTAGCAGGCCCGAGATCGCCTTCAGCGTGGTCGATTTGCCGGCGCCGTTGGCCCCGAGGAGGGCGACGATGCCCCCCTCGGGAACCTCGAGCGACACGCCCTTCAACACGAGGATCACGTGATCGTAGATCACCTCGATGTTGTTGACGGCGAGCATCGCGCTCACTACATCTCCTTGGAACAATCCCGCTGCGTGTACCCGAGCTTCTTGCCTTCCTCGACCGCCGCTGCTTCCAGCTTGGGACGCACGATCTCGCGCATCGCCGGGATCCAGTCCGAGACGATGTTCCACTTCTTGCCATCCCACTGCTGGATCAGCACCGGTCCGTTGCCCTCGTGGTCCTCGCACGTGACCTTGACCGGATGCGTGAAGCCCTTGAGGCCGATCTCCTCCAGCCGCTTCTCGGTCAGGCTGAAGTGCTCGAGCGCCCACCGCACCTGCTCGCCGGTGAGCGGCTTGTTGCCGAACTTCGCCATCGCGGCGCGGTACACCTCGACGTCGTAGACGGCCTGGATGAGGCCGCGATTGTAGAGCGCTTCGCCGACCTTGTCGCGAGGTCCGATGTTCTTGTTCTTGTCGTAGACGAACTTGAGGATGTCCTGATGCACCTTGAACGCGGTGCCGGGCGAATGGAACGTCGCGCCCTTGTAGCCCTTGGCGCCGTCGCCGGCGGGGATGACGTCGGCCTCGCTCGCCGACCACCAGTTGCCGATGAAGTGGTCCATCGGAAAGCCGGTAGCCGCCGCTTCCTTCACCGCGACCTGATTCATCACGCCCCAGCCCGACATGTAGATCCAGCTCGGGTTGATGCGCCGCACCTGCAGCCACGTCGCCTTCTGCTCCTGGCCGGGATGGTCGACGGCGAGCAGCGTCAGCTCGAACCCGTACTTGCGCGACAGGTCTTCGAGCGTCGGGTTGGCTTCCTTGCCGTACGGGCTGTTGTGGTAAACGTGGACGATCTTCTTGCCCTTGAGCTTCTCGAGCCCGCCTTCCTGCTGGCCGATGTAGCGGATGACCGACGATGCCTGGCTCCAGTACGTCGTCGGGAACGTGAAGACCCAGGGGAACCAGCGGCCGTCGGACGCCGCCGTCATCCCGTAGCCCATCGAGTGGACCGGAATCTTGTCCACCGCGGCCTTCGGGATGATCTGATACGTGATGCCGGTGCTGAGCGGGTGGAAGACGAGCGCGCCCGTCGGGCCCTTGCCCTTGAGCCGCTCGTAGCACTCCACGCCCTGCTTCGTGTCATACTGCGTCTCGCACTCCTCGACGACGATCTTGATGCCGTTCACGCCGCCGTCGCGCTCGTCGATCATCGTGAGGTAGTCCCAGAATCCGTTGGCGTACGGCGTGCCGCTGGGCGCGTACGGGCCCGTGCGATACACGAGCGCCGGCGCGAACATCTCCTTGGGTTGCGCGACCACGGACGGCACCAGCGGCGCGGCAACGAGCGCCAGCGCCAGAAGCGTCGTCAACAAACGTACGATCATGACTTGCTCTCCTCTCTCAGTGCGGGAAGGGCCACAGGCGGAGCTTTTCTTTGGCGATCTGCCACAGCCGCGCGAGTCCGTTCGGCTCCACGATCAAGAAGAAGATGATCAGGCCGCCGAACACCATCAACTCGATCTGCTTCTGCAGCGCCACCGGCATGGCGACGCCCACGAGGTGCGGAACGTTGGTGAGAAAAATCGGCACGAGCACGATGAACGCGGCGCCGAGGAGCGAGCCGAGAATGCTTCCCAGGCCGCCGATGATCACCATGAACAGCACGAGGAACGACAGGCCGATGTCGAACGCGAGCGTCTCGGCGCTGCCGAGGTACAGGAACACGTACTCGGCCCCCGCCACGCCGCAGTAGAAGGAGCTGATGGCGAACGCCAGCAGCTTTGTGTGCAGCGGGCGGACACCGATGATCTCCGCCGCGATGTCGCGATCGCGGATGGCCATCCACGACCGCCCCACGCGGCCGCGCACGAGGTTCTTGGCCAGCAGCGCGAAGACGGCGAGGATGACGAGCGCCACGAGGTAGCGGGCCGGGGACGTCGCTTGCGGCCCGGTGACCATGATGCCCGCGACCGTGCGCGGCGGCGCGGTGATCGTGCCCGACGACGCATAGTTCACGAACCACGGCACCTTGTTGAAGAGCCAGATCAAGAAGAACTGTGCGGCGAGCGTCGCCACCGCGAGGTAAAACCCCTTGATCCGCAGACTCGGGACGCCGAAGACGACGCCGACCCCGGCCGCAACGACCCCGGCGAGCAGGAACACGACGAGGATGTTGAGCCACGGAAACGCCATCGTCAGCTTGAATGCGGAATACGCGCCGACGGCCATGAAGCCGCCGGTGCCGAGCGAGAGCTGCCCGGCGTAGCCCGTGAGCAGATTCAGACCGATCGCCGCGAGCGCGTAGACGAGGAACGGAATCAGCACCGCCTGCAGCCAGTATTCGTTGGCGACGAGCGGCACGGCGACGAACGCGGCGAGCACCGCGAGCCCGACGATCCACCGGTCCTGGACGATCGGGAAGATCGCCTGGTCGCTGGCGTACGAGCTCTTGAACTGCCCCGCCTCCCGATAGATCACGCCGACGCTCTCGGGAGTCCCGCCGCATGACGACGACAGCCGGTCGGGGAGGGCTCCGCTGTATCCCCGTTCGACCACGCAAATCGACACTGCGGTGCGCCTGTCACGGTGCACCGATGTTCAGCCGGGTCCGACGCACTACCCGAAACACGGGTCTCACGGGGAAACAGCGGAGCCTCCCCGACCCGCCGCGATCGTCGTGCGTCGAACTCACGCGTCGTCGCGTCATCAGACTCGCTCGATGATTTTTTCGCCGAAGAGGCCCTGTGGCCTGAACAGGAGGAACGCGAGCGCGAGGACGTAGGCGAACCAGTTCTCGATCGCGCCGCCGACCAGCGGTCCCCAGTACACCTCGCCAAGCTTCTCGCCGACGCCGATGATGAGCCCGCCGACGATCGCGCCGGGGACGGACTCGAATCCGCCCAGGATCAACACGGGCAGGGCCTTGAGCGCGATGAGCGACAGGCTGAACTGCACGCCGCTCTTGGCCCCCCACATCACGCCGGCGACGATGGCCACGAGCCCCGCCACGGACCACACGATCATCCAGATCGTCTTCAGCGGGATGCCGATCGACAGCGCGGCCTCGTGATCGTCGGCGACGGCGCGCAGCGCGCGCCCGACCCGCGTGCCGTGGAAGAACAGCGCGAGCCCGACGACGAGCACGCCGGCGGTGACGGCGGCGGAGAACTCCAGCTGGTTCACCTGCACGCCCGCGATCATCCACGAGCGATCCGGGATACCGACGTCGAGCTTCTTGACGTTGCTCCCCCAGAGGAACTCGCCGAACCCTTCCAGGAAAAAGTTCAGCCCGATGGTGGCCATGAACAGGATGATGTGCGCCTGGTTCACCAGCGGGCGTAGCACGACGCGCTCGATGGTCCATGCAAGCGCCACCATGACGGCCATCGTCAGCACGAGCGCGGCGGCCACGGGCAGGCCGCGCTCCATGAGACCCACCAGCGTGAGCGCCGCGAACAGGACCATCACGCCCTGCGCGAAGTTGAAGACGCCCGACGCCTTGAAAATGAGGACGAACCCGAGCGCGACGAGGGAGTACATCAGGCCCGCGAACACCCCGCCGATCAGGACCTCGACGAAGAAGCTTGGCGCGGCGGCCATGTCCCGAAACGGCCCGACGAAAATCCCGTAAAGGGCGTCACCGAGCGGCATCAGTTCTGCTCACCGAGGTAGGCGCGGATCACCGCCGGGTCGGCGCGCACGTCGGCGGGCCGGCCTTCCGCAATCTTCACGCCGTGATCCAGCACGAGCACGTGGCTCGAGATGTCCATGACGACGCCCATGTCGTGCTCGATCAGGATGATCGTCGTGCCCCACTCGTCGTTGATGTCCAGGATGAAGCGCGCGATGTCTTCCTTTTCCTCGACGTTCATGCCCGCCATCGGCTCGTCGAGCAGCAACAGCCGCGGCTCGGCGGCCAGCGCGCGCGCAAGCTCGACGCGCTTCTGCAGGCCGTACGGCAGTCGCCCCGCCGGCACCTTGCGGATGGCCTGGATCTCGAGGAAGTCGATGATGCGTTCGACGGCCGCGCGGTGCTCGAGCTCCTGGCGCCGGGCCGGCCCCCAGTACAGCGCGTCGAGCAGGAAGTTGCCCTTCTTCATCTTGAGCAGCCGGCCCGTCATGATGTTGTCGAGCACGGTCATGCCCTTGAACAGCGCGACGTTCTGGAACGTGCGCGCGATACCGAGCTCGGCCACGTCATAGGCCTTGAGATCGGTCCGGTCGCTGCCGCGAAAGAACAGACGCCCGCGGGTCGGACGATAGAACCCGCTGATCACGTTGACGATCGACGTCTTGCCCGCGCCGTTGGGGCCGATGATCGAGAAGATCTCCCCGCTCTGCACGTCGAACGTGATCCCGCGGAGCGCCTGCACGCCGCCGAACACCACGCTGACGTCCTCCACACGAAGCAGCGCCTCGCCGGGCGCGACGCCGGTGGCCTGCTGGCGCTTGCGAAGCTGGGCCACGGCGGCGACGGCCTCGTCGCGCGACTCGTAGAGATTCGCGCGAAACTGCGACTGCATCGCCCGGTCGACGATGGCTTGCCGCGCGGCGCCGACCGCGCCGTAGCGCAGCGTGCCGAGGCCGTGCGTGACGCTCGACTGCTTGCCGCGCTCGGCGAAGTGCTCGCGCACGTCGTCGACGATCGTGCAGTCCGTGTAGTTGAGCAGGACATACCCGCGCCGCCGCGTGCCGCCGAGCAATGCGTCGAGCTCGTCGAAGAGATCGTCGACGTCCTGCTTGTTGGTGAACGCCAGGCCGGTCAGGTCCACCTCGACGC
>JBKOUQ010000003.1:0-20904 GCA_046723475.1 Candidatus Methylomirabilota bacterium
ACGCTGGATCCCGCGCTGGTGACGCGGCTGGCGGCCACGCCCGGCGTAGCGCGCGCGACCACGTCGCCCGCGGTCGTGGTGCCGAGCGCGAACGGGCCGGTGCAGGTGGTCGCGCTGGACATCGATCCGGCGCGGCCGCCGCGCTGGCGGTTTCGTGACGGCGACGCCGCCAGCGTGTGGGACGGCGCGGCGGTGGTCGTTTCGGAGCCGTTCGCCAATCGTCACGGTGTGCGGACGGGCGGCACCGTCCGCCTTCGTACCGATCACGGCGAGCGGGCGTTTTTGGTTTCAGGCGTCTTCTACGACTATGGCTCCAGCGCGGGCGTCGTGATGTTGAGCCGCCGCACCTACGACGGTGCGTGGGACGATCGCCGGTTCTCGGGCCTGGCGCTCGAGGCTGCGCCGGGCGTCGACGTCGACGCGCTCATGGCCACGCTGCGCGAGCGCGCGGCCGACGGACCGCGGCTCGTCATTCGCTCCAACCGCGCGCTGCGCGAGGCGTCGCTGGAAATCTTCGATCGCACATTTGCGATCACCGGCGTGCTGCGCACGCTCAGCGTCGTCGTGGCGTTTGTCGGCATGCTGGCGGCGCTCATGGCGCTGTCGCTCGAGCGGACGCGCGAGATCGGCGTGCTGCGCGCGTTGGGTCTCACCCCGCGGCAGGTGTGGGGCCTCATCACCGCTCAGACCGGCATCATCGGATTCCTCGCCGGTGTCTTTGCGGTGCCGAGCGGGCTGCTGCTCGCGGCGGTGCTGGTGTTCGTCATCAACCGGCGCTCGTTCGGGTGGACGATGTCGATCGACCCGTCGCCGGCGATTCTGCTCGAGGGCGTCGTGCTCTCGCTTCTGGCGGCGCTGCTCGCCGGTCTCTATCCGGCGTGGCGCATGGCGAACGCACCGCCCGCGGAGTCGCTGCGCGATGAGTAGGCTCGCGGTCGGCGTCGGCCTGCTCGTCGCGCTGATCGGCGTGGCGCTCATCGCGCTGTGGCCGGCGCCCTCGCATCCGCCGATCGGCGCGACGGTGGCGGTGCGCGAGGCGCTCGGCGACAGCGGCGCGGGCTTCGCGCAGGCACTGGTCCCGCGGCCGTTTTCGTTCCCCGCCGATCACGGACCGCACCCCGACTTCCGCACCGAGTGGTGGTACTACACGGGCAATCTCCAAACCGCAGCCGGCCGCGCCGTCGGCTTCGAGCTCACGTTCTTTCGCGTCGCGCTCGCACCGGGAGCGGTCGTGCGCGCGTCCGCCTGGGCGACGCGCGAGGTCTACATCGCGCACTTCGCCGTCACCGACGTGGCGGGTCGCCGCTTCCACGCGTTCAGTCGCTCGAGCCGTGAGGCGCTGGGGCTGGCCGGCGCCGCCGCGTCGCCCTTCCACGTGTGGGTCGACGACTGGTCGGCGGAGGGCGACGGGCCGTCCGCGCGGCTGCGTGCGGCAGACGGCGACGTTGCGATCGATCTCGCGGTGTCCGCGACGAAGCCGGCCGTCGCGCAGGGCGACCGCGGCCTCAGCCGCAAGGGACCCGAGCCCGGCAATGCGTCGTTCTATTATTCGTTCCCGCGGATGCGGGCGCAGGGCACCGTCCGGCTCGGTCGCGAGAGCCTCGACGTATCGGGCGACGCGTGGATGGATCGCGAGTGGAGTACGAGCGCGCTCGGCCACGACGTGCAGGGCTGGGACTGGTTCGCGCTGCAGCTCGCCGACGGTCGCGAGCTGATGTTCTACCTGCTACGCCGCCGCGACGGCACGGTCGCGTCATTCAGCGCCGGCACGCTCGTCGCCGCCGACGGCGCGACGCGCGCGCTCGCGGCGAGCGACGTGCGCGTCGACACGCTCGCGCATTGGACGAGCTCGCGCAGCGGTGTGCGCTATCCATCGCGCTGGCGGCTGAGCGTGCCGTCCGCGGCGCTGCAGGTGCAGATCGAGCCGCGGCTTGCCGATCAAGAGCTGATCGTCGGCACGCGCTATTGGGAAGGCGCCGTCGCGGTCAGCGGCTCGGCGGACGGACGGCCGATCGCCGGACAGGGCTACGTCGAGCTCGTGGGCTATGCGGAATGAGTGGTCGCTGCGTCAGCCGAGAATGTCGCTAACCGCGATGGTCACGTCCGGAAACGCGAGCGGGGTCAGCGCCCCGCCGCGCGCGATACGCTCTGTGCGCTGGAATCGGCGAGTAACGGGCTCGCGATAGACTTCGACGGCTTGGCCGCCGACATCGATGATCCAGTAATCGCGGATGCCGGCCTCGGCGTAGAGCGGACCCTTGACGTGCCGATCGTAGCGCAGCGATGCGTCGGCCACCTCGACGAGCAGCGCGACATCGTCTGGAGTCGGCAGCTCAGCTTCGTAGAAGTCCGGCCGATGGCCCAGCAGGATGATGTCCGGCTGGGGCTCGGAGTCCGGGAGAATCGTCAGCGGATTCTGCGGCCACAGGATCGCACGCCCATGAAGGCGACGAACGAGGGCGTCGGTCAGGCGTGCAACGCACGCGGCGTGGCGGCTGCCGATCACCATCTTGTGGACGACTTCCCCGCGGATGAGCTCGACCCGGTCGTTCTCATTGAGGATTCCGGCTCGACCCATCTGGTGGTATTCGTCCACGGTGAACCGGCGTCTCACGATGTCGATGTCCGTCGCCATGCCGTCATAGTACGCGTGCCAAGCGCCGCGCAGTCAATGCCGAATGTTCGATACGCTTCCGAGATCAGCCCGCGCTGCGGCGTTTCTGCAGCAACGTGGCTGCGTTGTCCGAGCGCGTCAAGCCACCTGTCGCGCGGCCGCCAGCATCGCGTCGTAACCCGTCACGACGTCGCGCGGAATCTCGACCATCTCGACGATGCGCTCGAAGTCTTTGAAGCCCGAGCCCGTCAGCACACACACGACCGATTCGCCGCGGTCGACGTGGCCGGCGGCCACCAGCCGGCGCAGCGCGGGCAGCGTTACCGCGCCGCTCGGCTCGATGAAGAGGCCTTCGCCGGCGAGATCGCGCATGGCCCCGCGGATCTCGTCGTCGGTGACCGCGGCGGCCGCGCCGCCCGAGGCGCGCACCGCCTCCAGCGCCCGCGCGCCGAGCAGGCCGGGATCCGCGGCCGCGAGCGCGCTCGCGAGCGTCGGCTTCTTCTCGACCGGCGCGATCGTGGGCGCACCCGTCTCCCAGGCGCGCACCATCGGCGCGCACCCGGCGCCCTGCACGAGCGTCATCTTCGGCAGCGTGTCGAGCCAGCCGAGGCGTTTCAGCTCGTTGAAACCCTTCCATGTCTTCGCCAGCGACATGCCGCCGGCGGCGGGATGCAGGAAGCGATCGGGCGCGCGCCAGCCCAGCGCCTGAGCGATCTCGTACGCGTACGTCTTTTTGCCTTCGTAGCGGAACGGATTGTCGGTGCCGCAGTCGTACCATTTCACGGCGCCGCTCGCGATGAGCCGGCGGTACATCGCGTTGATCTCGGAGTAGTGACCGCGCACGCGGATGAGGCGCGCGCCGAAGAACACGGCCTGCGCCATCTTCGGCACCGGCGTGTCGTGCGGGCAGAAGACGACGCTGCGCAGTCCCGCGCGCGCCGCGTAGGCGGCGGTGGACGACGCCTTGTTGCCGGTGGAGTCGCAGGCGAGCACGCCGTACCCGAACTCCACCGCTTTCGTCGCCGAGACGGTGATCGAGCGATCCTTGAGCGAGCCGGTGGGATTGGCCGTCGCGTCGGACTTGAGCCACAGCTCGCGGACACCGCACGCGCGGGCCAGCCGGTCGGCGCGCAGCAGTGGCGTGCCGCCCTCGCCCAGCGTGACGATCTTGCTCGGGTCGAGCACGGGCAAGAGCTCGCGCCAGCGCCAGACGTCGTCGGGCCGGCGCCACAGGGCGTCGCGATCGAGCTCGCGCGCCAGCCGCGCGTAGTCGTAGTCGGCCTCGAGCAGGTTCTCGCACTTCGGACACAGGAGCAGATCCCGGTCTGGCGGATACGTGGCCGCGCAGTGCACGCACGTGAAGCCGGTGAAATAGCTCATGAGGTGTTCCTTCTGACGAGCAGCAGGGGAGTCAGCACGGCGACGCTGGCCACGATGATGACCGTGGAGATCGCGGGCAGGATTGGCGTGATCTCGTAGAAGATCGCGTCCCACACCTTGACGGGCAGCGTCTTGGCCCGCACGCCGCTGATGAACAGCGTCACGACCACCTCGTCGAACGACACGTTGAACGCGAACAGCGCGCTGCCGAACACGGCGAGTCGGATCTGGGGGAAGGTCACGCGCGCGAACGTCGTGACGGGGCCGGCGCCGAGGCTGAGCGACGCCTCCTCCAGCGCGGGATCGAGGCCGTGAAGCGCGCTGCCGACGAAGACGACGACGAAGGGAAACGCCAGCACGCTGTGCGCGAGGACCAGCCCGGCGACGGTGCCGACGAGCCCCGCCGCGGCGAAGACGTAGTACGCCGCAACGGCGAAGACGACGCTCGGCACGATGCGCGGGGCGATCAGCGCCGCCTCGAGCAGCCGGCGCGACCGCGTGGCGAGTCGCCGCAGGCCGAGTGCGGCGAGCGTGCCGAGCACGGTGGCGACGAGCATGGCGCCGACGGCGACCTGCACGGATCGGCCGAGTGCCTGCATCCAGTCAGGGCTCGCAAAGAAGCGCCGGTACTGCGTCAGCCCCGGAACGGTCGGGATGAGCTCGAACGTCATCGACGAGCTGAACGACATCGGGATGACGGTGAGCACGGGCACGACCATGAACGCGAGCACCGAGCCGCCCGCCACGGCCAGCGCCGCCCGCGGCAGCGATCGCGCCAGGCGTCGTCTCACGGCAGGCCGGCCGTGCGCGGCATCCGGCCCTCGAGCGCGCGGATGTAGATCGCGTAGAGCAGCAGCGTGCCGATCAGCAGCGTGTTCGCCAGCGCGAAGGCGAACGGCCAGTTCAGGACTTGCCGCACGCTGAACTCGATGAGGTTGCTCACCATCATCTGCTTCGGTCCACCCAGCAGCGCCGGAGTGATGAAAAAGCCGAGCGAGACGATGAAGACGAGCAGCCCGCCCGCGGCCACACCCGGCATGCTGAGCGGCAGCGTCACGCGCCAGAACGTGCGCGCCGGGGGCGCGCCGAGGCTGGCCGACGCCTGGCGCAGCTCGGGCGGGATGGCGAGCAGCGCGCTCAGCACGGGAAAGATCATGTAGGGCAGCAGCATGTTGACCATCGCGATCAGCACGCCGAGCTCGTTGTACATCAGGTCCAGCGGCGTGCGGATGAGCCCCCAATCGCTCAGCAGTCGGTTGACGAGACCCGTGCGCTGCAGCAGCACGATCCAGACGTAGTTGCGCACCAGCACGCTCAGGAAGAACGGCACGATCACGCAGAGCAGCAGCAGCTGGCGCGTGCGTGGCGTGACGGTGGCGAGGAAATACGCCGCGGGATACCCGAGGAGCGCCGCGAACCCCGTGGTGAGCACGCTGATCTTGAACGTGATCCAGAACACGCGGCCGTACACCGGCGTGCGCCACATGCGCTCGTAGAATGCCAGCGTGAAGTCCGGCGCGAAGACGCTGCCCCAGACCACGCGCGCGAGCGGCACGACGAACACGACGAGCAGAAACGCCAGCGGCGGGCCGAGCAGGAGCACACGCGCGAGCCTCGAGCGCCTCATCTATATAGCGATATCGCTATGTGACAATGGCGCGCGCGTCGGCCACGGCCGCGCCGCGCTCGAGCAGCAACAACGGGTTGATGTCCAGCTCGGCGAGCGCGTCGACGTCGGCGATGAGCTCGGACACGCGCACGATGACGTCGACGGCGGCCTCGACGTCGCGTGGCGGCCGGCCGCGCACGCCGGCGAGCAGACGATGCGCGCGGATCTCGGCCGTCATTGCGCGAACCTCGTCGGCGTCGACCGGTGCCAGGCGAAACACGACATCGCGGACGGCCTCGACCCCCACGCCGCCGAGACCGAACATCACGACGGGGCCGAACTGCGGGTCGCGGAACGCGCCGACGACGCATTCCAACCCGCCGGCGATCATCGGCGTGACGAGCACGCGCGCCGGCGTCGCCTTCAGCGCGGCCGCACGCTCGGAGAGCGCACGATACGCGTCCGCCGCGTGCTCGGGCGCCACGTCGAGGATGACGCCGCCCGCCTCCGTTTTGTGCACGACGCCTGGCGCCACGAGCTTGAGCGCGACGCGTCCGCCGAGCGCGCGCGCCGCCTCCGTCGCCGCCGCCGGCGCGGACACGATCTGCGACGGCGGCACGGCGACGCCGTAGGCCGCCAGGAGATCACGCGCGTCGGGCTCGAGGAGCACGCGGTTCACCGCGCGCGCGAGGAACGTGCGCACGCGAGCGCCGTCGGGCGCGGCACAACGCGTGCTGTCAGCGCGCGCACGTGGGCGGGCGCGCCAGCAGACGGCCAGCGCCTTGGCCGACGCCTCCAGCGAGCGATACATCGGCACGCCCGCCGCACGCAGCGTGTCGAGCGCGGGCAGATGCTCGCCCGCGTAGATGGTGTGCAGCACGAACGGCTTGCCGTGGCGCTGGACGGCGTCGGCCAGCTCGCGCGCCGCGGCCTCCTCGCGCAGGCCGAGCTCCGGCGTCGCGATGCGGACGTACCCGCCGAAGTGGCCGGCGAAGATCATCGCGCCGATGTCGGGATCGGCGAGACACACGTCCGCCACGCGCGGCACGACCTCCGGCTCTTCCTCGGCCTGGCCGGCGAAGTCGATCGGATTCGCGACGCCGCTGCGGGCGGGCAGAATCTCGGCCAGCCGCTGCTGCGTCGCCGCGGCGAGCGGCGGCACGAGCAGCCCGTACCGATCGGCGGTGTCGCAGACAATCGTCGCGTGACCGCCGCCATCCGACATCACCGCCACGTTGCGCGAGGCGAGCGGCGGCAGTGAGGCGAGCGCGATCGCCGCGTCCCACGCGTCTTCGCTTTCGGCGGCGCGGACGATGCCGCACTGGCGGAACGCGGCGTCGACGATGCGCGCCTCGCCGGCGAGCGCGCCGGTGTGCGACAGCGCGGCGCGGCGGCCGCTCTCCGTATCGCCCGGCTTCAACACGACGACGGGCTTCGGCGTCGGATGCGTGCGCATCAGATCGAACAGCGCGCGGCCTTCCCCCGGCCCGAAGCCTTCGAGGTACGCGAGGATGACCTTCGTCTCGGCATCCGCGAACAGATAGTCGAGATACTCGGGGATCCGCACGTCAGCGGCATTGCCCACCGTCACGAGCCTGCTGAACCCGAGCCCCTTGTCGCGCGCGAGCTGTCCGAATGTCAGCGCCATGTTGCCGCTCTGCGAGATCAGCGCGATGGGGCCGCGCGGCACGTCCCAGCCCATCGCGTTCACACGACCCGAGCCGCTGAACAGGCCCGCGCAGTTCGGCCCGACCACGCGCGCCCCGCCCGCGCGCGCCGCCGAGACGAACTCCTGCTCGATGCGCTTGCCTTCGGCGCCCGTCTCGCCGAAGCCGGCCGTGATGACGACGATCCCGCGTACCCCGACGGCCACGCAGTCGGCGACCGCGCCGGGCACCAGATCGGGGCGCACGAGGATCACCGCCATCTCCGCCGTCCCGGGTACGTCGCGCAGCGAGCGATACGCCTTGCGCCCGAGAATCTCCGACGCCGTCGGATGGATCGGGTAGAGCGGCCCGGTGAAGCCGCTCTGCACCATGCTGCGCCACCGGCGTCCGCCCGTCTTGTGCATCACGGTCGACGCGCCGATGACGGCGACGCCGGTGGGGTTGAACAGCGCGTCGAGCGGATGCCTCAAGCGCTCACCGAGGCGCTCAACGGTTCTTGAACTGCGGCGTGCGCTTCTCCGAGAACGCGCGCGGACCTTCCTTCGCGTCCTCCGTTTCGTGAATCAACGCCGTCACCGCCGCATAGAAGCGCAGCATGTCGTCCGGATGCTCGTGCAGCCCACGCCACGCGAGCTCCTTGGTAACGCGGATGGCGAGCGGCCCGTTCTCGGCGATTTTTTGCGCGATCTCATCGGCCGTGCGCATGAGCGCCGGTGGCTCCACGAGCCGGCTGATCAGCCCCACCTCGTAGGCGCGCCTGGCGTCGATGCGCTCGCCCGTGAGCAGCATTTCCATTGCCACCGACATGCCCACGGTCTGCGGCAGTCGCATGGCGCCGAAGCCGTGCAGGATGCTCCAGCGCACCTCGGGACATCCGAACGACGCGTTGGTGGACGCGATGCGGATGTCGCTGCCGAGCGCCAGCTCCAGGCCGCCCGCCAGGCAATAGCCGTTGATGGCGGCGATCACCGGCTTGACCGTCTGCAGCCGCTGGCCCAGCCGGTTCTGGCGCTCGAAATCCCACAGCTCGTTGATCCCGCCGTCGTGCGAGCCGCCGTGCATCTTCTTGAGATCGGCACCGGCGCAGAACGCCTTGTCGCCGGCGCCGGTGATGACGGCCACGCGCAGCGCGGGGTCGGCGTCGAACTCCTTCAGCCGATCACCCATGAGCCGCGCGGTTTCCAGATCGAACGCGTTCATCGACTCGGGCCGATTGATCGTAATGCGCGCGATGCTGCCTTTCGTCTCGTACAGGATCTTGCTCACCGTGCCGCTCCTATTTCAGCCGCCACTCGTTCCACTGCTCGTTGACTTTGTCGAGATTCGGGCCCCACCAGTCGCCGCTCAGGAGGAAGCCTTTCTTGATGTTGTCCGGGTTGGACGACAGCAAGGGCCGCAGCTTGGCGTCCACCAGGGCCATGGCCTTCGTGTTGGTCGGGCCGAACGCGATGTACTTGGTGAGCTCCGCCTGGGGCGTGGGCTGCAAGGCGAAGTTGATGAACTTCATCGCGTTGTCGGCGTTGGGCGCGCCCTTCGGGACCACCCACGCCTCGTAGGTGAGCGCGGCGCCCTCGTAGCTGATGCCGATCGGCTCGCCGTCGAGCATGAACGTGATCGAGCGCGTCCACGGCGTGGCCGTGATCTCGCCGCTCTTGAGGAGCACGCCCGGCTGCGGGAATTGCGACCACCAGACCTTCACGTCTTGCTTGACGCGATCCAGGCTCTTGAGCGCGCGCGGCACGTCGAGCGGGTAGAGCTTGTCCTTCGGCACGCCGTCGGCGATCAGCGCGAACTCCAGGCTGTACGTCGGCGCGTTGTAGTAGCCGCGCGGGCCCGGGAACTTCTTGGCGTCCCAGAAGTCGGGCCACGTCATGGGCGCCTTGCCCTGCGCATAGGCCTTCGTGCTGTAGGTCAGGAGCATCGGGATCGTCACACAGCCCACCGCGTGCTCGGTCACGAGCTCGCGCATGACGTCCTTGGCGTTGATCACGTTGTAGTTCAGCCGCTGGACGAGATCGTCCTTCACCGCGGTGTAGCGCAGGCGATCGGGGATCGAGATCAGATCCCACTCGACGTTCTTCGACTGCACCTGGGCGCGCAGCTTGGCGATGTCGACGCCCGTCGTCTGCACCACCTTGATGCCGGTTTCTTTCTCGAACGGCTCGAACAGCGCCTTCGTCTGGCCTTCCTGGTAGCTGCCGCCGAAGCCGACGAAGACGAGCTCCTTCTTGCCCTGCGCGCGCACGACGCGCGGCAGCGCGGCGGTCGCGAACGCTCCCGCGGCGGTGGTGCCGAGGAAGCGTCGACGTGAAACGCGTGAGCTCTGCATGCGAGGTCCTCCTGTGTGCGTCATGGCGTCAGTGAGACACGGCGAGGCAGTCGGCGGGGTCCCAGCCGACAATGAGCTGCTGGCCTGGCTTCCACGGCTGATCCACCGACGGCGCGAGCGTCTTGGCAACGAGCTGGTCGCGCTGCTCCACGAGCAGGCGGTATTTCACCAGATCGCCGACGTACAGCAACTCGACGATCTCGGCCTGATAGCGGTTGGCGCGCGCGGCGGCGGCGTCCCCGAGCCGCACGTATTCCGGGCGTACGACCAGATGCGCGGGCCCACTGCCGCCGCCAGTGGCCATCCGCACGCGCAGGCCCCTGGCGCTGGTGAACGTCGCGTCGTCGCCGAGCGTGCCGGTGAGCAAATTCGACTCGCCGATGAAGTCGGCGACGAACTGGTTGGCGGGCCGGCGATACACATCGAGCGGCGGGCCCAGCTGCTGCAGGCGCCCGCCGTCGAGCACCGCGATGAGGTCGGACATGACGAGGGCCTCGACCTGATCGTGCGTGACCGAGACGGTCGTGATGCCCAGCTGCCGCTGCAGGTGCCGCAGCTCGACCTGCATGTCCTCGCGCAGGCGCTTGTCGAGCGCGCCGAGGGGCTCGTCCATCAACAGCACGGGCGGCTCGAACACGATGGCGCGTGCCAGCGCCACGCGCTGCTGCTGGCCGCCGGAGAGCTGACGCGGGTAACGGTCGGCGAAGCCGTGCAACCGCACCAGCTCGAGCGCGCGGCGCACGCGCTCGGCGATCTGCGGCTTCGGCGTGCGCCGCATTTGCAGCGGGTAGGCGACGTTGGCAAAGACCGTGAGATGCGGGAACAGCGCGTACTGCTGAAAGACCACGCCGATGTTGCGGCGGTACGGCGGCCGATCGGTGATCGAGGTGCCGCCCACCAGGACGTCGCCCTCGGTCGGCTCCTCGAACCCGGCGATCATTCGCAGCGTCGTGGTCTTGCCCGAGCCGCTGGGGCCGAGCAGCGTCAAAAACGCCCCGCCGTCGACGGAAAACGAGACGTCGTCCACCACGCGCGTGCTGCCAAAGGCCTTCGAGAGCCGGCGCACCTCGAGCGGCGCGCCGTGAATCCTGAGCGTGGAGGCCATGGACGGCTGATGCTACCGCACTTGTTCGATCGCGTAGCGCGCGTCGACGCTGACGCTGACTTCCATCTGCCCCGGCTCGACGGGGCCCGCCGCGGACTGCAGCACCATGCGCGGCAGCGGCCGCACGGGCGGCGATGACTGCTCTCGCACCGAGATGAGCCGCCCGAGCTTGACGCCGGCCGCGGCAGCCATCTGGCCGGCGCGCGCGGCGGCGTCGCGCATGGCGAGCGCGCGCGCCTCGGCCTCGTAGCGGGCCGGATCGTCGATCGTGAGCTGGATGTTGCGGACGATGTTCGCCCCCGCGCCGACCGCGGCGTCGGCGATCGGCCCCAGCCGCGCGACCTCGCGCGCCCGGACCTGCACGACGTTCGCCACGCGATAGCCGACGATCTGTACGGCGTCGTCGCGCGGCGCGCGTGATTCGGCGATCGGGTCGATCTGATAGACGATCGTCCGCACGTCGGCGTCGGTGACGCCGAGCGCTTTCACGCGCGCGAGCACCTCGCGCATCGTTCGATCCACGCGCGCGGAGGCGTCGGCCAGCTGCGGCGCGCGCGCCTCGGCGCCGACGTCGATGGTGCCCGTGTCGGGCCGCGCGGTGACACGGCCGATGCCGGTGACCGCGATGCCGTGCTCGCCCGCGGGCACGCCGGCGCTCGCGCATCCGGCGATCGCGAGAACGCAAACCGAGAGGAGGAGACCAGGGGCGAGGCGCATTCGAGCGCTGATGGTACCGCGATTGCTGCCATTGCGCCGCTGATGTCCTCGTGTGGCGTCATCGTAAGCGTGCACACATCGTGTCGATGAAAAAAGCACACCACGTGGAGGAGCGTGACCAATGGACGAAGTGAGAGCACAGACGCAGCGAGCAGCGTCCGAGGCGAGCCGAACCGTACGCGAGACGACCAACGAGGCCGCGCGAGTCTTCACCCGGGCGGCGGACAACGGCGCGCAAACCACTGCCGCACTGGCCGAAGCCAATCAGCGCGTGATGAACGAGTTCCTCACGCTGTCGATGCAGACCTTCGAGGAGACGGCGCGGCTGTGGATCGAAGCGCAGCAGAGCGTCATGCAGATCATGCGCGAGAACGCCGCGGCGGCGATGCGCGCGCAGATTGCGTGGCCGGAGGTGTTTGCCGATCCGTTGCGCTGGTATCACTCGGTCTGCCGCGAGAGCATCGATGGCACGCGCAAGGCGTTCGAGCTCGTCAACGGCACGTCCGAGGCCCTCACCGAGTCGGTCGGGCGGCTGCAAGCGTCCACCGAGCAGGCGGGGAGCAAGATCGAGCGCGCACTGACCACGGCGACGTCGCGCATGCGGGACGCCGCGTAGCCGCGCCCGATTCGTCGAGCAGGCGGCCGAGCCACGCGACGCTCCGGCGTCGCGCGGCCGGCCGTCCGCCGACGCAGCTACATCGAGTGGCGCATCGACATCGGCTGGCCCAGCACGATCACGCCAAGCACGACGAAGACGAGCGCGAGCACGACGAGCGGCACGACGGCGCGGCCGGCCACGCGGCGATCGGCGTAGAGGCCAAGCGCCAGACGGTGTCCCGCGACCAGCGACAGTCCGAACAGGCCGGTGACGATGACGACCTGCAGCACGTTGATCGCGGACGCGCTCGCCAGCGCGCCGACATGCCAGTCTGGCGGCGCGAGCATCCACGGCGTGAACACCGACACCGCGCGCTGAACAGCGGGCACGATCGCCGGGCCTTCCATGAGAAGGTGCGACAGATTGTGCGCGAGGTGGAGTGCCAGCGCCACGGGTACGAACATGTAGGCGAACGCGACGAATGTGTGGCGCACGCCGACGCCCGCGCGGCCCGCGAGGCGATTGGCGATCGCGGCGGCGCCGAGCAGCAGCGCGGGCGCGACGACGAGTGAGCCGAGCAGGAGCATCGCAGACTCGAGCGCCGTCGCCGCCCACGTCGCGCGCGGCAGCGCGCGGCCGATGGCCGCCATCCACTCGGGCCAGGTGGGCAACATGCGCGCCGTGAGGATCAGCGTCAGTCCGACGAGCGTGACGGCGAGGTACCCCTCGTCGAGCGCGCGCCGGCGTGAGGCCCAGAGGTCGCGTCCGAACGGACGGGCCCGTAGCGCGACGTTGTGATGCGTGCAGCCGCGCGCGCAGTCCAGGCACAACGTGCAGTAGTTGTTCCGGTCGAGCGCGTGGGGGAACTCGAACATCTGACAGCCGGGTCCGGCCTCGCTTCCGCGGTAGCACGTCTTGTCGCCGTGCGCGCGGCAGACGGCGCCGCTCTTCGCCCGAAGCTCCACCGGCGCCGTCATCGCATAGAGACCCAGCACGCCTCCGATCGGGCACAGATAGCGGCAGAAGCTCCGACGCTCGTAGCGCAGCCCGATGATGACGGCGGCGGCAGCGATGGCGACGATGATCCACGCCGTCACGGCGGGGCGGCGCACCACGCCGAGCATCTCGTCCGCCCAGGTGAGCAGCATGAACGCCGCGGTCGCCCACCACAGGTTGCGAAACACGGGTGGCAGCCGCCGCCACGCGCCTGTGGCGCGCGCCGTCCACTCGTTGAGCGCGCCGAACGGACATGCGACGCACCACACGCGCCCGGCCGCGACGAGCGTGAAGATCACGCTCGCCCACCATATCGTCCACGTCAGCCGCGGCGCCACGTTGACGCCGGCATCCTGCACATCGACCAGACCCAGGACCACGACGACCGCAGTCACTAGCAGCAGCGGCAGCTGCAGCGCCAGCTTGAGCATCGGCGCGGTCAGCACGCGCGCGAGCCGCGGCACTGCCAGCAGGTCGAGCGGCGCGCCCGCCGCGCGCACGGCAGCGAGTCGCATGCCCGCCAGCGCCAGCGCCGCGATCAGCGCGAGGCCGGACAGCGGCCACCACGGAAGCCCCGACGCGGCGGTGACATCGAGGTCGAAGTCCGCCACGATCGGCGGCGCGAGCGGCCGACGATCGACCTCTGCGATTGCGACGCGGACATGCAGCGGTTCCGCCGCGCCGGGCGTGAGCGCGAGCGAATAGGAGCCCGCCGAGCGGCGCTCGAGGACGCGCACAGGATCGGCGGTGCCGAGCGCCATGCGTACGTCGGCGCCGATCACGGGCGTCGCCGGTGACGTCGATGGCGCGGGCGGCGACATCTCGCGGCCGGCCATCGCGTGGGCCGCGTGTGGATCGGGCGCCGCTGCGTGGGCCGCGTGTGGATCGGGCGTTTCCGGCGCCGCCACCGCTTCGCTCCAGATCCGCGCGATGACCTGGCCGGCGCGATCCGCGCGCAGCGGCCCGGGCTCCGTCAACACCTCGATCCGAAAGCCCTGAACGCTCACACGCCCCGCGATGGAGGCTTGTGCGGCGCCCGGACCGTCGCTGTGCGCCGCCGCGACGACGGGCAGAGCAAGAAGGAGCAGTGCCGCCAGCCCGCCGCGAGCAAACGTCGACATTGCGGAAAGTGCCGGCAACCGGTGTGCCAGCGCTAACTGCCTGAAATGCCGCGCGCTAGCTTACACCTCGGTGAGGCGCGAGCGGGCCGGGTGGGGCAGCGGCGCCTCAGTCGGACGAAAGCGCGCTAGCCGACGACAGCGCGCTAGCCGAGCGCGCGACCGAGGCGCGCGATGTCGTCGACGGCGTGCTCGCCGATCGGCGCCATCGCGAGCTCGGTCACGCCGGCCTCCGCGTACACACGGCACTGCGCCAGGCATTCGTCGGGCGTGCCGGCGACGGCGTACTGCGTGAGCAGGCGCGCATCGAGGCGCGCGCCGCGGCGCAGGGCGGCCATCGTCTGCGCGAACGCCTCCGCGGCCACGCCGCTCGCGCTCGACATCGCCGCGCGCGTGGCGGCCGACGCGGTGGCCTCATAGGCGAGCAGCATGGCGGCGACGGCATCACCCGCGATCCGTCGCGCGTCGTCGCCGTCGGCGCGCACGGCGCACGGGACGTACTGGATGACCTCGGCCGGCGCCGAGCGACCCGCACGCGCCGCCGACTCGCGCACGAGGCCGACCGCGCGTCGGGTGAACGCGGGAGGCACGAGGTTGGAGATGATCACGCCGTCGGCGATCGCGCCGCACAGGCGCAGCGCCTGCTCTCCCATCGCCGCCGTGAGAATCGGTAGCTCGGCGCGTCGTGGTGTCACGTCGAGCCTCACGCCGTCGGCGGAGAAGGCTTTGCCGGTGTAGGTGACCGTCTCGCCGCGCAGCAGCCGCCGCACGATCGTCACCGCATCGCGCACGGCCGCGATGGGCCGGTCGGCGGCCGCGATCTTTGCAACGCGCGACGGAATGCCGGCGCCGATCCCGAGCACCGCGCGGCCCTCGCACAGCTCGTCGAACGCCGCCATCTCCATCGCCATCAGCGTCGGATGCCGGGTGTACGGATTGAACACACCGAGACCGATCCGCACCCGGCGGGTCGCGACCGCGCACGCGGTGGCGGCGGGCCACGCGCCGCGCCCGTACGGATTCTCCGGGAACCAGACGCTCGACAATCCCGCGCGCTCGGCGGCCACCGCCTGCCCGACGCACTGATGCGGCGTGAGCCCGCCGTGGCAGCGCAGCGCGATCGCGGGGAGGCCGGCGCTAGACATTCCCCGGCCGGGGCGTCTCGCTCGCCGGAGAGAAGTGCACGTGCACCGTCTTCCAGTCGCCGTCCTCGCGCACGAGCACCATCGTCGAGCGCGAGATGAACGATTTGTCGACGTGCCCGGCGTCCGGCGTGCCCGTCTCGGGTTTCCAGCGTGTCATCGTCTTGCGATGGCACGTCACGACAGCCATGTCACCGCGCACGAGGACCTTGACGTCGAACGGCTCCCACCAGCCACTCTCTTTGTGCTGGGCGTAGTACTGCCAGAGCCGGCTCCACTGCTCGCGCCCGACATAGGTGTGGCCGTTCATGTTGAAGAAGACGTTGCTGGGATCGTCGCTCCAGATCGCCTCGAGCGCCGGCCAGTCGTAGGCGGCATTCGCTCGTAGATACGCGTCGTGCGCCTCGAGGATGCGCCGGCGATCCTCCGGCAAGCCGCCGTCGAAGCGAATCGGCCCGGCGCCGTCGAAGCGAGTCGGCTCGGTCATCGACGATGCGCTCGCTATACGCGCGGCGTGTGCTTGGCCAGGAACTCCTTTACCCGCGTGCGCGCCGTCGTCAGCGCCGGGCCCGTCTTCCACTCGTGAATGAGCTCGCACTTCGGCAGCAGCTTCGCCAGCTCTTCCGAGATCGGCAACGGGTGCGCCTCGTCGTTGCCCGCGAGCACGAGGCACGGCGTCGCCAGGGTGGCGACGAAGGCGCGGTCGACGCAATAGACGAAGCCGGGGCCGTACAGGTTCTGGTAGACGGCGTCCAGCACCTCGGGCGTCGCCTCCGGGTGATCGGTCAGCGTCGCGGCCCATGCCTCGAACCGCGCCGAGCGGCCGGGCGCCATCGGGCCCACACGCCCGATGGGCTGCGCGAGCACGGCGCACGCGACACGCTCCGGCTGGGCTTTCAGCAGGCTCAGGATGAACGAGCCGCCAATGCACTGCCCATACACATGACAACGGCCGATGCCGAGATGATCCAGCAGCGCGAGGTGATCGCCGGTGTAGGTGTGCCAGCCGTCCTTCGCGGTGATCGGCGCGCGCGATCGACCGCCGGCGTTGCGCTGGTCCATCGCGATCACACGAAAGCCTTCTGTGAGCTCGGTCGTCGGGTTGATCGGCGCCGCGGGACGGCTCCAGACCTCGATGGTCGACTGCAGTCCCGCGGGCGCGAACGTGAGGATCGGAAATCCGCGGCCAAAGTCCTCGTAATAGATCGTGGCGTCGCCGTGGCGAAAGCTGGGCATGGTGGTGGTCCTTTCGTGGCGAGACTCTATCAGAGCGCGAGCAAGCCCTGCCGCACGCCGACCGTCACGGCCTCAGCGCGAGTCCGGGCGCCGAGCCGCGTGAGGATCGCGCCCACGTGAAACTTCACCGTGTGACGCGAGATCTTCAGGCGCGCGGCGATCGCGCGATTGCTCAGACCCTCGGCCATCATTTCGAGGATCTCGAGCTCGCGCGCCGTCAGCGTGCCGCCGGGCTCGCCGAGCGGCGTGGACGCTGCCGTGGTGGCGCTCAGCGCGTCGGGGTGCACGACGAGCAGTCCGGCTGCCGTCGCCGCCACTGCAGCGGAGAGCTCGTCGGCCGTCGCGTCGTGCGGCAGCACGGCGCGAACACCGTGGCGGCGTGCGCGGGTGGTCCACGCGTCGCGTGGGCGCGCCGTCAGCATGACGATCGCGCGCGTGCGCGCGACGCCGGCCAGCGTGTCGAGCACGCGATCGGCGCTCTGCGGCGATCCGACGAGGACGACGATGGCCGGCTGACGCTCGGTCTCGAGCGTCGAGATCGCGGCCGGGTTCAGCACGCGTACGTCGAGCCGCGGATCGCCGCGCAGCATCGCCTCGACGCGCGCGGCCGCCACCGCGGTGTCGCCGACGATGACGACCCGCGTGCGCCGCGCGTCGCTGCTCATGTCGTCGCCACGCCGGCCGCGCGGACGAATGCGGCGACGCGCGCCACGGGCACTGCGAGCGCGAGCCCGCCCGCGATCATCGCATTCAGCCCGACGACGTCGCCCGCGACGTCGGCGAGCGGACCGCCGGAGTTGCCGGGCGCGAGCTGCAGATCGGCCTGGATCCACGTCCGGCCGCGCGGCACGACGGGGCCGACCGCGTGAACGACGCCGGCCGTCACCGCGCCTCGCACACCGAGGGGATGACCGACGGCGACGACGAGGGAGCCGACGCGCGCCGGCGTCTGCGCCAGCCGTGCGACGGGCCCGTCCGCGTCGAGAATGCCGAGCAGCGCGAGATCCGCGCCGTCGTCACGTGCGAGCACGCGGGCAGCGAGTCGAGCGCCATCGAACAATCGTACCGCCGCGCGCTCGCGGCGGATCACGTGGGCGTTGGTGACGACGCACCCGCGGGGCCACAGCACGCCGCAGCCGATGCCGGTCCCGTCCGTCGTGATCTCGACGGTGATGCGCCGCAGCCGCTCGGCCACGTCGCTGAAATCGAGCGCGGCCGCCGCGATCACCGGCGAGCTCGGTCGCCGACGGTCAGCCGCACGTCGCGCGGCTCACCGCCGCGCACGACCGACACGCTGAGCGTCTCGCCGACATGCTCGGGCCGGAGCACGGCGCGAAGCTCCGTGGGCTCGGTGATCTGCGTCTGGCCGACCGCGACGATGACGTCGCCGATGAGGATGCCCGCTCGTGCCGCGGGGCTCTCCGGCTGCACGTCGACGACGATCACGGCGGTTCGCTGCTCCGTGCCCAATCGCTGCCGCATCGGTTCGCCGAGCTGCACCGCCTGGGTCGCGACGCCGACGTAGGCGCGCGGAAGATGCCCGCGACGCAGCAGCTCGTCCACGAGCCGATCGACGGTGGCCGCGGGAATCGCCAGCTGCAGATGCCGGCGCGATCCCGAGGTGGTGATGCCGACGACGCGGCCCCGCGCATCGACGAGGGGCCCGCCGGAGAAGCCGGGATACATCGTGAGATCGAGGGCCAGCAGGTCCTCGTTGGCCGCCCGCGGCCGTCGTCGGTCGCCGATCGCACTGATCACGCCCCAGCTCGCCCGCGTCCCGCGCCCGATCGCCAGCACGATGTGGCCCACGCGAGCGGTCTCCGTCGCGATGTCCGCGACGGGCAGGGCGCCCGCGTCGACGCGCACGATCGCGAGGTCGACGGCGGGATCGCGACCGGCCACGCTGGCGGCGAGCGTGGCGCCGTCCGGCGTGGTTACCGTGAGATCTTCGTCGACCTCGATGGTGTGATCCGCGGTCACCACCAGACCGGGACGCCAGTGCACCCCGGTCGAGCCGAACCGCCGCCGCCCGTTTACACCAACCGCGGACCGGGCCGCATGCTCCACCGCGGCCGCGAGCTCGTTGGAAAGTGCCAGCAAACCGTCCATTCCCGCCTCCTTCGTCCGACTCGTTGCGATCGTTGCCGCCAGCATGCGCGGCGGACGGACCCCGGGGAACCGCCCGAACGGACGGGGCCGCGCTCGTTGACAGGGGTGCGCTCGTTTCGGGACGGGCCGCGCTCATTTATGGACGCACGCCATTTCACGCAGTAAGCTCGGAGCGTATGGATTTCTTCGACCGAAACTCCGCGGCCCCGTTCCCCGGAAGTGTTGCGACCGCTGAACGCGTCAGCGCGTTCCTGCGCTCGGTCTACGGCTGGATGTGCGCAGGCCTGGCGGTCACCGGCGTCGTCGCTTATCTGATCGCCGGCTCACCGACGCTGCTGCAGGCGCTGCTCGGCAACTACATGCTCGTGATCGGGCTGTTCATCGGCCAGCTTGCACTCGTGTTCTTTCTGTCGGCGCGCGCGCACGTGCTGGCGCCGAGCACCGCGACGGCGGTCTTTCTGGGTTATGCGGGGCTGACCGGCGTCACACTCTCGACGCTGGCGATCGCCTATACGGGCGCGTCGATCGCGACGACGTTCATGGTGACGGCGGGGATGTTCGGCGCCCTCGCGTTCTATGGCACGACGACGTCGCGCAGTCTCGCCGGTGTAGGACAGTTCGTGTTCATGGGTTTGATCGGGCTCATCCTCGCCTCGATCGTCGGGATGTTCTGGCACAACGACGCACTGCAGTTTCTGATCTCGGTGATCGGCGTGATCGTCTTCACGGGCCTCACGGCGTGGGACGCGCAGCGCCTCAAGCACATGGCACTCGAAGTCCCCCGCGAACGGGCCGGCTCATACGCAATCGTCGGCGCGCTCGCGCTCTATCTCGACTTCCTCAACCTCTTCTTGTTCCTGCTTCGGTTCCTGGGCGACCGCCGCGAGTAGCTGTTCCTTGGCGACCGCCTAAGCGGCGGTTGTCCACATATCCACACCAGTTCACAACGCGAAATTTCCGCGTCACCATGCCTCGCTGAGACACGGGCACGCGGGCAGGCCGCGTACGGACTGGCGCGGCGCGTCGCGTGCGCGCGCGACGCAGTAACGACGCGGCCAGACGGCGCGCCGCGCGCGCCGACGCGCGGCTGGAGCGGGCCAATTCGGTCTTGACCGGAACGGTGACATTTCGGTTTCATGCGGTTCGTCGCCGACATGTTCACGCGCCTGATCGAGCGACCGACGGAGACCGAGATGCTGCCCATGGAGATCGCGATGCCGCCCGCGGTATCACCGGGACCCGACTTCCGCGTGCTGTTCGAATCGGCGCCGCGCCTGTGTGTCGTCCTCACGCCGAGCTTCGAGATCGTCGCCGCGACCGATGCCTACCTCGCGGCCACGCACACGACCCGCGAGGAGATCGTGGGTCGCGATTTCTTCGAGGTGTTCGGGGTCGCGCGCGCGTTGATGACGTCGTTCCAGCGCGTCCTGGCCGGTGCGCGCCATGACGTGATGCCCGTCGAGAAGCTCGACGTGCGTGCGCTGGTGTCGCGCGCGCACGGCGCCGACGAGCGCGCATGGAGGCGCATGAATTCGGCGGTGCTCGGCCCGGATGGCGAGCTGCGCTACATCGTCCACCGCCTCGACGACGTCACGGATTCGGTCCGACTCAAGGAGGATTTTCTCGCGATGCTGGGACACGAGCTGCGCAACCCGCTGGCGGCCATCGCGAGCGCGACCGAAATCCTCAAACGAGTCGGCGCCACCACGGGCACCGCCGGGCAATCGCGTGCGGTCATCGAGCGACAGGTGCGCCATCTGAAGCGGCTCGTCGACGACCTGGTCGACGCCGCCCGCGTGGAGGGGCGCAAAGTCACGCTGGAGCGGCGGGCGGTGGATCTGAGGGAGACGCTGCACCAGGCGTTGGCGACGCTGCAGGGCCCGAGCGTGACGGCGCACACCATCGAGGTCGACGCCGAGCCCGTCGGCGTCAACGTCGACCCGATTCGCCTCGAGCAAATCGTCGTCAGCCTGCTCACCAACGCGGTGAAGTTCACGCCGGTGGGCCGCGCGATCCGCGTGCGGGTACGGGCGGAGGCCGACGCCGCGGTGCTCGTCGTCGAGGACGAGGGGATCGGCATGTCGGAGGAGATCCTCCCGCACATCTTCGAGCTGTTCTTTCAGGGCAAGCGCTCGGCCGCACGCACCGAGGGCGGGCTGGGCATCGGGCTGACCCTGGTGAAGACGCTCACCGAGCTTCACGGCGGCAGCGTCGAGGCGGCGTCCGCCGGGCGCGGCCTGGGCAGCACGTTCGTTGTGCGCCTGCCACGCGCGCTCCTCCCGTC